>NZ_CP066786.1:4147500-4374534 GCF_016598595.1 Martelella lutilitoris
GCGCAAAATCCAAGCAGTTTCCTAAAACGTGACCGCTCCTAAGTCTCTTTGGTAAGCCCGAAAGCTCACCGACAAAGCCGCTCGCCACGCTTCTCTTTCTTCATATATGCAATTGTCCAAATAACCGACGGCAAAACCGTCAAAAATCCTCTCGCGGCCAATCTCTTTTCAAGTTCAGCCTGACTCAGCATTCCAGCCTGTCGGAAGATTTTCTAGAACCGTAAGCACCGCCTCAGCGCCGCCCCGTCGTTCGGTGAGGCGGCTTATAGACCCCATTCCGCCAAACCGTCAACAACCAACTCCAAAAAAAATGACATTTTTGTTAAGTCATTGGTTTTGTTGGGGTCACCGTTCATGCTTCCCTTTCCAGGCGCTGCGCTCCGCCTTTTCGTCCCGGCATCGCCCACAGCAGACCTGCCCTCAATGCGCCATATTCACCGCGAAGAGTCACGGATGACGCCGCCCCCATCGGTCAAGTCGGACTGGAGCCCAGGGACCGGGGGCAAATGGTGATTTGACAGCTGCGGCGATTTTCGGCACATCAGTTGAACCAATTGCGATATCGGCAAATCGGACCTAAGACCACGGGCATATGAGAGAAAAGAAAAACCCTGCGCGCTCGTTCGGCAGAGGCACGCCGATTGTCGTGGACGGCAAGACGCCGCCGGCACGGCGCGACGTGTCGATCCGCTGGCTCGCCGGAGCCTGCCTGACGGGGCTGACAAGCACCGCGCTGATGGCAATCGCCCTTTCCGCGGCCGTCGATGGACGCGAACGGCTCGCCGCGCCGGCTTCCGCCTTTGCCAAGACGGCCGCGGCCGGGGTCGACGACACGGCGGTCAGAGGCGACCGCCTGATCCCGACCACGGTGATCGCCAAGCCGTCCAACCGCCGCGTCCTGCAGGTGCCAACGGCGGTGCGCCAGGGTGATCGCGACGTCATTCACTACGAGCCCTTTTCCGAAGTGCGGATGGCGCTCGCGGCCAATTACGGCAAGACGCCCGACTACCCCGCCTTCGATCCCTTCGAGGTTTTCTCGACCACCGAGCGGGCCGGACCGCGCGTACGGGCCGTCGACGTGATCTACGATACCGATGTCGAGGGCGAGGTCGAGCTCAAGTTCACGCCCTTCCCGGCAACCAAGCCGCCCCTGCCCTTTGCCGCCGGCCTTTCCACCGACGAGATCGAGGAAACGATTCTCGCAAACGAGACGATGCTGCAGAACAGCGTCGGCGATCTGTCGATGCTCAGCTATGTCGATCCCGATCGCTTCGAGCCCGAGCAGATCATGCTTCCGCTCAAGCCGGCGATGGCGGCCCAGATCGTCGATGAGAATGTCTCGGTAAGCGCGCTGCAGTCCGTCTTCACCCAGGATTTCAACGATGATATCCTGCCGGTTCGCCAGCAGGTCGAGGTCGAGGCCTTTCTGGTGGCCGCCGGCTATCCCGCGCCGCTCGCCGCCGAACTCGGCCGCCTGATCGAGGAAGGCTCCGGCTCGCCGATGCTGAAGGCCGGAGACATTCTGCGCATCGGCCTTATGCGGATGGGCCGCAATATGCGCGTGGTCCGGCTCAGCCTCTATCGCGGCGGCGAACATGTGATGACCACGGCGCTCAACGACAAGGGACGTTTCGTCGAGGGCGTCGAACCGCCGATGAGCGAGGCCGTCGCCAATGCGTCTGCCGACGAGACGGATCTGCTGCTCGGCACCACGCAGAAGCCGGTGCGGGTCTATGACGGCATTTTCCGCGCCATGCTGACCTACGGGTTGACAAAGGACATGGCCGGTCAACTGATCAATCTTCTGGCGAGCAAGGTCGATCTGCAGTCCATAGCTTCGCCGGACGACCAGCTCGAGCTGTTCTTTTCCGACGCCGATCCGAACGGCAAGGCGACGGCCACGTCCGAACTGTTCTATATCGATGCGAAGATCGGCGACGAGGCCATCAGGCTCTATCGCTTCGCCGACCCAAAGACCGGCGCCGTCGATTTCTATGATGCGAACGGCCGCAGCATCCGCCGCTTCCTCTTGCGCAATCCCGTGCCGAACGGCAAGTTCACCTCCGGTTTCGGCATGCGCCGGCATCCGGTTTTGAAATACGCCCGTATGCATAGCGGCGTGGACTGGGCGGCGCGAACCGGGACGCCGATCATTGCGGCCGGTGACGGCATCGTCGAAAAGGCCGGTTGGTCGTCCTCCGGATACGGCAACCAGACCATTATCCGTCACGCCAATGGCTACGAGACCTCCTACAACCACCAGAGCAAGATCGCCCCGGGCGTCAAGGAGGGCGCGCGCGTCAAGCAGGGACAGGTCATCGGCTATGTCGGCGCCACCGGTCTCGTCACCGGCCCCCATCTGCATTATGAACTCCTCGTCAACGGCACCAAGGTCGATCCGATGAAGATCCGCTTCCCGAACTCCGACGCGCTGGCGGGCGAGAATCTTGCCCGCTTCGAATCCGAACGCAAGCGGATCGACGCGCTGCTCGGCAATGAGAGCGCAACGCAGGTCGCTTCCAACAGGAGCAATTGACATTGCATCCGAGCGCCGCCGCCCCTGGCCGTGCGGGCGCCTGCGACGGCACCACCAGGTCGTCCGCTGTCCGGACACGCCTCGTTCAGCTGCGTTTTATAAGGATCGGCGCCCTCGTGCCCGCCAATGCCGGCCGACGCACAACCGGACCGCGGAACGCCGCGGTCAGAACTGACGAATCCAGCCGTTCAGCGCGGAGAAACCTTCCGGATTGATGGCATAGAACCGTTTTGTACCGACCGGCGTCACGCGCACGAGCTTGCTGTCCAAGAGGGCCTTTAGATGCTGCGAGACGGCGGGACGACTGATCGGCAACCCCTCCGAAAGCTCGGTCACCGTTTTCGGCTCACGCCTCAAGGCCATCAGGAGATGGCGACGATTGGGGTCGGCAATAGCGACGAAAGGGTCAGATGTGCTCATGCCGTCATATTACGTTAAAGTTATCCGCGCGACAAGTAGCTCGTTCATCCAAGAGTAGATACTAAAATCTTTCCTGATCAAAATAGTCAACAATCGACTTCTGACCGGTTCCACTCGACTTTGTACTTGCAATACTTGCGGATTGATAGCCTTCAGCAGAAATACCTGCTTCGCCGCCCGATACGGCGGCCGACCTTGCATTGCCGGGCAGGATCGTCCCTGGGCGGGCGCCCTTGGTCGGCGCTTCCGGCGCGGTGGCATTGATTCGCGCCAGGGTCGGGCGGAACAGAACGCGGAAGTCATTGTCCTCGTTGTAGGCAAGCTCCGTCGTATCACCCATGGCCGAAAGCTTGCGGGCAAGCTCGCTCTGGGCCGTCTTGCGCGGATTTTGAGCCGGCTCCGGAACGACAGTCCCGGCGCGGCCGGCCGCCTGCAACTGCTCGGGCGTTATCGGCGCGCCCTGATCCAGTCCGGCATAGCTCATACGCGGGCTCGGCACGGGAACCTCGCCATCCATGAAGCCGAAGCGATCCTGTTCGAAAGACGAACCGTCGCCGAGGGAGGCGACTTCGACAGGGGCCTGCTCGACGGGCGAAGCGGCTTCGGCCACCAGCACGTCGGAAACTGACATGCCCTCTGCCGCGCCGAGTGAGGACGGCCGCGACTGCGGCACCGGAATATTGGCAGCGATCGCCAGCGCCGGTTCCGCCTCGGGCGGATTGGGATCGACCAGCGCGGTGGCAAGCGGCGTGCCGAGATCGGCATTGTCGGCGCCGGGACGGGAAAGCGGCAGCGGAATGTCGAGATTGTCAAAGCTGACGGCCGCCGTCAGGATGTCGACCGGCCGCTGCTGGGGCGCCGTCTGCTGCGGCGCGCTCTGGCGCGACGGCGTCGTTGCGGCGCGCTGCTGGCGGTCGTTCCCTGCAGTGTCGTCATTGCCGGAATTGTTGCGATTGAACAGCATCGAAAGCAGATTCGGACGTTCATCCTCGTCGCCATCGTCAGCACTGGCGACGCGGACGGGCTCGGACCCGGAGACGCTGCCCTTGGCCTTGTATTCAGCCAGCGCGTCCTGATAGCCGGGAAGCGGCTTGCCGTCGGCCGGCAGATGCAGCGTATGACCTTCGGGAAAGAGCGCGACAAGCTGGCTGCGACTCATGCGCGGCCAAGCGCGAACACTCGCTACATCGAGATGGACGAAGGGCGAGCCGGAGCTCGGATAATAGCCGACGCCGCCGCGCTGCAACTTCATCGCCGTCGCCCGCAGCTTGGCGAGCGGCACGCCGGGGATGAAGAAATCCATTGCATTGCCGAGCATGTGCTGCGATTTCTTGGCAACGCCGGACGATGTCTTGCGCAGCATCGCATTGGTTTCGGGCGAACGATAGGCCGAGACGACGTTGATGTAATCCTTGGCGCCGACCTGCTGATAGACCTCCCAGACCAGATCAAACAGCCGCGGGTTCATGGTGGTCGGCTCCTTGCGCCGCCAGTCGCGCAGGAACCAGTTCAGCTGCTCCAGCCCCTTCTTGTCATAGCGCCCGTTGCGCTTGAAGGTGATCTCCGCCTTTTCGCCTGTATGGATGTAATAAAGCTTCAGGGTTCGGGTTTCGGCCTGCGCCTCGGTCACGCCAAACACGCAGAACATGGCCGCAAGCAACGCCAGAACGGCAATTGTCCGTTGCAGGAATATGCTTGATGGACGGTCACACAAACCGGACTCTCCCTGGGTACTCTGAATGTCGTGATCGGGGCCCCGCACCGTCAGCAGCCTCAGGAGCGGCGGACGGCGACCTTCTTGGAGGTCCAATGCGGCGCAAACGAGGCATCTTTCCCGCCTGACGTTCAGCTTGCCACTTTATAGGCAATATTTGGTTAAATTCCTAGACCCATGAATAACCGCTTAGCCTTTCCCAAGGGTTAAGTCCTTGCCGCAAATCAACGCTGGCGCACGGAAAAACCGAGGCGATCCGTCACAGCAAGGCGTCAGATATCTTGGGGCAGCCGATTGCGGGGCGTGCGGGCGACACATATGTTGGAGCTTCGCGCCCGCTTCAGGCGGCGACCGCACCACAACAGGAAAGACAGACCCATGTTCAACGCTTCATTTCCGCGCGCACCCGCCGGCAGCCCTGCCCGGGCGACGAAGTCCGGCGACGAGGCCCTGGGCAACCTGCCCGAATGGGATCTCTCCCATCTTTATCCCGGCCCTTCCTCGCCCGAGTTCAACAACGCCTTTGATGAGGCTGCGAAGAAGGCAAGGTCGTTTTCGACCCGGTGGAAGGGCAAGCTTGCCGAGGCGGCGGAGAGAAGCGGCGAAGACGGACTCGGCGCCGCCATCGAGGCCTATGAGGCGCTGGGCGACACACTGGGACGGCTCGGCTCCTTTGCCGGTCTCTCCTATTATGCCAATGCCGCCGATCCGGCCCTGCGCAAGCTTTATGGCGACACCTCGGCGCGGATCACCGAGATTTACGCCGATCTCCTGTTCTTCGAACTGGAATTGAACCGCCTCGACGAAGAAACGATCGACAGGGCGTTCGAGGCTGACGATCGCTTTGCCCATTACCGCCCGTGGGTGCTCGATCTCCGCCTGGAAAAGCCGCACCAGCTCGATGACCGGATCGAACAGCTGTTCATGGAGAAATCGACGACCGGCGGCCAGGCCTTCAACCGCCTGTTCGACCAAACAATGGACCGCATGCGCTTTACCGTCGACGGCGAGGACATGCCGCTGGAAAAGACGCTCAATCTTTTGAGCGATACAAAGGAACCGGTCCGCCGCAAGGCCGCGGAAGCCCTGGCCGCGACCTTCAAGGACAATCTGCCGACATTCTCTTTGATCATGAACACGGTGACCAAGGACACCGAGATCAACAGCCGCTGGCACGCCTTCGAGGATATCGCGGACAGCCGGCATCTCTCCAACCGGGTCGAGCGCGAGGTTGTCGATGCGCTGTCCGAGGCGGTGCGCCAGTCCTATCCGCGCCTGTCCCATCGCTATTACGCGATGAAGGCGAAATGGCTCGGCATGGAGCAGATGAACTACTGGGATCGCAATGCCCCGCTGCCCGACACCGCCGAGCGGGTGATCCCGTGGGACGAGGCCCGGGACACGGTGCTTTCGGCCTATGGCGCGTTCTCGCCTGAAATGGCCGGCATCGCCCGCCGCTTCTTTGACGAGAACTGGATCGACGCGCCGATCCGCCCGGGAAAACGCACCGGCGCCTTCGCGCACCCGACCGTGCCTTCCGCCCATCCTTATGTTCTGGTCAATTACCTGGGCAAACCGCGCGACGTGATGACGCTTGCCCACGAACTCGGCCACGGCGTGCACCAGGTTCTGGCGGCCAAACAGGGCGCGCTGATGTGCTCGACGCCCTTGACGCTGGCCGAAACCGCGTCCGTCTTCGGCGAGATGCTGACCTTCCGCGCGCTGCTTTCGCAGACGACCGACACGGCAAGGCGCAAGGCGATGCTCGCCCAGAAAGTGGAGGACATGATCAACACCGTCGTGCGCCAGATTGCCTTCTACCAGTTCGAGCGCAAGGTCCACACGGCGCGTCGCGAGGGCGAGCTGACCGAAGACCAGATCAACGCAATGTGGATGTCGGTGCAGGCCGAGAGCCTCGGGCCGGCGATCAGGCTCGCCGATGGTTACGAGACCTACTGGAGCTATGTGCCCCACTTCATCCATTCGCCGTTCTACGTCTATGCCTATGCCTTCGGCGATTGCCTGGTGAACTCGCTCTACGCCGTCTACCAGAATGCCGAAAGCGGCTTTCAGGACAAGTATTTCGAGATGCTGACCGCCGGCGGCACCAAGCATCACTCGGAACTGCTGAAGCCCTTCGGACTCGATGCATCTGACCCGACCTTCTGGGGCAAGGGGCTGTCGATGATCGAGGGCCTGATCGACGAACTCGAAGCGCTCGACAAGGAATAGCATGACGCGCGCCGTTTTCCGGGACGACCTCGCCGGTCGCATGCTCGCATTTTCGCAGCCGCATGCGCTGATCCTGGCGACCGACCCGGAAGACGTGGCGCAGGGCTTTGTCCGCATGGAGGAAGCAAGGGCCGGGGGGCACTGGCTCGCCGGCTATGTTTCCTATGAGGCGGGGCTTCTCCTGGACCCCGCCTTCTCAGGCCTTTCCCCTGGCAAAACCGAGATACCCTATCTCTGTTTCGGCGTTTTCGATCCCCCGGAGGAGACCGGTCTTCCCGCGTCATGCTCCACGACGCCCTTTCTGTCCGATCTCGAACCCGCCTGGGATTTCGCCACCTATCGCGAACGTTTCGAACCGCTGCACGCCCATCTGAGGGCGGGCGACTGCTATCAGGGCAACCTTACCTTTCCGGTCAAAGCCCGCTGGCAGGGCGATCCGCTTGCCGCCTTCCACGCCTATGCGGAACGCCAGCCGGTGCGCTACGGCGCCTATCTCGACCTTGCCGGTCCGCGCATCCTGTCGCGCTCGCCGGAGCTCTTCTTCAAGGTCGACGATAACGGCTTTCTCGAAACGCACCCGATGAAAGGCACGGCTCCGCGCGGTGCAACGGCGGAAGAGGACGACGCGATCATCGCGGCGATGCTGGACGACGAAAAGACGCTTGCGGAAAACTGCATGATCGTCGACCTTCTGCGCAACGACATCTCCCGCATCGCCGAACCCGGCAGCGTCCACGTGCCAAAGCTCTTCGACATCGAGACCTACCCCACGCTCCACCAGATGGTGAGCCACGTTCGGGCAAAACTTTGCGCCGGGACCGACATCGGGTCGATCTTTGCCGCGCTCTTTCCCTGCGGCTCGATAACCGGCGCGCCGAAGATTTCGGCGATGAGGATATTGCGCAGCCTGGAGGATGGGCCGCGCGGTGCCTATTGCGGGGCGATCGGCCATATTGCGCCCGACGGCGCGATGCGCTTCAATGTCGCCATCCGCACGATCACGCTCTTTGATGACGGACGGGCGGTTTTCAATGTCGGCGGCGGCATCGTGCTTGATTCCACCGCGCGCGCCGAATATGACGAAGCCCTGCTGAAAGCCCGTTTTGCCGGCGACCTGTGCGCTGTTCCGGCCGGTTGAGGACGCTGTGATGATCCTGATCTCGCTGACCTATATTGCGCCGATGGACGCCGTCGAAAAGCACTTCGATGGCCACATCGAATGGCTGAACAGGCACTATGCCGATGGCGTTTTCGTTGCGTCCGGTCGCAAAGTGCCCCGCACCGGCGGCCTCATCATTGCCCGCAGCAGTCTCGATGAGGTGCGCGCCCTCTGCGAGGCCGATCCCTTCGTCAGCGAAGGCGTGGCGCGATACGAACTGACCGAGGTCGATTTTTCCCGAACCGTTGCCGGCGTCGAAGGCCTGAAACAGCCATGACGGACGCCGCGACCGAGAACCGCCCGCTGCGCCTGATGCCCTATGGCCGCGCCTACAAGCCGTTTTCTATAGGTCTCTCGCAGATTGCGACAACGGACTGGCTGGAGGCGGAGGGTGATCTCGGCCGCTATCTCGACGAGAAGAGGCAATTTCTGGAAGCGGACCCCGACGCAATCTTCCGCGCCGCGCCCGACAGTCTCGCAGCCCAGCAGGAAGCGCTCGAGTTGATTGTCCGCCACCTGGGGGACGAGCATCACGACACCCACCGGCTCGACGGCGCCATGATGTCGATGGCCGGCCACACCGTCGATATCGCCGACGGGACCATGCCGCCGCTGATGCGGGCGGGATTGCTGATCGCCGACGACCTTGCCGTTCTCACCAGGCATGACGGCCATTGGCATCTTTCCGCCGGCTTCATCGCTTTTCCCTCCTCCTGGTCGTTGGCCGAAAAGGCCGGGCGGCCGATGGACGAGGTCCATGCGGATGTGCCGGGCTTTCAGGGCGGCACAAGAAATGCGGCGATGGTCACGCGCATTTTCGACAACCTGAAGCCCGACCTTCCGGCCGAGCGGTTCAACTGGTCCTTCAAGGGCTCGACTGCGCTGGCGATGCCGGTCTCCAAGCATCTGCCGGAAGACCCGTTCCGGCCGGTCCGCCCGATCGGCGACAATGTCCTGCGCGTCGAGCGCCAGACGCTGCGTCGTCTGCCGGAAACCGGCGCCATCCTCTTCACGATCAAGATCCATGCCGATCCGCTGGCCATGGTCCGGCGTCATCCCGAGAACCGTGCGATCGCCGCAGCCATGCTGAAGCAGCTTGACGGACTGACGGCGGAGGAGCGCGCCTACAAGGGCATGAAAGATGCCGATATCGACTCGCTTTCGGCTTATCTGCGGGAAGTTTTGAACTGACTTCTGGAACGGCGGCAACAAATCCGCTTTACTGTTGCCCGGCGCTGTGGTCACGCTTTTAACGCGATCGACAGGCCACGGAACAAAATGGCCGTGTCACAATTTGTGCTTACGTTCGCGGCATTCGCCTTGCGCGCAGGTCCTAATCGAGAAGGAAACGGAAATGCTTCAGGAATACCCGATCCACGCCGAAATCACCGGACCCATTGTCATGATCGGTTTCGGGTCCATCGGGAGAGGCGCCCTGCCGCTGATCGAACGGCACTTCAATTTCGACAAGTCGCGCATGGTCATCATCGATCCGAATGACGCCCATGCCAATATCGCGGCAAACCACGGGGTCCGCTTCATCCACGCTGCCGTGACCAGGGACAATTACGAGGAACTGCTGGAACCGCTTCTGACCGAGGGCGATGGCCAGGGCTTCTGCGTCAACCTTTCCGTCGACACCTCCTCGCTCGACCTGATGAAGCTCTGCCGCTCGCTCGGCGTGCTCTATGTCGACACGGTGATCGAACCCTGGCTCGGCTTCTATTTCGACAAGAACGCGGACAATGCCTCGCGCACCAACTACGCCCTGCGCGAAACCGTGCGCAAGGAAAAGCGCAAGACCCCCGACGGCACCACCGCCGTTTCCTGCTGTGGCGCCAATCCGGGCATGGTCTCCTGGTTCGTCAAGCAGGCGCTGGTCAACCTTGCCCGCGACACAGGAATGAACTTCGTTGAACCCATGGCAGATGACCGCGAGGGCTGGGCGCAACTGATGAAGGATGCCGGCGTCAAGGGCATCCATATCGCCGAGCGTGACACCCAGCGCTCCAAATTCCTGCGTCCGCAGGGAACCTTCTGGAACACATGGTCCGTCGAGGGGTTCGTCGCCGAGGGCATGCAGCCCGCCGAACTCGGCTGGGGCACCCACGAAAAATGGATGCCGAAGAACGCCAAGAAGCACAAGAAGGGCTGCAAGGCCTCGATCTATATCGAGCAGCCCGGGGCCAATACGCGGGTGAGAAGCTGGTGCCCGACGCCCGGGCCCCAATACGGCTTTCTCGTCACCCACAATGAATCCGTCTCGATCGCGGATTATTTCACAGTCAGGAACGACAGCGACAAGGTCTCCTACAGGCCGACCTGCCACTATGCCTACCACCCGGCCGACGTGGCCGTGCTCTCGCTGGACGAGATGTTCGGCAATGGCGGCAATCCGCAGGCGGAAAGCCTGGTGCTGGAGGAGGCCGATATCCTGACCGGCATCGACGAGCTCGGCGTGCTGCTCTACGGCCACGAAAAAAACGCCTACTGGTTCGGTTCAAGGCTTTCGATCGAGGAAACGCGCGATCTGGTGCCCTACCAGAACGCGACCGCGCTTCAGGTCACCTCCGCCGTTCTGGCCGGCATGGTCTGGGCGTTGGAAAACCCGGAAGCGGGCATCGTCGAGGCCGACGAGATAGATTATCGCCGCTGCCTGGAAATCCAGATGCCCTATCTCGGCCCGGTCGAAGGCCACTATACCGACTGGACGCCGCTCACCGGACGCCAGACCTTCTTCGAGGAACGCAAGGACGAGAAGGATCCCTGGCAGTTCAAGAACATCCTGGTGCAGTTCTGAGAAAAGGGAACGGCCGCAACGCATCGCCTGCGCGGCCGTTCCGTCCTGCGCCGGCTCTCTCAGCCGGTCGCGACAAACGGGAACCGGCGCGTCGCCTGACATCGCGCCGGGAAAACGGGGCGCCGGGAAAACGGGTACGACCGCGCCACCGGATCCGGCAACGGCCTGAAATGAAGCCTTGATTATGTCAGGCGAGACGGCCGTGGCAGTGCTTGAACTTGCGGCCCGAACCGCAGGGGCAAAGGTCGTTGCGGCCGACATTGCGGTATTCCGGCGGGAGTTGACCGGCAGGCGCTGCGGCTTCACCGGCACCGACCTGTTCGCCCGCCATTTCGTCTTCGCCGGTATCCGGGTCGACATGGCTGGCGCGCAGCTTCGCAGTATCCACTTCCGGCTGCGGCTGGGGCTGTTGCGCCTCGCGCACCAGCTGGACGCGCGAGAGCTGCGAAACGGCAAGCTCGCGCATATTGCCGAGAAGCGCCTGGAACAGTTCGAAAGCCTCGGCCTTGTATTCCTGCAGCGGATCGCGCTGGGCATAACCGCGGAAGCCGATGACCGAGCGCAGATGGTCGAGATTGACGATATGCTCGCGCCAGAGATGGTCGAGCGACTGCATGGTGACCTGGCGCTGGACATATTTCATCACATCAGGCCCGAACTGCTCGGCCTGCCTGGCCCGGACTTCCTCGGCCTGATCGGCCGCGGCATTGATGCGCTCGAGGATTTCCGGCTCGGCAATGCCATCTTCGGCCGCCCATTCCTCGATCGGAAGGTCGAGGCTGAGAATGCGCAGGCAGTCTTCCTTCAGGCCGGTGACATCCCACTGCTCGGCATAGGCCCGTTCGGGAATGCGGCGGTGAACCGCGTTTTCGATCACCTCATGGCGCATGTCCTCAACGATCTCGGAGATATCGTCGGAATCCATCAGTTCCTTGCGCTGGTCGAAGACGACCTTGCGCTGGTCGTTGAGCACATCGTCATATTTCAGGAGGTTCTTGCGGATGTCGAAGTTTCGGGCCTCGACCTTCTTCTGCGCGCGCTCCAACGCCTTGTTGATCCAGGGATGGACGATAGCCTCGCCTTCCTTCAGGCCCAGCTTCGTCAACATGCTTTCCATGCGGTCGGAGCCAAAGATGCGCATCAGGTCATCCTGAAGCGAGAGGTAGAACTTCGAACGGCCCGGATCCCCCTGACGGCCGGAACGGCCGCGCAACTGGTTGTCGATGCGCCGGCTTTCATGACGTTCGGTAGCGATCACGTAAAGGCCGCCGGCAGCCAACGCCTCCTGTTTCAGCCGGGCGACATCCTCGCGGATCGCCTGCTCCTTCGCCTCGCGCTCCGGACCCGGCGGCGTGAACTTGCGCTCGACCTCGACGCGTTCGCCCTCTTCGTTGGTGACGATATCGATGCCCGGCTCCAGATAGCCGAGTTCGGCCTGGATGCGCATTTCCAGATTGCCGCCGAGCTGGATATCAGTACCGCGACCAGCCATGTTGGTTGCGATCGTCAGCGCGCCGGGCACGCCGGCCTGGGCGATGATGAAGGCCTCGTTCTCGTGGTAGCGGGCGTTCAGGATCTCGAATTCGGTGATGCCGTCGCGCCTCAGCGCCGCGGCCAGCAACTCGGACTTTTCGATCGAGGTCGTGCCCACAAGAACGGGCTGGCCTTTTTCCTTGGCCGCCTTGATCTCCTCGACGATCGCCTCGTATTTTTCCTGGACCGTGAGGTAGACCTCGTCATCCTCATCGAGACGCACGATCGGCAGGTTGGTCGGAACCTCGACAACGTCGAGGCCGTAGATATTGCCGAATTCTTCCGCTTCGGTTGCCGCCGTACCGGTCATGCCGGCCAGCTTGTCATACATGCGGAAATAGTTCTGGAAGGTGATCGAGGCCAGCGTCTGGTTCTCCGGCTGGATCTTGACGCCTTCCTTTGCCTCGAGCGCCTGATGCTGGCCTTCGGAATAGCGCCGACCCGGCATCATGCGGCCGGTGAACTCGTCGATGATCACGACCTCGCCGTCACGCACGATGTAGTCCTTGTCGCGGGAGAACATCTTGTGCGCCTTCAGCGCGTTGTTGAGGTGATGCACGATGGCGACATTCTCGACGTCATAGAGCGATTCACCCTTCATCAGACCGGATTCGGTCAGCATCTTCTCCAGCTTTTCCATGCCGTCTTCGGAGAAGTTGGCCGAGCGCTGCTTTTCGTCGATCTCGTAATCGCCCTCGTCCAGCATCGGAATGATCTTGTCGATGGTGACGTAGAGGTCCGAACGGTCATCAAGCGGACCGGAAATGATCAGCGGCGTGCGCGCCTCGTCAACCAGGATCGAGTCGACCTCGTCGACGATCGCGTAATTGTGGCCGCGCTGGACCATCTCCGCGCGCTGCATCTTCATATTGTCGCGCAGATAATCGAAGCCGAGCTCGTTGTTCGTGGCATAGGTAATGTCGGCGCTGTAGGCCGCACGGCGCTGCTGGTCGTCGAGGCCGTGATGGATGACGCCGGTGGTGAGCCCGAGGAAGCCGTATAGCCGGCCCATGTTCTCGCTGTCGCGGCGGGCAAGATAGTCGTTGACGGTGACGACGTGGACGCCCTTGCCGGCGAGCGCGTTGAGATAGACGGGAAGCGTGGCGACGAGCGTCTTGCCCTCGCCGGTCTTCATTTCGGCGATCGCGTTTTCATGCAGGATCATGCCGCCGATCAGCTGGACGTCGAAAGGCCTCAGGCCGAGCACGCGCTTCGATGCCTCCCGGGCGACGGCGAAAGCTTCAACAAGAAGATCGTCCAGGCTTTTGCCTTCGGCGAGCTGCTTTTTGAATTCCTCGGTCTTTGCCTTCAGGTCGTCATCCGAAAGCGCCGTCATCTGCTCTTCAAGCGCGTTGATCGCCGCCACGCGGGGCTTGTAGGAGCGGATCCGGCGATCATTGGCCGAACCGAACAATTTGCGGGCTACGCCACCGAGTGAGACCATTTCAATAGCTCTTTCTGAAAGTTGTCATATCTATCCTGTACGTGGCGCCGTACAAACGCATTCCTGACAAGCGGGGTCCATATCACCGTCCGGAGCTTCACTGGACGCGGGCTTGGCAGACAGATAAGAGGGGGGTCGGGGGATGTCAACGTCAAAGGCCGCGCCACAATGGCCACATTCCTGTGTTGCCGGTCTTCTCGCTGACCGCCGCACATTAAATCGCGGTAAGGATGCAACACATTCCGGACGCACACGTTGACGCGTGGCAACGCTTCTACCACATGCGGCGGGCCCGACCGGCGCAAGAGGGCGAAACAGGAGGTTTCGCCGCACAACAGGAAAAGGTGAACTCATGCAGAAAAGACATTTGGCAGCGGCAGCACTCCTGGCCACGACTGTCAGCTTCGCGGTCCCGTCCTTCGCTCAGGACAGCGGCTCTTCCGCGAACGACGCCGTTGTCGCCACCGTCGACGGCGCTCCGATCACCCAGTCGGAACTGCAGACCACGCTCGACCAGTTCAAGGGCCAGTTCGGTCAGATGCCGGAGGAGCAGCTGCGCGCGGTCGCCCTTTCGAGCCTGATCGACATGAAGGTCATCACCGATGCGGCGGAAAAGGAGGGCCTCGACAAGACCGAAGCCTTCAAGACGCGCATGGACCAGCTGCGCCAGGAAGAACTCTACAACGCTTTCTTCGACCAGAAGATCAACGCCGAGATCACGCCGGAAATGCTGAAGGCGCGCTATGACGAGGAAATCGCCAATGCGCCGAAGCAGGAAGAGGTCCACGCGCGCCATATTCTGGTCGACACCGAGGACGAGGCCAAGAAGATCATCGCGGAACTCGACAACGGCGCCGATTTCGCAGAGCTCGCCAAGGAGCATTCGACCGGTCCGTCCGCCGACAACGGCGGCGATCTCGGTTATTTCTCCAAGGGCCAAATGGTTCCGGAATTCGAAGAGGTCGCCTTCTCGCTCAATCCCGGGGAATATACCGAAACCCCTGTCCAGACCCAGTTCGGCTATCATGTGATCGAGGTCGAGGACACGCGCGAAAAGACGCCGATCCCCTTCGAACAGATTGAACCCCAGCTTCGCCAGCTCGTCGCCAGCGAGAAATACAATGAAGTGGTCTCCCAGCTGAAGGCCGGAGACAAGATCGTTATCGAAGATAAGGACTTGCAACAGGCCTACGACGCCGTCAATAAAATGCAGTGATCCAATCCACCGGCCCGCGCAACTGCCGCGGGCCGGACTTTCAGAGGCCTGCCATGACGACCGCCATATCCCCGCTCGCGCCCAAATCCTACCCGCCCATGCCGCCGATCGACGGCCTGCGCATCGCCACTGCCGCCGCCGGCATCAAGTACAAGGGGCGGACGGACGTCATGATGATGATCTTCGACGAGACGGCCGCTGTCGCCGGCCTCTTCACGAAATCGAAATGCCCCTCCGCCCCCGTCGATTTCTGCCGCGCCAATCTTGCCGGCGGCAAGGCGCGCGTGCTGGTGGTCAATTCGGGCAATGCCAACGCCTTTACCGGCAAGAAGGGCGCGGAAGCCACGGCGCTGACCGCGCGCACTGCGGCCGAAGCCGCGGGCTGCGCCGAGAGCGACGTGTTCCTGGCCTCGACCGGCGTCATCGGCGAGCCGCTCGATGCCTCCAAATTCGCGAGTGTCCTCTCCAGCATGGCGGGCGATGCCAGCGCAGACCTGTGGCTTGAGGCGGCGAAGGCGATCATGACCACGGATACCTATCCGAAGGTCGCGACGAGAGGCGCCGAAATCGATGGCGTCTCCGTGACGCTGAACGGCATTGCCAAGGGCGCCGGCATGATCGCGCCCGACATGGCCACCATGCTTTCCTTCATCGCCACCGATGCGGCGATCTCGGCCGAAGCGCTGCAGCAACTCCTTTCCGAAGGCGTGGGCGCAAGCTTCAACGCGGTCACGGTCGACAGCGACACCTCCACCTCCGATACGGTTCTGGCCTTCGCCACAGGCAAGGCGCCCGGTCAGGACCTGGTCACCGACGGATCAGATCCGCGCCTCGACGATTTCCGCGCTGCCCTTCACGCGCTGATGCAGGATCTGGCGCTGCAGATCGTGCGTGACGGCGAAGGCGCGCGCAAGATGGTGACGGTGCGCGTGACGGGTGCCGAGGATGATCGCGCGGCAGACGTGATCGCCCGTTCGATCGCCAACTCGCCCTTGGTCAAGACCGCCGTCGCCGGAGAGGACGCCAATTGGGGCCGCGTGGTCATGGCTGTCGGCAAGGCCGGCGAGAAGGCCGACCGCGACCGCCTCGCCATCTGGTTCGGCGATATCCGCGTTGCCGTCAACGGCGAGCGCGATCCCGACTATTCCGAGGAGTTCGCCTCTGCCGTGATGCGCGAGGACGAGATCACCATTCGCGCCGATATCGGCCTCGGCGAGGGTCAGGCGACGATCTACACCTGCGACCTGACGAAGGAATATGTCGCCATCAACGGCGACTACCGCAGCTGATACCGCTCAAACGCCGCAGTCAGCCGCGTTGCCATCGGGCAACACCGGCTGCGCCAAGCGTAAGTGGCGTGTTTACAGGCCGGCCTGAAGCGCACTAGATGAACAAAAACAATAACGTCGCGACAGGATCGGAACGAAGATGAGTGCGGATCTTCCACTTGTGCGTCGGCTGGAAGCCATGGGTCTGCGCGCATGGCCGGCAAAGAACGTGCATTACGACGGCGCCTGGCAGCTTCGGCTGACAGCGGGTCACCCGTCGAAACGTCTCAACAGCCTGTCGGTGCTCGACCAGTCGGATATCTCCGATATCGAAATCCGGTTCGAAAAGGCGCGTCGCCATTACGAGGCCTTCGGACGGCCGCTTCTGGTGCGCGAAACGCCGCTGACGCCGCCGGCGCTCGTCGAATTCCTGCAGGCGGAAGCGGCAGAACCCTTCGACGCGACCGTCGTCATGACGCTCGATCTTTTCCGCTTTGAGCCCGACGACGGCGTCGAGCTGCTGCCCAGCCAGGATGTCGGCCGTTTTGTCGGCGCTGCGCTGAAGGTGAGCCCGGTCGGCGAACTGACACGGGCAGGCCTTGCCGAAGTCGTGACCGCGATCAGGCCGGCACACGGTTTCTTCATCCGGGAAGAGGAGGACGGCGAGCCCTTCGCGGCCGGCCTCTGCGTCCATGATTTCGACATGGCTGGCATCGAGGCCTTTGCCGTTGCGCCCGGGGCGCGGCGCAAGGGCCATGGCCGCGAGCTGGCGACGGGCATGCTGCGTTGGGCCAGGGGACGGGGCGCGCGCACCGCCTGGCTGCAGGTGACAGAGACCAACACGGCGGCGCTTGCTCTTTACCAATCCCTCGGCTTTCAAGAGGCCTACAGATATCGCTACTGGCGCGAAAAGGCGGAAAAATGAGCGAGATGAAACTGCTTCTGGTGGCAGCCTGCGCCCTGATCGACGCGGATGGACGCATCCTTCTGGCGCAACGTCCGGAAGGCAAGGCGCTGGCCGGGCTCTGGGAATTTCCCGGCGGCAAGGTGGAGGTCGGCGAGACGCCGGAAGCCTGCCTGATCCGCGAAATGGAGGAGGAACTGGGCATCACCACCAAGCCCGACTGCCTCGCCCCGCTGACCTTCGCCAGCCACACCTATGAGCGTTTTCACCTGTTGATGCCGCTCTTCGTCTGCCGCCGTTATCAGGGCATTCCATCCGGCAGGGAAGGCCAGGCAATCAAGTGGGTGCGGGCGCGCGACCTGCGCGACTACCCGATGCCGCCGGCCGACGAACCGCTGATCCCGATCCTGCAGGATCTGCTGTAAACTAGCGCTTCAGCTTGAACTCCTCGGTGTTGAGCGCGTCGGCAAGACGTACCTTCGCCGAACCGGGCTTCAGCGGTTTCTGCTGGCTTTCGTGCGGCGCCCAGCCGGAAACATAGATGATCGAGAAGGTGGCGCGGATGCGCCCGTCCGGATCGCTGTAGCGCTCGGCGTAGAGTTCGGCCGCCCGCAGGAAGAAAGACCGGCTGACAGGCTTTTTCGACCGGTCGGAGAGCGGATTGCCCATGCCCATGGCTCTCAGATCCGCCATCAGGTCGAACAGCGTATCGTAACGAACCGTGTAATTCTCCTGGTCCACGACGGGCAGCGCGAAGCCGGCCCGCTGCAGCAGACCGCCGACATCGCGTACATCGGCAAAGGGAATGACCCTCGGGCTAACCCCGCCGTAGATCTCTGCCTCTGCCGCAAGCAGGCAATCGCGCAGCTCGGCAAGCGTACCCGACCCCGCAATGGCCGCCAGGAACAGCCCGTCGGGTTTCAGCGCCCGCCGCGCCTGGATGAAATAGCCGGGCGTATCATTGGTCAGATGCGCGGCAAGGGGAGAAAGCACCAGATTGAACGAGCGCTCCTCAAGCCCCGGCCATTCCAGCGGCGCGACCGCCACAGGCGCATCCTCCGAGGAGAAGGCCTCGTCGCTTTCCAGCCTCTCGATCTTTCCGACCTTGCCGCTCGCCAGCGCGGCCCTTGCCACGGCACCCGTCATGCCGTGCAGTTCGACGGCGCGATCGAAGGTCCGCTCGACGACGGCCAACCGCTCGGCGATCTCTTCGGCAACGATATTAAGCAGGAAATCCGCGCCGGGCTTGGCCGCGCGCCAGGCCTTCAGCCGATTTTTCTCGACCCGTTCCGTTTCGAAAACCTGTTCCATGACATGCGGCCTTTTCTGCTGACGCCTGCCCGCCAATTAGGGAGTCGCAAAGCATCCGTCAACGCGCTACCTTCAGGCCCATGGACGAGATCGAACCCTTCAGAGGCGAGACAATAGGGCAACGTTCCGCGGCTTTGGCCCGCGGCACGCTCTCGGCTTTCGGCAATCTCCTCTTTCCACCAGTCTGCGCCGCCTGCGGCAGGACCACCGGAACGCATCGCGCGCTCTGCGTGGAATGTTGGAGCGATATCCGTTTCATCGAACGGCCCTATTGCGCGGTTCTCGGAACGCCGTTTTCCCATGATCTCGGCCCGGATATCCTGAGCGCGGCGGCAATCGCCAACCCGCCGGATTTCGACCGGTTGCGCTCCGCCGCCTTTTACACAGGCTCCGTGCGCAATCTCGTCCACGCGCTCAAATATCGCGACAACACCCATCTTGCGGTGATGATGGCCGAATGGATGCGCCGCGCCGATGACGGCATGATCGCGCGCGCTGACGGCATCACCGCCGTGCCGCTGCATAAGACCCGGCTGATGTCGCGCCGGTGCAACCAGTCGGCCGAACTGGCCCGCAATCTGGCGCGGCTTTCCGAGAAACCCTTCCTGCCCGGCCTTCTGCGGCGCACGCGGCGCACCAGCCGGCAGGTGGGGCTTAGCCGCACGGCGCGCGAGGACAATGTGCGCGGCGCCTTTGCGCTTTCGCCCGACAGCGAGGACAAGGTCTTCGGAAAGTCGATCCTTGTCATCGACGATGTCTATACGACCGGCGCGACCGTTTCGTCCGTTGCGCGCCTCCTGAGACGCAAGGGCGCTGCCGAGATCAACGTTTTGACCTTTGCACGCGTTCTCGATGAAACTATATGAAGGCCGGATGCCAGCAAAGAAAGGACCCCAGTTCATCATGGCGAATGTCGAGATCTACACACGGGAATTCTGCGGTTTCTGCGCCCGCGCGAAGAAGCTCCTCGCCGACAAGGGCGTCGACTTTACCGAATACAACGCCACCGAGACCCCGGAGGTCCGGGCGAAGATGATCGAGCGCGCCAGGGGCGGCTCGACCTTTCCTCAGATCTTCATCGATGACCGCCATATCGGCGGCTGCGACGATCTTTTTGCCCTGGAACGCGCGGGCAAGCTTGACCCGCTTCTCGCCTCCTGAGGAACCTCATATGACCCGTTTTACCGCCGCCGCCCTGCAGATGCGTTCGGGCACTAACCCCGAGAAGAACGCCGAGACCCTGTCGCGACTGGTCGAGGAGGCTGTCGCGAAGGGTGCCGGCTATATCCAGACCCCGGAAATGACCGGCGCGGTGCAGAAGAACCGCAAGGCGCTGATGGCGGTGCTGAAGGGCGAGGAGGACGACATCATCGTCCGCACGGCGTCATCGCTTGCCGAAAGGCACGGTGTCTACCTGCATGTCGGCTCGACGGCGATCGCCGTCGGCGGCGACAGGGTTGCAAACCGCGCCCTGCTTTTCGCGCCCGATGGAACGATCGCCGCGCGCTATGACAAGATCCACATGTTCGACGTCGACCTCGACAATGGTGAAAGCTGGCGTGAAAGCGCCGTCTACCGGCCGGGCGAGACCGCCTGTCTGGCGCGCCTGCCCTTTGTCCGGCTCGGCATGGCAATCTGCTATGACGTGCGTTTTCCCGACCTTTTCCGCACCTATGCGCTTGCCGGCGCCGAGGTGCTGACGGCGCCCGCGGCCTTCACGAAGCAGACCGGCGAGGCGCACTGGCATGTGCTGCAACGCGCCCGCGCCATTGAAAACGGCGCCTTCATGATCTCGGCGGCACAGGCCGGCGTCCACGAGGACGGTCGCGAGACCTTCGGGCACTCGATCATCATCGATCCCTGGGGGCGTGTCCTTGCCGAGGCCGGCGATGTCGGCGAGGCGGTTGTCACCGCCGAGATCGACACCGATCAGGTGGCCGAGGCGCGCGGCAAGGTCCCGAACCTGAAGAACATCCGCCCCTTCACGCTGGAAGAGCGTCAGGCGATGCAAGCCAGTGCCGAAAAGGCCTGAGTGAGAGGCCGGCTCCGTGATCCATTATTCCCTCTCCTGCGACAACGGCCACGCCTTCGAGGGCTGGTTTTCCGGCAGCGATGATTTCGATCGTCAGGTCGAGAGCGGTTTTCTGACCTGCCCGATCTGCAACTCGGCGAAGATTGCCAAGGAGCTTATGGCGCCGCAGGTCTCGACCGCCCGCAGAAAGGACGAGCGCAAGGCGGCCCTTGTCGACAAGGCGCAACGCGAGGCCCTGGAGAAACTGAAACAGGCGGTGGCCGAAATCCGCGCCGGTTCCGAGGATGTCGGGGAGCGTTTTCCCGAAGAGGCGCGCAGGATCCATTACGGGGAGGCAAAGCAGCGCGGCATCATCGGCGAGGCAAAGCCCGACGAGGTGCGAGACCTGCTTGAAGAGGGCATCGAGATCATGCCGCTGCCGGTCCTGCCCGAAGACAAGAACTGAGCATCAGGCGCAACGGATGGCGAAGGCGGTTGGTGGAGCCGAGCGGGATCGAACCGCCGACCTCTGCAGTGCGATTGCAGCGCTCTCCCAGCTGAGCTACGGCCCCTTTCACCGAAATCGCTGATACTCCAAACCGGCCTTGCGAGCAAGCGGGAAGAGACCGAAAACGCGGACGGAGCCGGTCCGGGAGCGAGGACGCATTGCCGCAGGCAGGCGGCCCACACGCCTGCGGGATGTGCTCCCGCCGCGCATCCAGACGGCAGGACATTCCGGCAGGAGGAGAGAGAATCACCTTCGCGCGCGCGGTCTTTTAGCATAACAATATGTTTTCATTTTCTTTTCTGGTTGCTTCTTTTGGCGCCGAAAGGTTGCCTGCCCACTCGATCCATGCCTGAAAAAGTTGCCGTTCGACAACACCGCTGTCCTATCGAGACCGAATCGCGCGCGCATCCGCCGAGAATCGGTCAGCGGCAATTGTGTTTCAAATGGGTCAACGTATAGTCGTCTCTGCAATCGCCAATAAACGATTGAACACAATAACAACCGAGTGCGTCATGGCGTCCCTGCGTTCGTGTGATGATTATCAAGGGCTCTGGAGAGTACTGACCATGAAGACCAAATTTTTCCTCATCGGCTCCGCCTCGCTGCTTGCGGCTGCAACAGGCGCGACGGCCGCCGACCCCGTCGTGATGATCGAGCCGGTCACCGCCAATTACGTCGAAGTCTGTGACGCCTTCGGCAGCGGCTATTTCTATATCCCGGGTACGGAAACCTGCCTTGATATCGGCGGCTATGTCCGTTTCGAGACGAAGTTCGGCGGCATCCAGACCGGTTCGGCAGCCGACGGCGACTGGTATCCCTACGTCAAGACCAATCTGGCGATCACCGCCAAGTCCGATACCGAACTCGGCACGCTGACGTCGAAATTCGTTCCCGAGCTCTATTTCTATTCCAACGGCACCGGCGACGACTTCACCATCGATGAAGCCTATATCGACATCGGCGATGCACTCGCCCTGCGCGCCGGTTATATCAAGGGCTACTGGAACGAGGACCTGTGGGGCGAACTCGACAATATCGACAATGTCAGCCGCTACAACGCGATCCGCATCGCCTATAACGGCGCCGACCATTTCCAGGCCGCCCTCGAGATTGACGCGATGACGCCGGGCAATGTCGGCCTCAGCGACACCAACTATCCCAAGCTCGGCCTCGCCGCCCGCCTCGGCTACATCGTCTCCGACAGCAACTACTTCAAGTTCGACGCCGCCTGGGATACCTACAACGAGACCTATGCGCTGCGTCCCTGGGCCGGCTTCGGCATCGGGCCCGGCACGTTCGAAATCGCCGGCCTCTACGAGAGCGGCTTCATCGCCTATGGCCCCGACTTCACCGCGGCCAACTGGAATGACAGCCCCATTGCCGGCACCTATCTGAAATATGCGGTGGCCGCCAACTATTATTTCAACGTCACCGAGAACTTCATCCTGTCGCCGCAGACGCAGTATAACGTCGCCAGCAACGACAAGGTGTTCTGGGAGGCGGGCGCCACCGCCGACTGGGAGATCGTCGACGATTTCCACCTGCGGACGAACATCAACTACGCCTTCCTCGACGACAGCTGGAACCAGCAGAACTGGTTCGGCTGGGTTCGTCTCGAACGCGATTTCTGATCTCTTCGTCACGGAAAACGCCTTTTAGCGTTGCTGATTCCGTCATTCCCGGCATTGTGCCGGGAATGCCTTTTTTGCCCGTCGCTTGCGTGTTTGCGCTCGCAGGCCTCGGCAAGATGGCCTCGCTTGCCACCTATGTGGCCGGCAGGCGCATGCTGGAAAAGCGCGACCGGCCGCCGGAGATTTCAGGCAGCGCGCGCTGGAACGCCATTGTCGGCCTGGCCATCCTGCTGGCGGTCGGCCTGTCGGCCATCCTGCTTTCCCGACCGGAATGGGCCGGCTGGTTCGTCTTCGCGGTCGGGATCGTGCTGGTGGTATCCTCCTTCGCCATCTTGGCGAAGGAGGATACCGAAAGCCGCCGCCGCCTGCTGATCCTGCTGGTGCTGATCCTGTTCTCGATCCCCTTCTGGGCGATCTATCAGCAACAGGGCATTTCGGTCACGCTGTTCACCGATCGCGACGTCAACCGCAATGTCTTCGGCTGGATCGTGCCCGCAAGCGAGGGCACCGCCTTTTCGGCGCTGGTGCTGATCATCCTCTCGCCTTTCGTCGCACGGCTCTGGCTCTTTCTTGCCCGCAGAGGCTACGCCGTCAGCGATCTGGCGAAATACGCGCTCGGTCCGAGCTTCCTCGGCCTGTCTTCTGGGTTCTCTCGGTAGGCATCGTCGAGACCGGGGATACGGTCAAGGCGAGCCTGATGTGGATCGTGCTGTTCTACATCGTCTTCGAGATCAGCGAAATCTGCCTGTCGCCGCTTGGACTGGCGCTGACGACCAAGCTGGCCCCGCGCCGGCTCGGCGGCTATGCCATGGGCGTGTGGTTCTACGCCACCGCCGCCGCCAATTTCGTCGCCGGCGTGATCGGCGACTACGCGGCCGTGCCCAAGGGCACAACACCTGCCGCGGAGGCCTCGATCTACGAGCACGGCTTCTTCGTCTACGGCCTGATGGCGATTGCCGCCGGCATCATTCTCCTGGTGCTGGCGCCGTTCCTGAAGCGATTGATGCACAATCGAGATGATGCGGAAGCGGCCGGTTGACGAAGCCGCAGCGTGCCGCGCGGGCAAGGTCAGCGGGGCTTTGCAGCGACCGCCTGGACCTCGAAGGCGCCGGCAAGCGCCCAGACGCTCAAACGGCAATGACCTGCTGCCCCGGCAACCAAGCGCGACCGTTCGACAGGGCGGACCGTGATGAACGAATAGGCTTTTCATGAACGGCCATTCACCGCCGCGCGCTGTCCGGCTCGCGGCGGTCAATGCAATTCTGCCTTCAGGCCGGTTCTGACCACTCGGTCTTGAGATCGACGGTCAGACGCTGGCGGATATCGCCGGCATTGGCGGCGACAAGAAGCGTATAGCGACCCGCCGGCGCCACCCATCGCCGGCGTTCGACATCGAAATAGGCAAGATCGCGCGGCACGATGCCGAGGCTGGCCGTGCCTTGCTCGCCCGGCGTGAGGGCAAGGCGGGCGAAGGCGCGTAGTTCCTTTTCCGGGCGGGCGACGGGCACGTCTCCCGCCATCGCCTCCGGATGAACATAGAGCTGCACGACCTCGACGCCATCCGCCGCGCCCGAATTGACCAGCGATACGGTGACGGTGATGCCGGCGTCCGTCATGATCGCGGTGTCCGTCGTGGCGTCGCCCCAGTCAAACCGGGTGTATCCGAGGCCGAAACCGAAGGGAAACAGCGGCGGCACATCGCGGCTGTCGTGATGGCGATAGCCGACGAACACGCCCTCACCGTAGCGCACATGCCCGCCCTTGCCGGGATAGGTGAGCGCGTCGTCGCTCCAGGCCGAATTGTGTTTCATGCGCGCGGGGAAAGTCTGCGGCAGCCGGCCGCCGGGACAGGCCGCGCCGCTCAGCACATCGGCAATCGCATTGCCGACCTCCTGTCCCGGATACCAGAACTGAACGACTGATCTCACCTGGTCGAGCCAGGGCATTTCAACCGGGCCGCCGGTCTGCAGCACCACGACCGTGTTCGGATTGACGGCGGCCACGGCCTCGATCAGCGCATTCTGCCGGCCGGGCAATGTCATGTCCGGCAGATCGTGTCCCTCGCTGTCCCATTCCTCCTGGCGGCCGACGAACAGCACTGCCACATCCTGCTCGGCCGCAAGCCTGACGGCATCATCGATGTCCTGCTCGCCCATGGTCTTTTCAATCCCGAACCGGAGCGCGCGAACGGTGATGCCGCGCTCGGCAGTGTCCGGGGAGCAGTAGTCGATCACGATCTGATAGGTTGTTCCAGCCTTAAGCTCGATTTCGACCTGCCGTTCGTCATTGGCCGCGCCGAAGAAGTTCTGTCCGTGCGACCAGTCGCTCTCGCCATCGATCAGCAGTTCGCCATCGAGATAAGCGCGTGCAAGCCCGGCATTTGTCATGCCGGCGCGGTAGGTCCCGCTTTCCTCCGGGGTGAAGGTCGCGACGAACCGCACGGAAAAATCGTTCTGGTCAAGTTCCGGGACCGGAAGATCGAACCAGAAGCAGTTGAGCGCCTCCTCGGTTGCGATATGAACGGGCTTGCCTTCAAGCCGGCGGCCGTGATGGAACCGAAGCTCGATATCACCTTGCAGAACCTGCGTCAGCCTGTTGTTGGTGCAGCCCTTGGCATGGGAAACGCGATTGTCGCCGAAGGCGGCCTTCAGCCCTTCCACCGGCGTCACCCGATAGGGCGCGTTGATCTGTGCCGAACCGCCCCCCATCAACCGCGCCACGCCGGCATTGGGGCCGAGTGCTGCGATCGAGACGTTGTTTTCGAGCGGCAGCAGATTGCCTTCATTCTTCAAAAGAACGGCGCCCTCGGCGCCGAGACGACGGATCAGCGCGCGGGTCTCCGGCGCATCACGTGAGATTTCCGCCTCGGGACCGGCGCTGTCGAATGCGCCGACGCGCTCGAACAGGACGAGCAGGCGGCGCGCTGCCGCCCGGATCGTCTCGGCATCGACCTCGCCTGTCTTTACAGCATCGAGAAGCCTTGCGCCGCGATAGCGCGTCGGCCCGGGCATTTCGAGATCGTGTCCGGCATTGACCGAGGGCGCGACCGAATTCGTGCCGAACCAGTCCGACATGAAGATGCCGTCATAACCGAACTCACCGCGCATCACGTCCTGCAGCGCCCATTTGTGGCTGTCCATATGGATGCCGTTGAGCCGGTTATAACCGGTCATCACCGCCCAGACGCCCGCCTTCTTGACCGCTGCCTCGAACGGCGGCAGGTAGATCTCCCGCAGCGTCCGTTCATCGACATCGGATGAAACCGTCTGCCGGTCGATTTCGGAATCATTGGCGACGAAATGCTTGATCGTCGCCCCGACGCCATTGTCCTGCAGGCCCTTGATATAGGCGACCGCGAGCATGGAGGTCAGCAGCGGGTCCTCCGAATAGCACTCGAAATTGCGCCCGTTCAGCCCCGAGCGGTGCATGTTAACCGTCGGTGCCAGCAGGACCCGCGCGCCTTTCGAACGTGCCTCGGCGGCCAGCGCCGCCCCCATTTCATAGGCCGCATCGCTGTTCCAGCTCGCTCCAAGCGCGATGGCGCAGGGGAAGGCGGCAGCCGGCGTGCCGTTGGTCAGGCCGCCCGCGCCGCGCGCGCCATTGGGGCCATCGGAAACCTTCACGGCCGGGATGCCGAGGCGCGGCACCGGAACGGTGGTCCAGAAATCCGCGCCCGCCATCAGCGACACCTGTTCCTCCAGGGTCAGCTCCTCCAGAAGGTGGTCGATATTGACGGCCGCGCCGCCCGTCTGATCATTGTTCATCAAAACCTCATTTCATCGCCGGCATGGACGTCCGACAGCCACGCACGCGGCGCAGCGCCAATCACTGTGGCCACACGAAAGCACAAAAAGCTACCAAACACTAGGTTTTAAGTTTCACCCCTTTCATGTATCCTGGGAAACCAATGGAGACGACGGACATGCCGGACGACACCCCGACAAAACGCGAACCACGAAAGACAGGCGCCGGTGCGCGGGGGCCTTATGGGAAAGGCCAGCGGCGGCGCGCCGAAATCGTCGAGGCGGCAGTCCGCGTGTTCAGCCAGTCGGGCTATCAGAATGCGGCCATCGCCGCCGTCGCCGCAGAGGTGGGGCTTACGCTTCCCGGCCTGCTGCATCATTTTCCGAGCAAGACCGAGCTGCTGCTGGCGGTCCTGGAAGAGCGGGACGCGGTCACCGCCGTTATGTTACCGAAGAAGGGCGCCGATTGGCGCACATTCCTCGGTTCCCTGGTGGCTATCGTCCGGTATAACGAGACGATCCCGGGCGTGATCCGCGCCTTCGCGCTTCTCTCGGTGGAAAGCCTCTCGGCCGATCATCCGGCGGCGGACTGGTTCGCGGCGCGCTCGGCAAGGACGCACGCCATGATCGCCGGGGCCCTCAGATCGGGCCAGGCTGACGGCACATTCGATCCGGCGTCCGATACCGACAACCTCGC
Source organism: Martelella lutilitoris (assembly GCF_016598595.1). Classification (NCBI taxonomy): domain Bacteria; kingdom Pseudomonadati; phylum Pseudomonadota; class Alphaproteobacteria; order Hyphomicrobiales; family Aurantimonadaceae; genus Martelella; species Martelella lutilitoris. The sequence continues at coordinate 4,174,628 of NZ_CP066786.1, forward strand.
TTTCGAGATCATCGCCATGATGGACGGTTTGCAGGAGCAATGGCTGCGCTCTGGCGAAACGCTCGACATGGCGGGCATCTTCGGGAACTACATCAATCGCCTTGCCGGCCAATACGGCCGGGATCACGATCGGTTGGTTTGGACAGGATGAAGGCGCCGGGTTCGCCGAAGACCCGAACACAGGACGGCGCCAAAATCCGCGCCTTCCGGAACGCCTGTTTCTCGGGAAACGGCATCAGTATGTCGGGACGCCTCGAGCCTCGCCTGGTCCGCTGCCGGCCATGTGCGGCGGCAATGCGGAGCGCAGCGTGGTCATGCCTATCGTTCGCAGAGTTCAATCAGGATTCCATCGGGATCGCGGCAGAACGCGACCTTGTCGACGATGTCGCGGTTGTAAGCCTCGCGCGGAGCCTCGACCAGTTCGACGCCGGCCTCCTCCAGCCTGCGGTATAGCGTGTCAATATCATCGAAGCAGAACGTCAGATGACGCAGCCCCGACCGACCGGCGGCGACGTCTTCGGCCTGCAGCGCTCCGGTCGCCGGCCCCATGATCTCGAGCATCCCGTTGCCCGCATCAAGGAAACAGAATTCGAAACCGGAATCATCCTGCCCCCTGCGGCGCACCGTCAGCTTCAGCCCGAGCAGATCCACGTAGAAATTCAGGCTCTTGTCGATATTGCTGACAGTCATGCCTACGTGTTCAAAACCCTTCAGCATTTCCGATCTCCATCTCAATCATCCGCGGATTCGGACGAGAACCGGCCCAGTTCGTCCGCGCGCAACAATTCGTCAGTCACGTTGTTTATATGGCGCGTCATGGCGTGACGCGCGGCTTCCCCATTGCGCATTTTCAACGCAGCAACGATGGCATAGTGATCGCCGATCCACAACGCACGCACCTTCGGGGCATGGATGTGCCGGTGGACGCGCTGCCACATGCGCGAGGCGTCGCGCTGGTCCCACAAGGCCTGGATCATCGACAGGATGATGGCGTTGCCGGTCATGTTCGCGATCGTCAGATGAAACTCCCGGTCTCCCTTTTCATTCAGGAAAACCTCGTCGGTTTCCAGCTGCATGCGCTCGATGCATTCCTCAAGCTCCATGATGTCATAGCGTGTGGCCCGTTCGGCGGCGAGCGCGGCGGCGCTCGATTCCAGCGCCAGCCGCGCCTCCAGCAATTCGAAAGGGCCCGGACCGATGTCGGTGTTGATGGCATCGAAGCTGAGAGGGTTGACATGCGCCGGCAGCACGATGATGCCGGCACGGCCGCGCACCTCCACGATGCCGCGCATCTCCAGCGCGATCACCGCCTCGCGCACCACCGTGCGGCTTACCTCCAACTGCTCGGCGAGCTCGCGTTCGGATGGCAGCCGCCAATCTTCCCTGCCCTGATTTTCCTCGATCATCCGGGCGATGCGCCGCGCCACAACCTGGTAAAGCCGCTTGGCCGCAAGCAGGCGCACTTTCCGCCCGCCCGCGCCTTCGCCCTGTGCGACTCCGGCCGATCCCCCGTCATTGGGGCTGGTTGTGTTGGCACTGCGCACGCGTCTGCTATTCCTTCCCCGCCTCCGGCAGCCATGACCGATAAAGCGGATGGTCCTCAGTGATCGGCAATGGCGTCGGCCTGCCGGTACGATCTGAATAATACGCCGCCGTGACCAAGGCCAGCGAATTCCGCGCATCCGCAAGTGTCACCGGCGGCGCGCGGCCTTCCAAAAGCGCGGCATGGAACAGTTCGAACTGGCGCGTGTAGCCATCCTCCGTGACCGCGACCTCGGCGAGCGCGGCGTCGATACGCGCCTGATGCGCGGCATCGCCGGCGATGAACCGCCACGGATCCCGCCCCATCGTATAGGGTTCGCGAATGCTCTCGGCGGTCAGGTTTTCAAAACAGAAGCGCAACCGCGAAATCTCCTCGCGTGAGCCGAGCGTCATCGACAGGCTTGCCAGCGAGCCGTTCTCCATCTTCACGGCAAGCGCCATCGTGTCCTCAACCTCGATCTTGTTGACCAGCGTCGCTCCATAGGCGAAAACCTCGGCGCAGGGGCCGTGGACATAATTGAGCATGTCGTGGGCGTGGATGGCATGGCCGAGCAAGCCGCCGCCCAGTTCCGTTGCCCACTTCCCGCGCCATTCCACCGCAAAATAGGGCGGCGGACGCCACCAATGGGTCTCGATCGTGGTCATGAACGGTCGGCCGGCCAGCCCTTCCGCGATCAGGTGTTTCAGCTTCTGCAATCCCGCGCCGTAGCGATACTGAAAGATCGGCATGATGACTCTGCCGGATGCCGCCGCAATCTTCTCCATGGCGTCGACATCGGCGAGCGAACCGAACAGCGGCTTCTCGCAGATGACGTGCTTGCCCGCTTCAAGCGCCCTTCGAGACAGCTCGAAATGGCTGTGCGGCGGCGTGCAGACGTCGATGATGTCGATATCCTCGCGGGCAAACAGCGAATCGGTGTCCTGCGTGTATTCGGGCACGTCGAATTCCTCGCAAAGCGCCCGGCCGCGCGCTTCGTCGAGCGAACAGATCACCTTGACCTCGAAGCGCTCGGCATTCCACCTGTAGCCCGTCATGTGACGGGCGGCGATACCGGCGCCGATGACGGCAACGCGGAACTTTCTGGTCATGGATTCTCCTCCCGGTTCCGCTCAGCGCGCGGTGATGTTGTGGGCTTTTTCCTGGGCCTCGAGCGACAGGCGGCAGACCTCGAAAACATGGGCCTGGCTCATGGCGGTTTCCGTCCGCTCGCGCACATCGGTGACGAACTGGTCGAAATAGTCGAGTTTTTCCCCGGAGCAGTCGATATATTCGGTATGGGTCCGGTCAACGAGGAACAGGTGGTCCTTGCCGTCGCGGCCGCCGATATCGACATATTTTCGCAGCTCGATATAGCCGTCGGTGCCGAGAATGGTGAGGCGTCCGTCGCCCCAGGTCGGCAGGCCGTCCGGCGTGAACCAGTCGACGCGGATATAGCCGGCGGCATGATCGCTGCGCAGCAGAACCTCGCCGAAATCCTGAAAGGCGGGATAGTCTCCCGTGGCGAAATTGCCGATGCTGGCGGCAGCGACTTCGGCCGTCTCCGAGCCGGTGTAAAACAGGAATTGATCGATCTGGTGCGAGGCGATGTCGATGATGATGCCGCCAAACCGGTCAAGCTCAAAAAACCAGTCCGGCCGCTGGCCCGCGGACTTGCGGTGCGGCCCCATGCCGATGGTCTGCACCACCTTGCCGATCGCTCCTGCTCTGACCAGTTTTCCGGCCTTGACGGCGGAGGGAACACAGAGCCGCTCGGAGAAACAGACCGAGAAGATCCGGCCGGTCTTTCCGACCGTCTCGCGCACCGCCGCGAGTTGCGCGCCAGTGGTCATACCAGGCTTGTCGACCATGACATCCTTGCCGGCTTCCATCGCCCGGATCGCGAGATCGGCCCGATCTGCGGGAACAGCGGCGATGCAGATAACGTCAATACTGTCGTCGCCAAAAATGGTCTCCCGGTCGACGACGGGCGCATCGGGATAGGTTCGGCGGAATGCGTCAACCAGTTCTGGAACCGATGTTTTTTCGCAATATCCTGCGAATTCGGCCCCTGCCGCCAGCAGTCCGTTGACGTGATCGAAAATATGACCGTGGTCGATGCCCACGACAGCAAACCTCAGCATTTACCCGGTTCTCCTTGGTTTCGGCTAAGTACGACAATCGGCCGAAATCCGACGTCGCATCCCAATCTCGCCGATCTGGACAGACCAAACAGAAATAACCTCGCCCTGTCAAGTTTCCCTCTTGTGGAGACAAGCCCTTCCTGTCCCATTTTTACGGCATTTTTTGTGAAACGTCGTAGCTGTTGACATTTTGGTCAGGCCAATCAATAGTTCCGTGGTTGGACCAATGCGTCTGACTGGAGAAGATGCCTGGCGGAGGGCTGGCATCGTCCAACGGGAGGATCAGAATGAAACTTTCAGCGTTCGCTTACCCGGCGGCGGCAAGCATCTTTTTGGCCTGCGCCGCTGCCGCCTCGGCGCAAAATGGCGCCGCCACGATCTTCTGTGACGACACCGGCTTCGGCTGCATCACCATGCAGCCCGTGGTCGACCGTTACAACGAGGAGCATCCCGACCTGCCGGTCAAACTGGAAACCGTGAGCTATCAGGCCATCCTGGAGAGCCTGCCGGTCCAGCTCGAATCCGGCGAAGGGCCGGACGGCGCGATCATCACCGACCTCGGGGGCTTGAGCCGCTTCTATCTCGACATCACCCCTTATGTCGACGCGGCGCAGTTCGAGACGGACTATGGCCAGACCCTGTCATGGCTGCGCGGCAGCGACCCCGACGGCGCGGCGATTTTCGGCATGCCGACCTCGCTGACGGTCAATGGCGCCTATGTCAACAAGACACTGTTCGAGCAGGCCGGCGTTCCCTTGCCGGAGGAAGGCGCAACCTGGGATGACTGGGCGGTCGCCACGACAAAGGTTGCCGAGGCCACCGACACGGATTTTCCGATGGAGATGGACAGGTCGGGCCACCGCTTCGCCAGCTTCGCCATCAGCCAGGGTGCCGAACTGGTCGATGACGAGGGTCGGCCCGTCGTCGATGACGGCCTGCGCAACGCGATCGAGAAATTCAAGGCGTGGCACGAGACCGGCGTGATGCCGATGGATCTCTGGGGGGCCGTTGGCGGCGCGACCCATCGCGAGCTTTTCGCCGACTTCCTCAATGCCAATGTCGTCTTCTATTTCGGCGGATCGTGGAACCTCGGCAAGATGGACGCCGAAGTCGGTGACCTGTTCGACTGGGAGGTCGCACCCGCGCCTTGCGGCCCGTCCTCCTGCACGGTGATGCCGGGCGGCGGCGCGCTGGTGGCGTTCAAACACACCGAACACCCGGAAGCCATGGGCGCCTTCATCAACTATCTGTCACAGCCCGAAAACCTCACCGAGGTGATCGCCGCCTCGGTCGAGATCCCGGCCTCCCGCTCGGTCGGCGATGCCGGCGTCGAATATCCGGGCGCTTCGGAGCGCACCCAGGAGGCGCTCGCCACCTTCAGCGCCCAGGTGCCGAAAATGGCCGACGCCGCCTACCGTTTTCAGGGCTGGCGCTACCAGCGAGCAATGATGAACTCGCTGACCACCCGCATCAGCCAGGTGCTCAACGACGAGCTGACGGTTGACGAGGCGCTGGCCCGCATCGAAACAGACGTCAACCTGGCGATCGATGCCGCCCGGGGCAACCAGTAACCGGGCGACCTTCAGGCGGCAGCAGACAGGAGGGCGCCCGGCCTGAAGGGCGCCTCCACCACCGAAGGCGGAGGGAGAGACGGATGACAGCAAGCATGCGAGCCGGCCGGATGCTGGCCAATGTCGCGGCCTTGCCCGCCCGGCTGATCGAGCCGGCGATGAGCAGGGTTCAAAAGACAATCGGCATCAAGCGGATGCCGTGGATTTTCCTGATCCCCAACCTGACGGCGGTGCTGCTGTTCGCGCTGCTTCCGGTCTTCATCAATATTTTCTATTCGGTCACCGGCAGTGACAGGCTCTACCCTGTGGATCGGCCCTTCATCGGCATGGCCAATTACGAGACCCTGCTCGATTGTCGGAACTATCTCCAGCCATCGACATGCTCGCGCGACCTGTTCTGGCGCGCCCTCGGCAACAGTCTCGTATTCGTGCCGACGCAGGTGGTGCTGATGATCGGCATTTCCCTGCTGACCGCCATCTGCCTCAACCGGGAGATCAGGGGGCGCGGCTTCTTCCGGGGCGTGTTCTTCTTCCCCGTCATGCTGTCGCCGGTGGTTGTCGCGCTGACCTGGCAATGGATCCTGCAGCGCAACGGCGCGCTCAACGGGCTTCTGGAATCCGTGGGTCTTGGCGGCATCAACTGGCTGGTTCACGCAGACACCGCCTTTGCCTGGGCCGTCGCGGTGACGATCTGGGCCCATATGGGGTTCTACACCATCATTCTTCTCGCAGGCCTGCAGGCGATCCCGCGCGATGTCTACGAGGCCGCGAAGATGGACTCGGCCAGTCACTGGCGGGTGTTCCGGCGCATCACCCTGCCGCTTCTCCTGCCGGTGCTTCTGGTGGTCTTCGTCCTGTGCGTCATCCGCTCTGTGCAGACATTCGACGAACTCTACGTGCTGACCGGCGGCGGCCCCGGCTCGGCCACGATGCTGATGGTCCAGTATATCTACGAGGTCGGCTTTGCCGCCCAGCCGCGCAATTTCGGCCTTGCCGCAGCCGCCTCTCTGCTGCTCGGCCTCGTGCTGCTGCTGTTCACGGCACTGCAACTCAAATTCTCCAGGAGCGCACGTGATGGCTGACCTCGACGACATCCGCATCGCCCGGAACCGGCCGTCGCCTGGTCTTCTGGGAACCATCTTCGGCAAACGCGGCGGCAGGAAGGCGGACTGGACCGACTACGTCACCTATGGCTACCTGCTGCTTGGCCTGGTCATCATGTTCGCGCCGGTGCTGTGGCTGGTGATCTCCTCGTTCAAGACGCCGGCCAATCTGCAGGATTTCCCGCCGACGCTGCTGCCGGTGACGACGGAAACGGTCTCCGTCGAAGGCTTCGACGAACCGCTGCCGCTCTACGACGTCAGGACCGAGGACGGCGAGACCATCCGACTCGCCCAGATCCGGCGCGTCGGGCTCAACGCCCAGATGATCGATCCGGCCGATCCGGCGGCGGGGCGGCTTGTGATCAAGGTCGCCAATGCCGAGCCGGTGCGCAAGGTCCGTTTCACGATCGACAACTATGTCAATCTTCTGACCACGGCGGGCGCAGACATCTGGCGCTATGTCTACAATTCGCTGTTCATCACGGTCGTCGCCACGGTAATCACGCTGGTGATGAATTCGATGGCGGCCTTCGCGCTGTCGAAATACCGCTTCCGCGGCTCCACGGCGGCCCTGACGGCAATTCTGGCGACGCTGATGATACCGGCCACCGTGGTTCTGGTGCCGGTCTATCTGATCGTTGCCGAGCTCGGCCTTGTCGGCAGTCTTTGGGGCGTGATCCTGCCCACCGTCGCCACCCCCACCGGCGTGTTCCTGCTGCGTCAGTATATGCTCACCATTCCCGACGAACTGCTGGAGGCGGCGCGCATGGACCATGCCAGCGAATGGCGGATTTTCTGGCGCATCATCCTGCCGCTGTCCTCGCCGGCGCTGGCAGTGGTCGCGATCTTCTCGATCCTGTCGCGCTGGAACGACTTCCTGCTGCCGCTGATCGTGCTCAACAACCGGGAATCCTTCACGCTGCAACTGGCCCTCGCCTCGTTCCAAACGGAATTCGAGATCCGTTACGACCTGCTTCTGGCGATGACGACGCTGACCGCCCTGCCGCTCGCCTTCGCCTTCATCTTCCTGCAGCGCTACATCACAAGCGGCATCGCTTCCACAGGCATAAAATAGGTTCGACATTCATGGCAAAACTGACCCTCGAGAACCTCAACAAGTGTTTCGGCGTTGTCGAAGTCATCCCCGATGTCAACCTGACGATCGACGACGGTGAGTTTGTCGTTTTCGTCGGGCCGTCCGGCTGCGGAAAATCGACATTGCTCCGCATGATCGCCGGCCTTGAGGATGTCACCGGCGGCGATATCCGGATCGACGGCGAAAGCATCGCGCATGTGCCGGCGGCCGACCGCGGCGTGGCGATGGTGTTCCAGTCCTATGCGCTCTACCCGCATATGACGGTGCGTGAAAATCTGAGCTTCGGGCTGGAAAACATCCGCATGCCGAAGGATGAGATCAACCGCCGCGTAGCCATGGCCGCCGGCATGCTGCAGATCGACGCGCTGCTCGACCGCCGGCCCAAGCAGCTTTCCGGCGGCCAGCGCCAGCGCGTGGCCATCGGCCGGGCGATCACCCGCGATCCGAAGATCTTCCTGTTCGACGAACCGCTTTCCAATCTCGACGCCGAACTGCGCGTTCATATGCGCCTGGAGATCACCAAACTGCATGAACGGCTCGGCAACACCATGATCTATGTGACCCACGACCAGATCGAGGCAATGACCATGGCCGACAAGATCGTGGTATTGAGACGCGGCGTTATCGAACAGGTCGGCGCGCCGCTGGAGCTTTACAACAATCCGCGCAACACCTTCGTCGCCGGTTTCATCGGATCGCCGAGGATGAACTTCGTCGAGGGTACGCTCGGCGTGGCGGCCGACGGCGCGCTCGTCTTCAACGCCGCGCAATTGCCGCCGCTGAAACTCTCCGACCATGCCGCCAAGTCTGCGACCGGACAGAAGGTAACGCTCGGCATCAGGCCCGAACACCTCGTCACGGTCGATGCCCATGATCTGACCTGGCCGGTGACCGTCTCCGTCTCCGAGCAGCACGGAGCCAACAGCTACCTGCACTGCACGCTGCCGGACGGCGCGCCGGTTCTGATCCATGAGCCGGGACAAAGCGCGCTGTCGCGCGGCGATGTCGTCCATGTGCGTCCGAGGGAAGAGCACTGGCATCTCTTCGAGGCCGATGGCCGGAGGATCGACCCGGATTGGCGCGGCCAGGAGAAGCGGACACGCTAGGCACTCCTCAAGGCTGAAAGCGTTGCAGCTGCCAATCGAATTGGATCGGTCAAGCTGAACAGCAGAAGAAGGCGCATCATGGCTTCTCCCAAACCCTCATTGCTTCTTCTCGCCCACCCTTGCGATCATCAGAGGATCATAGCGCGGGGCTTTGATCCGGCGGCGATCCGGTTCCGCTTGCGAAAGCGGTTCGGCCGGTCGCGTTCGGCCTGCCGCCTCGAAGGCAAGCTGGCGATAGATATTAGTGCCGCCCGTCTTCCAGGCGATTTCCTCATCCGTCAGCGGACGGATCACGCGCGCCGGATTGCCATGGGCGAGCATGCCTTCGGGCACGACAAAGCCCTGCCTGACAAAGGCCATTGCGCCGATGATGGCGTTTTTGCCGATCACCGCCTCGTCCATGACAACGGCATTCATGCCGACCATGGCATTCTCGCCGACGCGGCAGCCATGCAGCACCGCGCCGTGACCGACATGGCCGAAACGCTCGACCACGACATCGCGATCCGGGAAGGAATGGCAGATGCAGGTCTCCTGGATGTTGGAGCCCTCATGCATCTCGATCCGACCGAAATCCCCGCGCAGCACCGCGCCTGCGCCGACGAAACATTGCGGGCCGACGATCACGTCGCCAATCAGCACAGCGTCCGGGTGGACATAGGCGTCCGGATCAATCACCGGGACGATGTCGTCATAGGCGTAGACGGCCATCGCTCAGCCCGCCATCTGGTCGAGCGCTTCGGCGGCAAGCGGCCAGGTCTTGGCGACCATGGTCAGCACATCATATTGCGCGACGACCTCGTCCTTCTGGTTGGTGACGCGGCAATCCCAGCGCACCTCGCCGTGGCCGGCGTTTTCACGCGGATTGATCGCCTTGCAGGTGAGCCGCACCTTCAGCGTATCGCCGAAATAGACCGGGGTGAGGAAACGCAGATTGTCGACGCCGTAATTGGCGAGAACCGGACCCGGATCCGGATCGACGAAGAGGCCGGCCGCGAACGAGGCGATCAGATAGCCATGCGCCACCCGGTCCTCGAAGAAGGGATTGGCCTTCGCCGCGTCGCTGTCCATATGGGCGTAGAAGGTGTCGCCGGTAAATTCGGCGAAATGCTCGACATCCTCGCGGGTGATCGTGCGGGTTTCGGTCACGATCTGGTCGCCAATTTTCAGTTCCGCCAGCGACTTGCGGAAGGGGTGCTTGCCGCTCCGGCTTTCCGCGCCATCGACCCATTCGCCGGTGATCGCGGTCAGCATGTCGGGCGTTCCCTGCACGGCGGTGCGCTGCATGAAGTGCTTCACCCCGCGCATGCCGCCCATTTCCTCGCCGCCGCCGGCGCGGCCCGGACCGCCATGGACGAGCGGCGCAAGCGGCGAGCCATGCCCGGTCGAGGACTTCGCCGAACCGCGATTGCCGATCATGACGCGTCCGTGATGGGCGGCAAGACCGGTGACGATTTCAGCGGCAATGCCGCCGTTATTGGTGAAGAGCGATGAGACCAGCGAGCCCTTGCCGCGCTCGGCAAGCGCCACCGCTTCTTCGGCCTCATCATAGGCCATCACGGTTGCGACCGGCCCGAAGGCTTCAACATCGTGCACGGCCTTTGCTTCGAACGGATTGGCACAGCGGAGAAGCACAGGGCTCATGAAAGCGCCCTTCTCCGCATCGCCCGAAACCAGCGTCACATTGTCGGGATCGCCATGAACGATCTCGCCATCGCCGAGAAGCGCCGCGATCTTCTCGCGCACGCCGTCGCGATCGGCAAGCGACACCAGCGCGCCCATGCGGGCATTCTCGTCGTCCGGCAGACCGATCGTCGCCTTGGAAAGCCTTTCGGAAAGCGCCTCGACCACCGCCTGTTCATGGGCGCGCGGCACGATGATGCGGCGGATGGCGGTGCATTTCTGCCCGGCCTTCGACGTCATTTCATTGGCCGCCTCGCGGATGAAGAGATCGAATTCCGGCGTGCCCGGCCCAGCATCGGCCCCGAGGATCGCGGCATTGAGACTGTCGGCCTCCATGTTGAAGCGCACGGCGTTTTCAACGATGGCCTTGCCGGTCTTCAGCTTGCGGCCCGTCGTCGCCGATCCGGTGAAGGTGACGACATCCTGCCCGGTGACATGATCCAGCAGATCGCCGGCGCTGCCGCAGACAAGCTGCAGCGCGCCGTCCGGCAGAAGTCCGGTCTCGATGATGGCGCGGGTGACAAGCTCGGTCAGATAGGCCGTCTGCGAGGCAGGCTTGACCAGGCATGGCATGCCGGCAATCAGCGCCGGCGCGATCTTTTCCAGCATGCCCCAGACGGGAAAGTTGAAGGCGTTGATGTGGATCGCAACGCCCTTCATCGGCGTCAGGATATGGCGGCCGACGAAGCTGCCGTCCCGCGACAGCGGCTCGACATCGCCCTCGCTCAGCACCTTCGCGTTCGGCAATTCGCGCCGCGCCTTCGACGCGAAGGTCAAAAGCGTGCCGATGCCGCCCTCGATATCCACCCAGCCATCGCGGCGGGTGGCGCCGGTCCAGCTATTCTCGACGTAGAATTCCTGCTTGCGTTCCATCAGCGCCATGCCGACAGCCTTCAGCATCAGCGCGCGCTCGTGAATGGTCATTGCCCGAAGCGCCTTGCCGCCCTTTTCGCGGCCATAAGCAAGCGCGTCCGCGAAGTTCAGCCCGTCCGAGCCGATCAGCGCGACGGTTTCACCGGTTGCGGCATGGGAAAGCGGTTTTCCCGCGCCCGATCCCGTCTGCCAGGAGCCGAGCACATAGCTCTCAAGGCGGCGTGCGGCCGTCTCAGTCATGGGGATATCCTTCCTCATCGGCCCTGTCGGACTTTCCGGACAGACAGGGCCTCAAAATATTGCAGGTCAGGCCGCGACGGGCATCTTCAGCCCGCAGTCCTCAAGCATGCTTTCAGCTTCCGTCCGCCAGCGGGTCCTGAGCGCCTCATTCTCGCTGTGGCGCAGACCGAAGCGCGAAAGCCGGGCAAAGCGTTCGGAGACCGCCGGACCGAAGGTCTCGGCAACGCGCGGATGCCAGTAGGCAACGGCTTTCTGCGCGGCCCCACGGCCTTCATCGGTCGCGGCGAGCTTCTTCAGCCCTTCAAGCCCAAGCTCCATATGCCTCGTCTCGCGCGGCAGAACAGAGCGGATCACCTCGGCATAGGGCGTGTAGGATGCGTGCGTCATTTCCTCGAGCTGAATGACCGTCGCAAGGCCCATCAGCACGTTCATCACCACGGCATCCGTCCAGTCCTCGAAGGGATAGTGGAAGACGGAAAGCCGCATATCACCGCCCATGCGGCGGGTATCGACCACGGCATCGCGGGGAAGACGCGCCGCCCAGCTGTGGGCGCGATTGTAGAGCGCGGTATCGGTTCCGAAATCGCCCATCAGATCGAGCACGCGCTCGGCATGATCGGCCTTTTCCAGCACGATCCGGCTTGCGGCGATGCGCTCGGCAATGCCGGGCGCCCAGTTGATGGCGGCGGCAAAACCTGCCGAACCGGCAAGCTCGCTGTCGACGAATGAGGACATCATCCGCATCAGCTCGGCGCGGTAGAGCGGCGGGGCATTGTCCGGGGAGGACAGCTTGCCGCCTTCGGCCAGATAATCGGCAATCGACATGTCATTCGTCATAGCTGATCACCACCTTTTCCGAGAGCGGCAGGCACTGGCAGGAGAGCACGTAACCGGCCCGCACCTCGTAATCCTCCAGCGCGTGGTTGCTGATCATCTCGACTTCGCCCTCGACCACCTTCGCCCGGCAGGTGGAGCAGATGCCGCCCTTGCAGGAATAGGGCGCGTCGATATCGTGGGCGAGCGCGGCATCGAGCACCGCCGTGCCGTCGCGCTGCATGGTGAAGGAGCGGGTGGTGCCATCGAGCGTAAGCTGGATTTCTACGTTCTCGCCGGCGGTCGCGGCCGCCTTCGAGATCACTTTCTGCTTCGCGCGGCCCGGCTGGGAGGAGGCGAACAGCTCGAACTTGATCTGCTCGTCCTTCATGCCGTGCTTTTTCAGCGATGCGGCAATCGTCAGCATCATCGGCTCCGGCCCGCAGATAAAGGCGGTATCGACGGCGGGAAGGTCGATCCAGAGATTGAAGAAGGCTTCAAGCTTCTCCTCGTCGATGCGGCCGGTGAAGAGATCGATTTCCTGGCTGTCGCTTTCCAGCACATGAATGACGGAGAGGCGACCCAGATAGGTGTTCTTCAGGTCTCCCAGCTCCTCGCGGAACATGATCGACTTGATCTGGCGGTTGGCATAGACCAGCGTGAAGCGCGACCGGGGCTCGCGCGCCAGCACCGTCTTGACGATCGACAGCAGCGGCGTGATGCCGGACCCGCCGGCAAAGCCGAGATAGTCCTTGCTGACATCGGCATCGAGCGCGGTGAAGAACTTGCCCATCGGCGGCATCGCCTCGATGACGTCGCCGGGCTTCAGTTCCTCATTGGCGAAGGTGGAAAAGGCGCCGCCTTCCACGCGCTTGACGCCGACCTTGAGGCAGCCCTCGTCGAGACCCGCGCAGATCGAATAGGACCGGCGCACCTCCTCGCCATCGAACTGGCGACGGAAAGTCAGATACTGACCCTGGGTAAAGCCGAAGGCGCCCGCATCCTCGTCGCGGGGCTTCAGCGTGAGCACCACCGCATCGGCCGTTTCGCGGCGAATGTCAGTCACTTCCAGCGGATGAAACCGTGCCATCTGATCACTCCTCCTCAGATACACTTGAAATAATCGAACGGCTCCAGACAGTCCTTGCAGCGGTATGACGCCTTGCAGGGGGTCGAGCCGAACTGGGAAACGCGCTCCGTATTGCCCGAGCCGCAGCGCGGACAGGCAATGACGAGATTTGAGCGGCCGGAAAGCCGGGCCGCGCGGGCCACAAGCCGTCCATCGGCCGCCGTGCCGTCGATTGGCGGGGCAATGCCGTAGTCTTTCAGCTTTTCCCGCGCTTCCTCAGACAGAAGATCCGTCGTCCAGGGCGGGGAAAGCTGTTGCTCGATCCGGAAATCCTCGACGCCCTTCTCCAGGAGCTTGGCCTCGATTTCCAGATTGATCAGCGACACGGCCGGGCAGCCGGAATAGGTGGGCGTCACGGTGACAACCAATGTGCCGCCGTCATGGCCGACCTTGCGCACGATGCCGAGCTCGGTGATCGAGATCACCGGGATTTCGGGATCGGGCACTTGCGCAAGCCAGGCCATCACCTCTTCCGGCGAGGGCAGGACGGCGGTTGCAGCGCTCACCATTCCGCTCCCGGATAGGCGCGCTGCAGGAATTGCAGCTCGGCCAGGATGAAACCCAGATGCTCCGTATGCCGCCCGCTCTTGCCGCCGGTATGGGCATAGCCCTCTTCCGGCTTCTTCAGCGTCGCTTCCGAGAACACCGAAGCCAGCGTCCGGTCCCATTCGGCCTTCAGCGCAGCGGGCGCGGGGGCGATGCCGGCATCGGCGATCTTCCGGTCGATATCGTCGGTGATGAACATCTCGCCGGTATAGGGCCAGAGATAGTCGAGCGCGTCCTGCATGCGCCGGTGGCTTTCCTCGGTCCCGTCGCCAAGCCGGATCACCAGATCGGCGGACCGCTCGAAATGATAGGCCGCTTCCTTGACCGCCTTTGCCGCGATTTCGGCAACGCGCGGGCTTTTTGAGTCCACAAGCTGCTTCAGCAGCGCGAAATGCCAGGCATCGAACAGGAACTGGCGCATCACGGTGACGCCCATGTCGCCCTTCGGCAGTTCGGTGATCAGCAGATTGCGGAACTTCGCGGCGTCGCGCAGATAGGCGAGATTGTCGGCGCTGCGGCCCTCGCCTTCCACCTCGCCGGCCAGTCCGAGCCACATCTGCGTGTGGCCGATGAGATCGAGCGCGGTATTGGCAAAGGCGATATCTTCCTCCAGCACCGGCGCATGGCCGCACCATTCGGAAACGCGGTGGCCAAGCACCAGCGTCGAATCGCCGAGGCGACAGAGCCATTCGAAGAAGGCGGCGCGCAGGGCCTCGTCGCCGACAAAGGGGTCGGGCGTCGTCGACATCGCCATCGGCGTGACATTGCCCGTATGTTCGACGGTCGCGGTCATCACATATGCCCCACTTCTTCCGGGATGTCGAAGAAGGTCGGATGACGATAGGCCTTGCTTTCGGCCGGATCGAAGAGCGGACCCTTTTCCGACGGCGAGGACGCGGTGATGTCGTTCGACTTCACCACCCAGATCGACACGCCTTCCTTGCGGCGGGTGTAGACGTCGCGGGCGTGGCGGATCGCCATTTCCGCGTCCGGCGCGTGCAGGCTGCCGACATGGCGGTGGTTCAGACCATGCTGACCCCGGATGAAGACTTCGTAGAGCGGCCATTCCTTGGACATGTTTTCCTCCCTTGAGAAACGCTGTGCGCTTATTCTGCGGCTGCGACCGGCGCCTTGGCGCGCCGCGCTTCCTTTTCGCCGTGGGCGGCAAGCCCGTCGCGGAACCATTCGCCCTCGTCCCAGGCCTTGCGGCGGGCTTCGATGCGTTCGCGGTTGCACGGGCCATTGCCCTTGATCACCTCGAAGAATTCCGACCAATCCGGCTCGGAGAAGTCGTAGCCGCCCTTCTCCTCGTTCCAGGCAAGGTTCTCGTCCGGGATCGAAAGGCCCAGATATTTGGCCTGCGGCACCGTCTGGTCGACGAATTTCTGGCGCAACTCGTCATTGGTGTTGATCTTGATCTTCCACGCCATCGACTGGGCGGAATGCACCGAATCCTTGTCGGACGGGCCGAACATCATCAGCGACGGGTACCAGAAACGGTTCAGCGCATCCTGCGCCATCTCTTTCTGCTCCGGCGTGCCGAAGGCCATCTTCATCATGATCGAATAGCCCTGGCGCTGGTGGAAGCTCTCTTCCTTGCAGATGCGGATCATCGCCCGCGAATAGGGCCCGAAGGAGGTGCGCTGCAGCGGCACCTGGTTCATGATCGCAGCCCCATCGACCAGCCAGCCGACCGCGCCCATATCGGCCCAGTTGAGCGTCGGGTAGTTGAAGATCGAGGAATATTTCATGCGCCCGTCATGGAGCTTTTCCATCAGGTCGTCGCGCGAGACGCCGAGCGTTTCGGCGGCCGAATAGAGGTAGAGCCCGTGGCCGGCCTCGTCCTGCACTTTTGCCAGCAGGATCGCCTTGCGCTCCAGCGAGGGCGCGCGGGTGATCCAGTTGCCCTCGGGAAGCTGGCCGACGATTTCCGAATGGGCGTGTTGACCGATCTGGCGCACCAGCGTCTTGCGGTAGCCTTCCGGCATCCAGTCCTTCGGCTCGATCTTCTCGCCGCGGTCGATGCGGTCCTGGAAGGACTGTTCCTCCGGCGACATCTCTTCGCGGGATTTCATGCCTTCCGATTTTACCATCTGTGCATACATGGCTCTCAAGGCCTCCTTGGTCAGATCCGTTCGATAATCATGGCGATGCCCTGGCCGACGCCGATGCACATGGTGCAAAGGGCGTAGCGCCCGCCGGTGCGGTGAAGCTGGTTCGTGGCCGTCAGCACCAGACGGGCGCCGGACATGCCGAGGGGATGGCCGATAGCGATTGCGCCGCCATTGGCGTTCACATGGGCCGCGTCATCCGGCAGGCCGAGTTCGCGCAGAACGGCGAGCGACTGCGCGGCAAAGGCTTCGTTGAGTTCGATCACGTCCATGTCGGAAAGCGAAAGACCGGCAAGCTTCAGCACCTTGCGGGTGGCCGGAACCGGGCCGATGCCCATGACGCGCGGGGCAACGCCGGCAGCCGCCATGGCAACGATCCGCGCCTTCGGGGTCAGGCCGTTCGTGCTTGCCGCCTCTTCCGAAGCGATCAGCAGCCCGGCAGCACCGTCATTGACGCCGGACGCGTTGCCGGCGGTGACGGAAAGCTCCGGCGCGTTAACGCCCTTCAGCTTTGCCAGAACCTCGGCCGTGGTGCCCGGACGCGGATGCTCGTCGGTATCGACGACAACCGGGTCGCCCTTGCGCTGGGGAATGGTGACGGGGACGATTTCGTCGGCATAGACGCCGGCATCCTGGGCCGCCTTCCAGCGCGCCTGGCTCATGGCCGCGAATCGGTCCTGATCCTCGCGCGAAATGTTGTAATCAGCAGCGACATTGTCGGCGGTTTCCGGCATGGAGTGGGTGCCGAATGCGCTGTGGAACTTCCTGTTCTTGAAGCGCCAGCCGATGGTGGTGTCGTAGATTTCCGCCTTGCGCGAAAAGGCCGTTTCCGCCTTGCCCATGACGAAGGGGGCGCGGCTCATGCTTTCCACACCGCCGGCAATCATCAGGGCGCCATCGCCGGCGCGGATCGTGCGCGCGGCAAGGCCGATCGCATCCATGCCGGAACCGCAGAGCCGGTTGACCGTGGTGCCCGGCACGCCTTCCGGCAGGCCGGAGAGCAGCACCGCCATGCGCGCCACATTGCGATTGTCCTCGCCCGCCTGATTGGCGCAACCAAGAATGACGTCATCGACGCTTTCCCAGTCGACCTTGCCGTTTCTCTCCTGCAATGCGGAAAGCGGAACGGCCGCCAGATCATCGGCGCGCACGGCAGAGAGCGCGCCGCCATAGCGGCCCACAGGCGTGCGGATTCCATCGCAGATAAAGGCTTGCGCCATGAAATGCTCCTCCTTCGGCGGCAGTCGCCGCATCAAAACCCTTGCCCGCATGACGGCTGCTCGAGCCGCCTTCGCCGGGCGTCCGGCCGGGAACCCTCAATTCGCCGACCGATCGGTCACTTATATAGCGCATAAAACATCACGCAAAAAGAGATTTGTTCTATTTTATGTGATGTTTTATGCGGCAAGCGAAATAACAGATTGATTTATCTGCACTTAATTTCGAGATTTTCTTAGCCGCCGGGCATCCTCGCCGTCGGTTTCGAAAAACCGGACGTCTCCCGCCCAAGAGCCTGAACCATCGAGGTTTCGATGCGCGCCCTGCGACCAAATAGCGCCTGGGTTGCATTAAAACTTGACTATAAAAATCACCTTAATATAAAAGTTCCTACCTGCCATATGTCAAAGGAGCTTCCCATGAAGACCGTCTTGCCGCTCGGCATCGCTTCCCTCATCCTGGCCAGCGCAAGCATCGCCCATGCCGACCCGATCGAAATCACCGACCAGGCCGGCCGCGCAGTGGTTCTGGAGGAGCCCGCCGAGCGCGTCGCCTCGATCCCGATGCCGATGGCCTCGACGCTGATCGCGATCGACGGCGGCGTCGAAAAGCAGGTCGGCATGAACCCGGTTGCCAAACAGGCCGTGCTCGACGGCATTCTCGGCAAGATCTATCCCGAGGCAAAAGATATTCCCTCCGACATCACCGCGCCGAACTTCATCCCCAATGTCGAGGAACTGGCAGCGACCAATCCAGATCTCGTCATCCAGTGGGCCGATCGCGGCAATGACCTGGTCGACCCGATCACCAATGCCGGGCTGACGACCATGCTGATCTCCTACGGCACGGAAGAAAAGGCGCGCGAATACATGACCATGTCGGCCGTTGCCATGGGCCGCGACGACCGCATCGGCCCGCTGATCGAATGGCGCGAAGAGGTTGCCAGCGACATCGCCGACAAGGCCGCCGCCATTGACGAGGCCGACAAGCCGAAAGTGCTCTACCTGCTGCGCGCCCAGGAAACGCTGAAGGCGTCTGGCGCGAAGAACAATTACAACACCTGGTATATCGAGCTTACCGGCGGCAAGAGCGCCTCGGCTGACCTCGAGGCCAATGGCGTGACCATCAACCCGGAACAGATCGCCGCCTGGAACCCGGATGTGATCCTGCTCAACAATTTCGAGAGCGAGATTTCGCCCGAGCGCATCTATGAGGACCCGATCCTGTCGCTCACCAATGCGGCGCAGAACCACAAGGTCTACCGCATGCCGCTCGGCGGCTACCGCTGGGATCCGCCGAACACGGAAAGCCCGCTGACCTGGATGTGGCTCGCAGAACTCCTGCATCCGGATGTCTTCGACTATGATCTCCGCGCCGAGATGAAGGACGCCTATGCGAAGATCTACGATTACGATCTGACCGAAGACGACATTGACGGCATTCTCTGGACCGACCTCAATGAGGGCGCTGCCAATTACGATCAGTTCAAGGCCCAGTCATGAGCGATGTGACAGCCGGTGCCCGCCTTCACGGCGGGTCCGGCGCCTTGCGGGCCGGCGTCTTCGTCGGCCTTTTTGCAGCACTTTTCGCGGCCCTGATCTTTGCCATCGGCGCCGGGCGGTTTTCAGTCTCGCCCGGCCGGATCGCCGAGATCATCCTTGCCTGGATCGCCGCACCTTCCGCGCCGCTTGAGACTATCGACGAGCGGATCGTGCTGCTGGTGCGCATGCCGCGCGTTCTGATCGCCGCCGTTTCCGGTGCGGCGTTGGCTGTCGGCGGGGCCGCACTTCAGGGCGTCTTCCGCAATCCGCTGGTGTCGCAACAGGTGCTCGGCATCAGCCAGGGCGCGGCCTTTGGCGGCGCGCTTGCCATTCTGCTCGGCTATGCCGGGGTCACGCTTTTAGGTCTGGCCTTCATCTTCGGCCTTGCCGCCCTGGTCATCGTCGGCCTTCTGGCGCGCATCAACGGGCGCACCGAGATCGTCACCGTCATTCTCTCCGGCATGGTGGTCGGCGCGCTGTTTTCAGCGCTCGTCTCGGTGGTGCAGTTCGTGGCCGACCCCAACACCTCGCTGCCGGCGATCGTCTACTGGCTGATGGGCTCGTTTTCGACCGCCACATGGGCGCGGTTCTGGCTCGGGCTGCCGGGCCTTGCCGTCGGCATCGTCGCCATCTGGCTCTTCCGCTACCGGCTCAATCTTCTGGCGCTCGAGGATACCGAGGCGCGTTCGCTCGGCGTCAATCCGGACCGCGAACGCTGGTTCATCTTCGTCGCCACGGCGCTGATGACGGCGACTTCGGTGGCAATCGCCGGCATTATCGGCTGGATCGGCCTCGTCATTCCCCATGCCGCGCGCATTCTGGTGGGCGAGGATCACCGCGTGCTGATCCCGGCCTCGGCCATTCTGGGGGCCGCCTATCTCACCTTTGTCGATACGCTGGCGCGCACGCTGACCTCCGCGGAAATCCCGCTCGGCGTGCTGACGGCGCTGATCGGCGCGCCGGTCTTCGGCCTGCTTCTGCGCCGGCATTTCTCGAAAGCGAACCAGCCATGATCGGACTTGAAAATGCCAGCGTCGCCTTCGGTCACAACGTCATCTTCCGCGATGTGAGCTTCGAGGTGCCGGTCGGACGCACCATGGCGATCCTCGGTCCGAACGGTCGGGGCAAGACCACGCTTCTGCGCGCGCTTCTTGGTTTCCAGCCGCTGAAGACGGGTACGCGCACCGCGCCGAAGATCGCCGGCTATGTACCCCAGCACGGCGCCTCACAGGCGAAACTCTCCGGGCTCGACGTCGTCGTCATGGGCCATGCCGCGCAGATCGGGCTCTTCGGCCAGCCGGGGAAAGACGATATCGAAGCGGCTGAAGAGGCGCTGGAAATCGTCGGCGCCACGCATCTGGCAGGCCTACGCTATGACCGCATGTCGGGCGGACAGCGGCAGATGATCCTGATTGCCCGGGCGCTCGCCACCGGCTCGCCGGCGCTCGCCACCGGCTCGCCGGCGCTGGTCTTCGACGAGCCGACCTCGGCGCTCGACCTCGGCAACCAGTCGAAGACGCTCGATCTTCTGAACATGCTGCGAGAACGGCGCGACAAGGCGATTCTCTTCACCACGCACGACCCGAACCACGCGCTGGCAGCCGCCGACGACGTGCTGATGATGATGCCGGGCGGACACGAGGTGAACGGCACGGTGGAGGAGATGATCGTGCCCGAGGCGCTGGCGAAGCTTTACGGCGTCGACATGCGCTGGGTGGACCTGACGGGACCGGAAAGCGGCACCCGCAAGGCAGTGATACCGGCTTTTGCCGGAAGGGAATTTTCATGAGCGTTCTTTACGTCAAATCGGCCTATGAGGGGCCATCCGAGACCTTTCGTCAGGCCGAAGCCGAGGGCCTCCTAACCATCATCGGTCAATCCGATCTCAGCGCTCGGCATCTGGCCGCCCATGACGGCCTGATCACCGGCAATCAGCTTGATCAGAACGCCATGCTCGACCTGACGGCTGCGCTCAAAGCCTTCCTTGATCGCGGTGGTCGCTGGTTCTTCAATGGCCACATGCTGCGTCCGCTGGTCGATGGCATGGCGCAATATCGGCCGATTGCCGCGCCGAAGCGGCCTGATTTCGATCTCTCGGCCGTCAACGCCCATCCGATCTTCAACGGTATAGATCTGGAAAAGCTCGAGACCAACAAGAACGTCGCCGGGTTTTACGGACGCGGATGCAACCCGCCGCCGGACGGCGCCGTCATCGTCAACGGGCTCGGACCGGATGCCGTGCCGGTCGACTGGGTCTGGGCGCGTCCCGAAGGCGGGCGCATCTTCAGCCATGCGGGCAACGACCTTGCCACGATGGGGCGCGAATGGGACCTGCCGGCAACGCTTGCCGCGCGCATCATCGCCTGGGCCAACGGCGGTGATTGCGTTGATCCGCTGACGGCGACGCAAACCGCAGACGACTACCGCAAGCGCCTGGCCGATGCGGAGGACTATCCGGGCTTCCGGTCCGCGCCCGAACGGAAAAAACGCCTCGTTCTGCCCTCATCGGGTTGCTATTACCAGATCC
This sequence comes from Martelella lutilitoris, assembly GCF_016598595.1. Lineage (NCBI taxonomy): Bacteria > Pseudomonadati > Pseudomonadota > Alphaproteobacteria > Hyphomicrobiales > Aurantimonadaceae > Martelella > Martelella lutilitoris. Next base: position 4,195,848 of record NZ_CP066786.1, read on the forward strand.
GCAGCCTCGAAGGCCCGCGCTATGGCGACCTGTTCGACGTGATCACGACGCCGGAAGCGCTTGGCGAGACCTTGCGGCCGGATGATACGCTTTGGGTCCCCTGTCGCACCCCGGCGCAGCGAATGATCGCGCAGCGCCCCGTCATCGACCGGCATCTTGCCGCCGGCGGGACGGTGATCGCGCTTGGCGAAAGCCTCTCGCATCTGTGGCTGCCGAATGTCGCCTTTACCCTGACGCCGACGAACTGGTGGTGGTGGCTGGAGCCGGGGGCCGATCTTGGCGTCACGATCGCCGAGCCGGCGCACCCGCTGATGGCGGGGATGAGCGACCGCGACGTGACCTGGCACCTGCACGGCTGGTTCTCGCCGCCGGAAGGAGCCGAGGTGCTGGTGCGCGACGGCGAGGGCCGCGCGATCTTCTATATCGACGAGGTCTCGACGCCCGGGCGGATGATCGTCTCCTCGCTCGATCCGATGTTCCACCACGGTTCGCATTTCATGCCGGCGACGACGCGTTTCCTCGACCGGTTCGTTCCCAATCTGAAGGGTTTTCTCGATGCATGACACGATCACGGTCCGCGAAGGCGGCCGCGACCTCACCTTTTCCTTCAACGATATCATGGCCTATCACGGCGGCGGTTTTCCGGGCGGCGTGGTCCATGGCCTCAAAGCCATGCAGGCGGCCTTTCCGTTGCTCGATGACGCCCCGCTTGAGCGCCGCGAGATCTCGGTGCTGACCGCCTTTACCGGCCCGGGCGGACGCGATGCGCTGGAAATGGTGACGCGGGCGCTGACGGAAAATCGGCTCGCCGTCTTCCGTCCGCTCGGCGGCAAGGACGTGATCACCGATCCGCCGGGGCCTTATGTGTTCCGCTTTTCCTATCGGGGAAAACTGGCCGAAGCCATCATCAAGCCCGGCCATGTGCTGGAAGAATTCGTCCGCCTTGGCGGCAAGAAGGACAAGACGGCCGCGGAGACCAAACGCCACGAAACGCTGAAACGCGAAATGGCCGACCGGCTTCTGCCGCTGCCCGCAAGCGAGATCTACTCGGCGCGACTGATCGGCTGAGAACGCCATCGAGAAGCGTGCCGGTCATGCCCGAAACGGAGCGGAGCAACCGGCTGCGCTTTCCTTCGTCATAAAGCGCTTTTGACGCCCGCCGGAAAAGCAGCAGGCCTATCTGCGGAGGGCGTTTCGGAAAAAATACGGATCACCCTGGCGCGCATTGTATCCATGGGAAGCTCGGGGGCTTCCGCCGCGGGCGTCATGCCGGGCGCAAACCCCTCGGACTCAAACCGCTCGACGAGGCGCGCATCGCGGCTGATGACGTGGACGGGCACGGCGCGCGAGGCATCCGGTCCGGTGACGAGCGGCGCGGGCTGGTGATCGCCAAGCACGATGAAGACCGCGTCCTCGCCGAAGCGAGCGATATAATCGCCGATCGTCTGCAGCGCGTAATCGATGGTCCGGATATATTGTCGCCGCACCCGGGCGCGGTCGGACCAGACCACCGCCGGCGGATCTCCGCTTGTCGCCTGCCGGTCGAAGACGCTGCCATCGCCGACATCGGCCCAGTCGATCAGTTCGGGCACAGGCGTCCAGGGGGCGTGGCTGGAGATCAGCGCGATCTCGGCCATCACAGGCCGGTCGTCACCCGTGTGGCGCACCAGCCGGTCAAAGGCCAAAAGCGTGTACTGGTCGGGCATGGTCACCCAGTTGAACGGCTTGCCCTCATAGCCGAGATCATCCGAGGCGAAGATCGTGTCATAACCGTAATATGCCCCTTCCGGCCAGTCCATGGTGATCGCCGGCATGATGGCGGCGGTGCGCCAGCCGGCCTCGCGGAACAGCCGGTTGAGGCTCTTGCGATCGCTCATCATCAGCCGGTCATAGCGGGCCTGGTTGTCGACCCAGAGACCGGAGAGGAAGGTGCCATGGGCAAGCCAGCTGAGCCCGCCCATGGTCGGAGACCGGCTCCAGCCGCTGGCCACGGCAAATCCGGCCTCGCTCAGTTCCTCCTCCACAGCCTCCAGACGCGGGCCGATCAGCGGCGCATAACGGGGATCCTCAACCGCGCTGCGGCCATAGGATTCAATGAAGACCAACACGATATCGCGGCCCTCGACCGCCCGGAAGAGGGTCTCACTGTCCGCCAGGCCGTCGCTTTCGGCAAGCATCCGGTCGAAGTCCCGCATGTCGCGCATCGCCGTTGCGACCGCCTCGATGCGCGCAACGATATAGGCGGAGCCGCCCGCATCGGCATAGGACCGCGTTCCGGTCGCCGCACCCGCGCCCCACAACGCGAGCCCCACGGCGAGAACGCAGGCAAAGGCAAGCGCCATGGCGCGCGCCGCCCGGCCGGAAAGACGCGCCAGCGCGCGGGCGGAAAGGACGAAAAATGCCAGCACGGCAAGGAAGGCGGCCACCGCGCCGACAACCGCCAGCGATGCCGCCAGGGGGCCGACCGCGCCGGAAAACACGTTCCAGCCATCGGCAAAGATCCTGACGTCGAGATAGGGGTTGAAGCGACGCTGAAAGGCGGACTGCACGCCGATATCGCCAAGGCGCAGGAACAGCACGAGCCCAAGCAGTGCGGTGCAAAGAGCGGCGAGAAAGAGCGCGATGCGGCGCGGCAGCAGCACCAGCGCCAGCGCGAGAAGCGGGATTTCCACCGGCAGATGCAGGAATGCCCGCGGCGAGAAGGCGTGCAAATGATCCGGCAGGTTGAGCACGAAAAGGGCGATGAACGAAAAGACGAACGCCGCGCCGATCGTCCGCGCGGAAAGGTTCTGCTTGCAAGCCGGTCGCTCAGCCATCATGACTCCACCTTCCGCTCGTCCGGAAACCGCGTGCAATCGAAAGGAGCGGCTCTTGTCCGCATATGGCGTCCTTGCTGTGATCTTCTGTCTGGCGATCATCGCCGGGCTGGTGATCGCTGTCGACCCCGCAGACGTCGCGGCGGCTTTCGAGAATGTCACCGCCGCCCCGCTCGCGACCGCTCTCGTCATCGTGCAATTGCAGGTCGTCCTTTCGGCTTTGCGCTGGCGGTTTACGGCAGCAAGGCTCGGCCACCCTATTTCCGTGCCCCTTGCCATCGGCGAGTATTATATCGCCAGTTTCGTCAATCAGGTTCTGCCGGGCGGCATGGCCGGCGATGCCGTGCGCGCCTATCGTTCGCGCACGCAGGAGGGCTGGAAAAGGCCGGCCGCGGCGATCGTGCTTGAACGGCTTTCGGGACAGCTTGCGTTTTTCCTTGTCGCCGGCGCCGGCCTGTTCGCCTGGCCGCTGCTTCTGGCGGAAAGCCTGCCGCCCGGCTTCTATCGGCTGGTTTTCATCTGCACGGGTTTTCTGGCGCTTGCCGCCGGTCTTGGCCTGGTCATTGCCCGCAGCAGGCTTTTTGCCCGGTTCGAAACGCTCAAGCCCGATCTTGCCGCCGTCTTCTGGCGGCGCGGCGCGGCCGGCATCCAGTTCGGTCTCAGCATGCTGACGGTGCTGTCCTATATCGCCGTGTTCATGATCGCGGCTGATGCCACCGGCGCGCCGCTGCCGCCTGTTGCCGCCGTCACGGTCATCCCGCTTTGCCTGATGACGATGCTGATCCCGGCGGGCGTCGGCGGCTGGGGCACGCGGGAGGCGGCCGCCGCCGCTCTCTGGCCGCTCTTCGGGCTCACCAGCGCCGAAGGGCTTTCGGCGAGCCTGCTCTACGGCCTCATCTCGCTTTTCGGCGTTGCCCCGCAGGGATTGGTCCTGCTGGCGGTCACGCTCCGGCGCCGCCGCGCTCATGGCAAGAGATGACGCCGGCGGGCCAAGTCGATGACATCCACGCCGAAGGAATAGACGATCAGCCCGAGAGCGATCGCCGCAACCGCCGTTGAGAGGGGCGGCGCGACAATGGGCAGCAGGATGATGCAAAGCGCCGCCACCTGCACCACGCAGATCAGCTTGCGCCGGAAAGAGGGCGGGAGGGGCGCCTTCAGGAAGGGCAGACCGAGCTGCGCCAGCACGAAGCCATAGCGCATCGAGCCGATCGCCAGCACCCAGATGCCGGCCTTGCCGAGCAGGAAGGCCGCAACAGACAGAAGCAGGATCAGGAAGGCATCGACCTCCATGTCGAACCGCGTGCCAAGCGCCGACTGAAGGCGGGTGCGTCGGGCGAGGTGACCATCGACCCCGTCCAGCGCGAGCGCGCTCACGACGAGGATAACGAGCGCATAGAGCTCGATAGTCTCCGAGAGATTGCCGAAAAACATCGCCGCGCCGAAAAAGCTCACCATCGCCGCGCGGATGGCCGTGATGATATTGGCCGGACCGAAACGGGCATGGTCATGGCCGGGCAGCGCGTGAACCACCAGCGCGAAGATGACGAGCAGCGTGAGCGCCGACGCGACCACGGCATCAGGCCCCGTCGCAAGCCGTTCGGCCAGCACAATGAAGGCCGCGATCGAGACGACATAGATCGCCGAAAGCGTCGTCAGCGTGCTCTTGATGAGGCGGCGTTCCCGCGATTGTGCTCTTTCCTCGCTGCCCTCCTGAACAGGCAAGCGGAAATGGCGCAGATAGGGTCGCCCGGAAGTCGGCGGTTCAAGCGTGCTCATCTCGTCCTATTCCGCCGCGATCAGGCTTTCGAGCTCCAGGGTATGGCCGGCCCTCAGCGTCTTGGTGCGAAGATAGTTGACATTGTCGGTCGTGACCGTGCCGGTAACGCGGACATGGCCCGATACATCAATGCCGTTTGCACGCAGTCCGTCAATCTTCGTCGGATTGTTGGTATGCAGGACCACGCTGGAAATGCCGAGCAGGCTGAGCATGGCGGCGGCGGCCTCGTAGCGGCGGTGATCGCTTGCAAGGCCCAGTTCGGCGTCGGCGTCGATCGTGTCGAGGCCCTGATGCTGATAACCATAGGCGCGCATCTTGGCGCCGATGCCGGTGCCGCGTCCCTCCTGGTCGAGATAGACCAGCACGCCGCCGCCGGCGGCCTTAAGCTGTTTCAGTCCATTTCGAAGCTGGTCGCCGCAATCGCATTTGAGCGAGCCGGAAAGATCGCCGGTAATGCAGGAGGAGTGGATGCGCACCGGCACCGGCGCGCTGAGGTCCGGCTTGCCGACGATGATGGCGATCTGGTCCTTTTGCGCCAGCCCGCCGCGGAAAACGGCGAAGTCGGCGTCGCCGATCTCCTTCAGCGGCACCCGCGTGCGCACCACCTGCTGGAAATTCTGCCGGGCGCCCTCGCTTTGATCAAGCGTTGCAAAGTCGATTTCCTGGCAGGCGGCGAATCGCCCGTCTTCCGGCGCGATTTCGCTTGTCACCATAGCCGGCAGCAGGAGCGCAAGCCGCGCCAGTTCCTGCGAGGCCGCCGCCAGAGGATCGGCTTCCCTCCAGGCGGCGGGTTTCTCGGCGGAGAGCGCATAGGCAAGCTTCGAGGCCGCGTCAAAACCGATCCCGGCGAGCGGCACGGCGATGCCGCCCTTCGCGCGAATGCCGAGCCTCTCGGCCCGTTCGCGCGTCAGGAACAGGCTGTGGCGATTGTCGGCGGCGCGGGCGAACTGGTCGAACAGCGCCGGCGCGACGCAATCAAGCGCGAGCGCTGCGATCCGCCGCCCGCCGTCCCGCATGATGACGGGGCGACCGAAACGCAGTTCCGCGACGGCCCGCTCCACCTCGGCCTCGGGGGTAAGGGACGCAAAGTCGAAACTCTTGTCTTGCCGCATGCTGATCTCCTCCTCGGGCACTCTATCCGTCTGTTCGACAGGACGTCTCGGTCACCCGGAAAACGCGTTGGATCTGTCCGTATCAACGTTTGCTCTTCCCAAGTGGTTCAGTCTGCTGCACAAAAAACAGAAATTGAAGAGCAACTTCGCGTGATCCGGAACAAAGGCCGCGCCGTTGACGTCTTCGAACGAATGGTCATCGATTACGGCAGGGAGAGGGCAGTGTCAGAACGAGAACGGCAGCTTGAGGCACGGGCCTTGTGGTTTCCCGAAGCCGGGCGCGCTCTCTTGCGCGGCGAAAGGCTGAAGCGTCCCGGCGCCGACGAGGCGCTCGTCGAAACGCTTTTCACCGGGATCAGCCGGGGCACCGAAAACCTCGTCTTTCACGGCAGGGTGCCGGAAAGCGAGCGCGAACGCATGCGCGGCCCCAATATGGCAGGCGATTTTTCCTTTCCGGTAAAATACGGTTATGCCGCCGTCGGAAGGGTCGCCGAGGGCCCGAGCGATCTTTCCGGCCGGCTCGTCTTCTGCCTCCATCCCCATCAGGACCGATTCGTGGCGCCCGCCGCCATGCTTTCCCCCCTGCCCGAGGACCTGCCGCCGGAACGCGCGGTTCTCGCCGCCAATATAGAGACCGCGCTGAACATTGTCTGGGATGCCGGCATCCAGCCGGGCGATACGGTCGCCGTCTTCGGCGCGGGCACTGTTGGCGCTCTGGTCGCCTTCCTGGCTTCGTCCATTCCGGCAACCGAGACGACTCTGATCGATCCCAACGGAAAACGGGCCGCGCTTGCCGAAAAGCTTGGTCTTGCCTTCTCGACAGGCGATCACGCAGGCCCTTTCGATGTCGCCGTCAATGCCTCGGGGTCGGACAAGGCGCTTGCCGCAGCCATCGCGACAGCCGGACAGGAAGCGCGGATCGTCGAAGCAAGCTGGCACGGCAGCGGCAATGCCGCCATCCCCCTCGGCGGTCCGTTTCACGCGCGGCGGCTTTCCATCGTCAGTTCCCAGGTCGGCGCGCTGCCGCCCTCGCACCGCGCCCGCTGGACGTTTACGCGGCGCATGGGAAAGGCGCTGCAGCTTCTTGCCGACGCCCGCCTTGACGCGCTGATTTCGGGCGACACTTCATTTGAGGAGATCGAGGCGGCCTATTCCGGCATCCTATCGTCTCCCGACACGCTCTGCCACCGCATCCGCTATTGAGGAAAACCCATATGTTTGCTGTCGAGGTTCGCGATCACATCATGATCGCCCATTCTCTTCCCCGTCCGGTCTTCGGGCCCGCCCAGGCCATGCACGGCGCGACCTTCGTCACCGATGCGGCATTCTTCACCGCCGATCTGGACGAGGACGGCCTGGCGGTCGATATCGGCGCGGCGACCACGGTTCTGGGCGAGGTCTTGCAGCCGCTCAACTACCAGAACCTCGACGAAGTGGAGGCCTTTGCCGGCAAGGTAACGACAACCGAGGTGATTGCGAAATATATCTTCGACCAACTCGCTGAAGCGGTTGCGCAAGGCAAGCTCGGCCCGGGCAGCGACAGGATCCGCAAGATCCGGGTCACGCTGCACGAATCCCACGCCGCACGCGGCTGGTACGAGGCCGATCTGTGAGGCTTGTCTTCGCCTATCCCGGCGATCTTCAGCTTCGAACCGGTGGCTATGGTTATGACCGCCGGCTGATCGCCGCGCTTGAGGATGCCGGCTGGCAGGTCGATCTCCTGCCGCTCGGCGACGGTTTTCCCGAACCGGTGGACGGCGTCAAACGGGCGGCGGAGCAAGCGCTCTGCGCGCTTGCCGACGACACGCTGGTGATGATCGACGGCCTTGCCTTCGGCATTCTGGACGACTTTGCAGCGTGGCAAGGCGATCGACTGAAATTCGTCGCCCTGGTGCATCATCCGCTGGCGCTCGAAACCGGACTGACGCGCGAGCGGGCGGAAGCCCTGCGCAAGAGCGAGTCCCGCGCGCTCGAACATGCCCGCCAGATTGTCGTCACCTCGCCCGAAACGGCGCGGGAGCTGGAAAGGGGTTTCGCAACCAGCCGCGACAGGATTACCGTCGCCGTGCCCGGCACCGATCCCGCGCCGCAGGCACGCGGAAGCGGCGGCGCGGCGCATGTTCTTTCCATCGGCTCGCTGACGCCGCGCAAGGGGCATGACATCCTCGTTGCCGCGCTGAAACGGGTCGAAGACCTTGCCTGGACCGCGACGATTGCCGGCAGTCGCAACCTCGATGGCGGAACCGCTGCTGCGATCGAAAGGCAAATCGACGCTTTGGGGCTTGGCGGAAGGGTTCGCCTTGCCGGTGCGGTGGAGGAGACGGGCCCGCTTTATGCAGGGGCCGACGTCTTCGCCCTCGCCAGCCGCTATGAGGGCTATGGCATGGTCTTCGCCGAGGCGCTTTCGCACGGACTGCCGATCATTGCCTGCCGGGCCGGAGCCGTGCCCGACGTGGTGCCCGAGGAGGCAGGCTTCCTCGTGGAGGTCGATGACGTCGACGCCTTCGCCGCGGCCCTGCGCGCCCTGCTTTCCGATCCGGATATCCGCCGCCGCAAGATGGAGGCAGCCTGCCGCGCGGGAAGCGCCCTTCCCCGCTGGGACGAGACCGGCCTCATTGTTTCGGACATGCTGGAGAAACTGACATGAGTTTTGATGCCGACTGGCTGACCCTGCGCGAACCGGCGGACAGGGCCGCCCGGGACGAAAGGCTTGTCGAAGCATTTGCCCACCACCTTTCAGGCGCCGACAAGTCCCTCGTCATCGATATCGGATGCGGGACCGGCTCGACGCTTCGATGCCTGGCGCATGCCGTGCCCGCGGACGGGAACTGGCTGCTGCTCGACAACGACCCTCTGCTTCTCGCGGAAGCCGAACGCCGGAGCAAAGCGCAATCCGGGGTTTCCCTGCGCAGGCATGACCTCAACGATCTTGTCGGGCTGCCGCTGGAAGATGCCGCGATCGTCACCGCATCGGCGCTGTTCGACCTCTGCTCGGAGGATTTCTCGGCGCGGTTTGCCGAGCGGCTCGCCGTCTGTTCGGTCGGGCTTTACGCTGCGCTCAACTACGACGGCCGCATCGCCTGGTCGAAGGCTCATCCGCTGGATGAGGCCGTCGTCTCGGCCTTCAACCGGCACCAGCAGACGGACAAGGGTTTTGGCGTGGCGCTCGGACCCGAAGCGGCGGCGCGCCTTGCGGTTCGTTTCGGCAATCATGGTTTCCGGGTTGAAACGGCCGACAGCACCTGGCGCCTTTCAAGCGACAGCGCCCCTCTTCAGAAGGCCTTCATTGAAGGGTTCCGCCAGCCATTGCAGGAGATCGGCGGACTGACGTCGCGCGATATCGACGACTGGATCGCCTTCCGGCTCGCCGCCGCCGAGAAGCCCGGCAGTCATTGCATGGTCGGCCACACCGACCTACTAGCCCTGCCGGTCTGACAGCGCGCAATCGAAGAGGACATCGCTGCCCAGATTGTAGACGGCTGCCGGCGGGCGCAATGCGTCGGCAAGCCGCGCGACCGGCGGCAGATTGATGCCGCTCGGGCCCGCGCCGATGATCAGCGGCGAAATGGCGACATGCAGCCGGTCGACCTGTCTCTCTTCGACGAAACGGGCAATGGTGCGCGCGCCGCCTTCCACGAGAACACGATGAAGTCCGCGCGCGGCCAGCGCATCGAGAATTGCGCCCGTCGCCAGGCCCTTGCCGGAAGATTGCAGGCGGATCGTCTCGGCGTTGGGCAGGCCTTTCTCGGGCGCTGCGGCGCTCATCACCACGATCACGGGCGCGCCGCCGTCGTGAAACAGGCCCTCATCGCCACTGAGCGCGCCATTGCAATCGATGACCACGCGCACCGGCGAGGGGCCATCGACAAGCCGGACGGAGAGGCGGGGATTGTCGGCCGTCACCGTGTTGACGCCGACGATCACCGCGTCGACGAGCGCGCGGCAACGGTGAAGATGGGCAAGGCCGTCCGGGCCGGAGACATCCATCGCATCGCCCGAAGGCGTTGCGATCCGCCCGTCGAGCGACTGGCCGACCTGGGCGATGACGACCCGGCCGCTTGCGCCGGCGATCGGCCCGTAGAGTGCCATCGCCGCCTCGTCGTCCTCGCCCCTTTCTCCTTCGCGAAGGGAAAGAACCCGCTGCCAGACGGCATCGGTCATGTCGATTGTCTTCATGCCCTAGAGGATCCGATAGAGGGTGAAATCACGCCGAATCACGTGATGCATCAGCACCGCGCCCATGTGGAGCACGAACAGGACGGCGAGGATCCAGGCGCTCGCGAGATGGATCGCCGACAGCGTCCAGGCGATGTCTGGCGCCTTGCCGATCGGGCTCCAGATCGGCAGGACGCCGAACCAGCTGAAGGGAAAGCCATGGGCGTTGGTGGCAAGAAAGCCGCTCAACGGCATGATGATCAGAAACAGGTAAAACAGCCCGTGCACCGATGCCGCGGCGATCCGTTCGATCCGTGGTCCGTCTTCCTCCGGCTTGCGCGTCAAAAGCCGGTTGCCGACCCTCAAGAGCATCAACCACAGCACCAGGAAGCCGAGGCTTTCGTGGATCATGTAGAAATCGAGCGAGACCTCGTTCTTGACGAATTTGATGACCATGCCGAGCGGCCATGTCGCCAGCACCAGGACGGCAATCAGCCAGTGGAAGATGCGCGACGTCGCCGGATAGCGCTCCACTGAGATGGTTACTCGCGATGGATCGCGTGGTCCCGAAAGTTTGCCCAAACTGCCTCCCGATCCGCAAGGCGTGACCAACGCCATGCGCAAATGGATATCACCATGTCCGAAATACGCGCAAACGATAGCAGCGGATCGCAAAAGAGCAAGCTCGCCTCTGTCAGCCTCACTGGCGATCGACGCAGCCTCGGCCTATAAGGGGCAAACCGCGCTGCGGCATTTTTCACTGACGGCCTATCACAGGCAGGGGGACATGGGGAAAGTTTCAGGCCTTCGGCAGGGCGAAAGAGGCATGGTCCAGGATTTCCTGGGCGCAGGCAGTCCGCGCGCCAGCGGCTTCATCGTCACGCTTTACGGCGATGTCGCCGCGCCGCGCGGCGGCATCTTGTGGATGGGCACGCTGATCGAAAGCTGCGCGGCGCAGGGCATTTCCGAAAGCCTGGTGCGCACCGCCGTTTCACGGCTCGTCGAAAACGGCCGGCTGGCAGGCGAGCGCATCGGCCGCAAGAGCTATTATCGGCTGACAAAGGCGGCCGAGGCAGAGTTCTCCCGCGCCGCCGAAATCCTCTATTCGCCACCGCCATCGCCGAAACGCCTTCTGCTGGCGCTCGGCGCGCGCGACCTGCCGGACGGCTGGGCGCGGATCGGCCCGGAGGCGGCGCTTGCGCCGGAAGGCATGGCACGCCCAGGAGACTGCGCCATACTGGCGACGGAAACGCTTGCAGGCGTAGAGAGTCTTCCGGACCTTACCCGGAAGCTCTGGCCGCTTGAGGCCGTCGGCGCGGCCTATCGCGATTTCATCGAGAGATTTTCGCCGATCCATGCCGCGCTTTCCACCGGCGCGCCCCCTGACGGCGCCACCGCGCTGGCGCTGAGATTGCGGCTTGTCGATCATTTCCGCGCTGCGGCCCTTGCCGATCCGCGCCTTCCGGCGCAAGCGCTGCCGGCTGACTGGCCGGCGAACGCGGCGCGGCGGCTTTTCGTCACCCTCTATCTGGCGGTCACGACGCAGGCGGACCGTCATATCGGACTCGCTTTGCGAAACAGCGACGGCTTGCTGCCGGAACAGACCACAATGACGGATTTCCGCGTCAACGCCTTGCGCCGGGAATTTTCGACCTAGCGCATCGCCCCTTGTGCGTCCGATCGGACTCACGACGCCCAAGGCCTCTGACCGCAGAACATTTCAGCGTGGCCGCTTTTCCGCATGAAGCTCGCCCGTCGCCAGAACCGGCGAGGCGTCGATTCCCTCGGCGTCCAGCATGGTCGCGACCCGCTCGAGCGAGGCGATCAGTTGGGCCTGTTCCCAGTCCTTCAGCGATTCGAAAGCCTGGACATAGCGCTGCTGGAGGGCATCCGGCGCGCTTTCGACCATCGCGCGACCGGCATCGGTGACGGTGACATTGGTCTGTCGGCGATCTGTCCTCGACGGCACCCGCTCCACCATGCCGCGCGTGACAAGCTTGTCGACCAGCGTGGTGACGGAGGCCTGGCGGATGCCCATCTGGGTTGCCAGCGCCTTCGGCGTCACGCTGCCGCGCTCCTCCACGATCTGCAGCACGCGCAACTGCGCCGGCGTCAGCCGGGCCGACTGCGCCAGATCGCGTTCGTAATTTTCTGTGGCGCGGAGAATCCGCCTGAGTGCGATCAGGCTCTGATCAACGCGGTCAACGGGTGTCGTCGTCATGTCTCCATTATTGCACGAAGGAAAACGCCTTCAACAGCAAAAAAATCGCCCTAAATAATTAGCCATAATGAATCTTCCAAGGCCCTTGAGATTCATAGGCTTTCGGATGATTTTGCTGTTTTTGCTTATTTTTATGGTTTTGTGACGATGCCGACCTAAGGGTTGATGTTTCCGGCAGAGTTATTTACTTAGGAAGCCTAACTAATTGAAACGAGGTCATACGATGTCCCGGAATGTTGCCAAGCCCCGATCCAGCATGCCCCGCCTGCGCAAGCCCACTGCAGCGGACGGGGCCCAGATCTGGTCGCTCGTGAAGAGCTGCAAGCCGCTCGACGAAAATTCGATGTATTGCAATCTCATTCAGGCCGAACATTTCGCCGATACCTGTGTTGTCGCGGAACTCGACGGAGAGATCGTCGGCTGGATCTCCGGCCACCTCATTCCCGCCAGGCAGGAACTGTTCGTCTGGCAGGTTGCCGTCGGCGAAAAGGCGCGCGGTCTCGGCCTTGGCAAGAAGATGCTGTTCGAACTGATCGAACGCGATGTCTGCGACGACATCACCCACCTGAAGACGACCATTACCGAGGACAACGACGCCTCCTGGGGCCTGTTCAAGAGCTTCACGCGCGCGCTCGGCGGAAAGCTGGCCGACGAGCCGCATTACGAGCGCGACGTTCATTTCGACGGGCATCACGATACCGAGCACATGGTGACCATCACCCTGCCGGAAGCCCGCGCGCTGGCAAACGCCGCCTGAGCCAAGAGCCCGAACCCTTTTCCCGAACAATCGCTTCAAGCGAAAGGACGACTCATGCCTATGGACATGATCACGAACGATGTTTTCAAACGCCGCGAAAGCGCCGCGCGCTCCTATTGCCGCAGCATGCCGGCCACCTTCACCCGCGCCAGCGGCTCCGAAATCTTCGACAAGGACGGCAACCGCTGGATCGATTTCCTCGCCGGCTGTTCCTCGCTGAACTATGGCCATAACGATGCCGACATGAAGGAAGCGCTGATCGAGCACATTTCCTCTGACGGCATTGCCCAGGGTCTTGACCTGCACACCGATGCCAAGAGCGACTTCCTGAAGGCGATGGAAACCCACATCCTGAAGCCGCGCGGCATGGACCACAAGGTGATGTTCACCGGCCCGACCGGCGCCAACGCCGTCGAGGCGGCGATGAAGATCGCCCGCAAATCGACCGGCCGCACCAATATCATCGCCTTCACCAACGGCTTCCACGGCGTCACCATGGGCGCCCTTGCCGCGACCGGCAATGGCTACCACCGCGGCGGCGCTTCGATGGACACTTCGGGCGTGACGCGCATCCCCTATGACGACTATGCCGAGGGCGTCGACAGCGCGGCGCTTCTCGAGCAGATGCTTGCCGACCCGTCCAGCGGCGTCGACGAGCCGGCCGCGATCATGTTCGAGACCGTGCAGGGCGAAGGCGGGCTCAATGCCGCCTCTCCCGAATGGGTCCGCCGCATGGCCGAGATCGCCCGCAACCACGGCGCTCTGCTGATCATCGACGACATCCAGGCAGGCTCCGGCCGCACCGGTCATTTCTTCTCGTTCGAGGAAATGGGCGTCACGCCGGATATCATCACCATGGCGAAATCGGTTTCCGGCTTCGGCCTGCCGATGGCCCTGGTTCTGGTCCGCCCCGAACACGATGTCTTCGGCCCGGCCGAGCATAACGGTACGTTCCGCGGCAACACCCACGCCTTCGTCACCGCCCGCGTCGCAATCGAGAAATTCTGGGCCGGTGACGCATTCCAGACGGAGCTTGCGGACAAGAGCACGTTCCTGACCGGCGCTCTGTCGCGAATTGCCGCCGAAATCCCGGGCGCGACGCTGAAAGGCCGCGGTCTGATGCAGGGCGTCGATGTCGGCACCGGCGCGCTGGCGGAAGAGATTTGTGCCCGCGCCTTCGACAATGGCCTGATCATCGAGACCTCCGGCAATGAGGACCAGGTGGTCAAGGTCCTGGCGCCGCTCACCACCTCGGAAGAAACCTTCGCCGAAGGCTTCGACATTCTTCTTGAAGCCGTGCGCGAGACGATCGCGTCCAAAACCCAGATTGCAGCGGAGTAATTCAAAATGATTGTACGTGACCTGAACGACATCATGGAGAACGACAAGGACCGCGTGGTTGCCGACGCCAAATGGCGTTCGATCCGCATGTTGCTCGCCGGCGATGGCATGGGTTTCTCCTTCCACATCACCATTCTGGAAGCCGGCTCCGAGCACACGTTCGAATACAAGCACCATTTCGAAAGCGTCTACTGCATCAGCGGCAAGGGCTCGATCACCGATATCGCCACCGGCGAAACGCATCAGATCAAGCCCGGCGTGATGTATGCGCTGAACGAGCACGATCGCCACATCCTGCGCTCCGAGGAGGAGTTGGTGATGGCCTGCTGCTTCAATCCCCCGGTCACCGGCACGGAAGTGCACCGGGAAGACGGATCCTATGCCCCGGCGGAGGAAAATGCCTGAAACCATGGCCCATACAGTCGAAAAGATTGGCGGGACATCCATGTCCCGCATCAATGAACTGCGCGACACGCTGATCATCGGCGACCGCAAGAAGGACGAGCTTTACGGCCGAATCTTCGTTGTCTCCGCCTTTGGCGGCATCACCAACCTGCTCCTGGAGCACAAGAAGACCGGTGAAAACGGCGTCTACGCCGCTTTCGTCAACAACCAGAGCCATCATGGCTGGCATGACGCGCTCGATCGCGTCGCCGACGCCATGAAGGAAGCGCATTTCAAGGTGCTCGACAATCCGGCCGATATCGAGCGCGCCGATGCCTTCGTGCAGGAGCGCATTCTGGGCGCCCGCAACTGCCTGATCGATCTGCAGCGCCTTTGCTCCTACGGCCACTTCCGCCTGTCGGAGCATATGAGCCAGATCCGCGAACTGCTGTCGGGCCTCGGCGAGGCGCATTCGGCCTTCGCCACGACGCTGCTGTTGAAGCGCGCCGGCGTGAATGCCCGTTTCGTCGACCTTTCCGGCTGGCATGACGAGGGTGATCTGTCACTTGATGACCGCATCCGCCAGGGAATCGACGGTATCGACCTCAAAAGCGAGATGCCGATCGTCACCGGCTATGCGCAGTGCATCGAAGGGCTGATGAGCGAGTTCGACCGCGGCTATTCCGAAGTGACCTTTTCGCGCCTTGCCGCCCTTTCCGGCGCCAGCGAGGCGATCATTCACAAGGAATTCCACCTGTCCTCCGCCGATCCGGCGCTTGTGGGCGCCGATGCCGTGCGCAAGCTCGGCCGCACCAATTACGATGTGGCCGACCAGCTTTCCAATCTCGGCATGGAGGCGATCCATCCGAAGGCGGCGAAGACGCTGCGCCGGGCTGCCGTGCCGCTGCGCGTCACCAACGCCTTCGAGCCGAAGGATCCGGGCACGCTGATCGACGACCAGCCGGCCGACAAGCCCGGCGTCGAGATCGTCACGGGCCTGGAGCTTTACGCGCTGGAACTGTTCGAGCAGGACATGGTCGGCGTGAAGGGCTATGATGCGGCGATCCTCGAGGTGCTGACTCGTCACAAGGTCCGGATCGTGTCAAAGGTCTCCAACGCCAACACGATCACCCATTATGTCGACAGTTCCCTCAAGGTGCTGCGCCGCGTTGAGAAGGATCTTGCCGAGCGCTGCCCATCGGCCGAGGTATCCTCTCGCGCGATCGCCATGGCCTCGGTCGTCGGCCGGGATCTGAACGGCCTTTCGGTGCTGACGCGCGGCCTTCAGGCGATTGCCGCCGCCGGCCACGAAGCGATCGGCGCGAGCCAGGGTCCGCGCAATGTCGACGTCCAGTTCATCGTTGACCGCGACGCGCTCGATCCGGTCATCATCGCGCTGCACCGCGCGCTGGCCGAGCCGGAACGGCCCGCCCTTTCAAAGGCGGCGTGAGCCCCGGCAGGCAAGTCAACATGACGGAGAGGGGTGAAGGCCGGTCAGCACATGACCGGCCTTTTTTTCTCAGCGCGCCGCGCAGATGGTGGCGCGGCTGTTCGACCAGCACCCGCCCTTGCCCAGCTGAAAATCGTCGCCCAGCCAGCCCTGGGCATGGGTCGCGCCCGGCTCGCCGTTCCAGTGGCCCGAGGCAAAACCGTTTCCGTCGGGACTGAGCTCGGCAAAATAGTCCGGCATGTCATTCACGCGGTTGGTGTTGATCCAGAGCCTTCCGGACCCGTCATTTTCCATCCAGATCGGGCAGTCGCCGCGCCGGTCGATATAGGTCATGCCATCGACGATCAGCCTGCAGCTTCCCTGAATGACGGTGGGCTCCCTTGTCGGCGGGGAGGCGGGCTGAGGCGCCGGCTGCGCCGCCGCCGTCTGGCGGGCGGCGGCTTGGCGACCGCTGGCGCAATCGAGCATCATGTCGAGCGCGGCGGCGGAACCCGAAAGCGAATATTCCGGCCCGTCCGGCTCGAAATTGAGGTTCAGCCGGCTGCCGCGCTTGACCGCCGCGATGAAATCCTGGCCGACCGTGGCCGTGACGGCATCGGAAACCTGTTCGAAATGCGTGCGGAAGCCACGCCCGTCGACAAGGACATTATGCATGCCTTCCGCACGGCTGAAGTCGGAAACCAGACGATACTGCCCGTCGGAGAACTCGAACCGGATCATCCGGCCGAAATACTCCTGTTTCGAATTGTCGATCAGTTCGGCGTAGCAGACGCCGGGGATCAGGCGTTCGACCATCCATGTCTGGCCGCCGGCCGCCACCCTCGCTGCAAACGCGTCCGGGTTGTTCTGTGCCGGGCGCGGGTTTGACGGCGCGCTGCACTGCTCGGCAAGATCGGCGATATGCCGTCCGGCGCCGGTCACCGTGTCCTTCGTGTTGCGCATGCACCACGAAAAATGCATGTCCTTTTTGTCGTGCAGGCCTCGCCCGAAATCGAGACAGTCCGGATTCTTGATGATCGCCTCATGGGCGATCGCCGCCGAAAAGGCGGAGTACCAGTCACAGAAATTCTCATCCGTCGGTTCATCCGCCATCGCCGGGGATATCCCCACGGCGGAAAGAACCAGCAATGCGCACCCCAGAGATCGACCTACTGCTTTCATTGTTGTCGGGCCCCCTGCCCCTTTTTGAACAGCAACGGAAGCAGCTTGCCAGAAAGCCACCCTTCCTGACAGCGCAAACACGGAACTGATATTTGAAAGTTTCAGGCTTTGGTCTGCCGCGCGGGATCAGGGATCGGCGGCCTTGGCCCCGCCGGTTTCGGCGAGCGGCCCGACGGGAACCGAAATCTCGGCGATCAACCCAAAATGATTGGAGCCGAGACTTTCCTCCATGCGAGCGAGTGTGTCGATGTGCGCAGGCGGCCTGACAAGGATATGGTCGATCGGGAGACCGATCGAGGGCGCACTGACCGGCCAGGTTCGGGGTTCATGCGCATGGGAGCGCAGGCCGGTCGACTTGGCGAATGCCTGGATATCAGGAGAAAGCAGCGATGAATTGAAATCGCCTCCGAGAATGACCGGTCCCTCGACCGTCCTGAGAAGACGCCTCGCCAGCGCCAGTTCCTCTTGCTGGAGATCATCGAAGTAAGGCTTGGTCAGATGCATCGCCACGAGCGTGACCTGCCTGCCTTCGACATCTATCCTTGAACGGATGAAGCGATTGGACGCGAGCTTGCCAAGCGACATTGTGCTCACGTCCTGCAGCGGAAACTTCGAAAGGACAAGCAGGTCGTCGCCGAACCCCGCGCGGGCGCAGCCCGCGCAATAGGGATATGTTTCAGAGAGCGTGTCGAGGTGGCGCCAGATCGGGTTTGATTCCAGCGCATAGACGATATCGGCATCCTGGGCTTCAAGCCAGTCGGCGATTGCAGCCCCGTTTCTGTTGCTGTGAAGCATGTTGAATTCGATGAGCTTCAGCGTGACATGGGGCTGATCGGCGTCACGCCCGGGCTGCACGAGGCCGTAATGCAGCCAGCCGACCCAGGTCGCCATCCAAAGAGCGGCCAGCAGGGGCATCGCCGACCATGGCGAGCGGACGAGCGCAAGAAAGGCAAGGGAGAAGACCACTGCCGCGATGACGATATGCAAGCGCATGCCGCCGAAGAAGACGAATGGCCATGCATGCGACAATAACGGCAGTACGCCAAGCATGAGTGCAAGAACGGCGCAGATGCCGAACAGGGACCTGAGGAAGCACAAACTGAAATCCTGAAAAAAAGCGCATTAAATATCCGTTGACACTAGCATTCCGTCGGCGTGGCGGCAACGAGAAGGACGATGGCTCTTTTTGCCCGGCCTCCATGCTCCCTTCTCGCCGGCCCGCAGTCTCGCGAACGCGCGCCCGGGATGCATAGACGCACTTGTTTGCCTTACCCCACTGGGTGATCAGGCGTTGCACTCAAGAGATTGGAAAGATAGGCGCCGTAATCCGTCTTTTTGAAGCGTTGCGCATGCTTTTCCAGCATTTCGTCATCGATCCAGCCCTGGCGATAGGCGATCTCCTCCGGACAGCCGGACTGCATGCCCTGCCGAACCGAAAGCGTGCGGACAAAATTGCCGGCGTCGAGCAGGCTCGAATGGGTACCCGTATCGAGCCAGGCATAGCCGCGGCCCATGCGCTCGACGCTCAGCGTTCCGTCGTGAAGATAGCTTTCCAGAAGCGTGACGATCTCGAGTTCGCCGCGGGGCGAAGGCTTTACCGAACGCGCGCGCGCGGGGGCTTCGCCATCAAGGAAATAGAGCCCGGTCACCGCATAGTTCGACGGCGGCACCTCCGGCTTCTCGATGATTTCTCTGACGCTGCCGGTCTTGTCGAACGCGACGACGCCGTAGCGCTCGGGATCGGCGACGTAGTAGCCGAAGACCGTTCCGCCCTTCACCTTGGCATCGGCGCTTTTCAGGATATCCGGAAGTCCATGACCGAAATAGATGTTGTCGCCGAGCACCATGGCAGACGGCGCGCCGGCAAGGAAATCCTCGGCCAGTATATAGGCCTGGGCAAGCCCGTCGGGCGAGGGTTGAGCGATGTAGGTCAAAGAAAGTCCCCACTGACTGCCGTCGCCCAGCAGCCGGCGGAACTGCTCCTGGTCGTCCGGCGTGGTGATGACCGCGATCTCGCGAATGCCGCTCAGCATCAGAACGGAGAGCGGATAGTAGATCATCGGCTTGTCGTAGACCGGCATGAGCTGCTTGGAAATCGCCAGCGTCAGCGGATAAAGCCGCGTGCCGGAGCCGCCGGCGAGAATAATGCCTTTGCGTTGGTTCATCGCTTTGCTCCGAGCGTTTCCAGAACGGCGTTCATGTCCTCGTTCCAGTCCGGCCGCCGCAGGCCGAAGGCCGACAGGGCCGCGCAGTCGAGACGGGAATTCAGCGGGCGGGCTGCAGGCGTCGGATAATCGGAGGTCGGTATGTCATTGACGACAACGGCCTTGCCGGCGGCCGCGAAGATCGCGCGCGCGAATTCGGCCCAGCTGACATCCGGCGCGCCGGAGAAATGGTAGATGCCGGATTTTCCGGGCTCGGTGATCAATTGCTCGGCGATCGTCTTGCAGGCTGCGGCAATGGCCCTTGCCGACGTCGGCCCGCCGATCTGGTCCCTGACCACATTGAGCGCGTCGCGGGTCTCGGAAAGACGCAGCATGGTTTTCACGAAATTGCTGCCGTGGGCGGAAAACACCCAGCTTGTGCGCAGGACCGCATGGGAAGGTCCGGCTTCGGCGATGGCGCGTTCGCCGGCAAGCTTTGTCCGGCCATAGGCGCTAAGCGGCGCCGGTTGCCGGTCGGTCGCAAACGGCGTCTCCCCCGTTCCGTCAAAGACGTAATCGGTGGAGATATGGACCAGCGGAATGCCCAGTTCCGCGCAGGCGCGCGCCATCGCGCCGGGCGCTTCCCCGTTGATGCGGAGCGCGATGTCCTCTTCGCTTTCCGCCTTGTCGACGGCCGTATAGGCGGCGGCATTGATGACAGCCTCCGGCGCAAGGCGCCTGATCGCCTCACCGCAAGCGGCCGGGTCGGAAAGATCCGCCTCTTCGCGCGAGAGGAAACGGGCGTCGGGCAGAATGCCGCGCAGTTCGCGCGCGACCTGGCCGGTGCTGCCGAAAACGAGGATCATGCCTTCACTCCCAGTCTGGCGCCGACGCCCTTTCGGCCTTGGAGGGCTCGCCACCAGTCTTCATTGTCGAGATACCACTGCACCGTCTTCTCAAGCCCCTCCTCGACCGTCACGGAAGGCCGCCAGCCAAGCTCGTCCCGTGCGCGGCTCGGATCGATGGCATAGCGCAAGTCATGGCCGGGCCGATCGGTCACGAAGGTGATCTGGTCCGCATAGGATCCGTGCGCAAGCGGACGCTTCCCGTCCAGAAGCGCGCAGATGGTCCTGACCAGATCGAGATTGGTGCGCTCGTTCTCGCCGCCGATGTTATAGCTGCGTCCGGGCTTTCCCTTTTCGATGACCGTCAGAAGCGCTTCGGCGTGGTCTTCGACAAACAGCCAGTCGCGGATGTTCTCGCCCTTGCCGTAGACCGGGATTGGCTTGCCGGCAAGCGCGTTGATGATCACGACCGGGATCAGCTTTTCGGGAAAATGATAAGGCCCGTAATTGTTGGAACAGTTGGTGACAAGAACCGGCAGGCCGTAGGTCTCGTGCCAGGCGCGCACGAGGTGATCGGAGGCGGCCTTGGAGGCGGAGTACGGCGAACGCGGGTCGTAGGGCGTCGTCTCGGTGAACATGCCGGTCGAGCCGAGCGAACCGAAAACCTCGTCGGTGGAGATGTGATGAAAGCGGAATCCCTCCGGCTTTCCCTTCCCGGCCCAGTAGCTGCGTGCGGCCTCCAGCATGTTGTACGTGCCGTTGATATTGGTCTCGATGAAATCGCCCGGCCCGTCGATCGAGCGGTCGACATGGCTTTCGGCGGCAAGGTGCATCACCGCATCCGGCTCATGCATTTCGAAAACCCTGTCGAGCGCCGCGCGGTCGCGGATATCGGCGTGCTCGAACGCATAGAGCGGGCTGTCGGCAACGCTTGCGACATTCTCAAGGCAGGCCGCATAGGTCAGCGCATCGAGATTGACGACATGCATGCCGCGTGAGACGGCAAGGCGCACGACCGCGGATCCGATAAAGCCGGCCCCGCCGGTAACGAGCAATTTCATGGCGCGACCTCAATAGGTGAAGGGGCTCTGGAAGTCCCGGAAGGACCGGGCGTCCCGGTCCTTTTCCGAAACGGTAAACTGGACGCCGGAAAGCGGCCATTCAATGCCAATATCCGGATCGTCGAAGCGAACGGATCCGTCGCAGTCCGGCGCGTAAAAGTCGGAGCACTTGTAGATGATCTCGCTGTCGGGCTCGAGCGTCATGAAACCGTGCAGGAAACCGGCGGGGATCATCAATTGCCTGCCGTTTTCGAAGGAAAGTTCGAGGCCATACCACTGGCCGAAGGTCGGCGAGCCTTCGCGGACATCGACGGCGACGTCAAAGATGCGCCCGCGTCCGCAACGAACCAGCTTGGCCTGCGCATGCGGCGGCGACTGATAGTGAAGTCCCCGCACCGTGCCGACCGTCCGCGAGAGGGAATGATTGTCCTGCACGAAATCGATATCGACGCCGAGACCGGACATCACCTTCCTGTTCCAGCTCTCGGAGAAAAAACCGCGCTCGTCTCCGAAGCGCCTGGGCGTCAGTATGACGAGATCAGGAATATGCGTCTTCTCAATTTCCATTTCAAAATACACTCTAATCCGTTCGAATCTGCGCCTGACGATCAGGCTGCCCGACAAGGCGGGACCGTCGATCTCAACGGTATTACGGCAAAACGCCGCAATGTCAAAAACGCATTCAGCCGGGATCCGCGCCCATCGTCGAGACGGCCTACCAGCTTTGCGATCCCATGTTGAGCAGAAAACGGTTGTGACGGATCGAGGTCTTTATGCAGAGAGGCGCAACCAACCCTGCCTTGCAGCCCGAGTGCAGCGGGTGGGAGATGGTCCTGGTTGCGATTTGAGGGTCGGCATCAGTGTATCGTGGCGGACGCTGCCTCCCCTGCGCTGACGATAGGCATCAGGCCCGAAGGAGTTTCAATCCTCTTGCCAGATACCGGGAACAAACGGCAGCGCAAAGCCGGAAGGGCAGAACAGCCGCGACGGCCAGCGCTGCCGGCGTTTGTCCCGCGCTCGATCGATAGCGCGGGGCCGGGCCTTTCTCAGCCCTCGTCTTCCTCGTCGTCGGCGAAGGAAACCAGCTTGGAGCTGTAGGTCTTCTCGCCAAGACGGTCGATCAGGTCGAGCTGCAGCTCGAGCCAGTCCTTGTGGCCTTCCTCGTCAAGCACGATCTTCTCGAACAGCATGCGCGTGCCGATATCGCCGAGCTCGGCGGCATGCAGCGCCGCCTCGGTATAGACGGCGATCGCCTCTTCCTCGTCGGCCTTGTCGGCCTTGAACATCTCGGGCAGGCTTTCGGCCTTCTGCGGGGGCTTGTCGAAGGCGATCTTCGGCGATGCCTTGAGGAAGAACAGCCGCTCGATGAACTGGTCTGAATGGCCGAGCTCCTCCGACATCTCCTCGCGCATCTTTGCCGCCATCTTCGTCAGGCCCCAGTCCTCGAGCGTATGAGCATGCAGCTGATACTGATGGGCAGCGCTCATCTCCATGTTTACCGCGCGCTGGAGATATTCGATCAATTTGGTGTTTTTCATCGCTGTCATCCTTTCCCGGTTGGCGGTCCACGGTGGTCGCCGCCCGCCAAAGGGCGCATTGCGGCAAGACCCCGTTGAACCGATCGTAAGACACATATGGCCTTGCCGTTCGCGCCGACAAGGGCTTTCGGTCGGCGCGACGACCTCAACGCTGCGGCGAGGTGTCGCGAAAGGCCTTGAGGTAATGCCGTTCGAAATAACGCTTCAGCCAGTGGAACACCCGGCTCTTCGGCAGGACGATATTGTGCTTCAGATTGCGGAAGACGAGTATGCCTGCATCGAGCGTATCAACGATACAGATGAGTTCCGGCTTGAAGGCGCGGCGCGGCGCCTCGCCCTTCAGCGCGCAGGCGATGTTTTCCGCAGCCGCCACGCCCTGCAGGTCCGCCTGATGGGCCTGTTTCGGCATCCATTCCGGACCGGGAAAGGAGCCGCTGTCACCGACGACCCAAAGACCTTCGCGTCCCTTGACCCTGCACATCTCGTCGGCCGCGATCATGCCGCCGGGCGAAAGCGGCAGATCGGTGTTTTCGAGCCAGGCCGGGCCGGTCAGTCCCGGCATGAACAGGATCAGGTCGGCGGCAAAGGCGCCGCCTTCGGTCACCACCTGGTCCTCCTCGAACCGGACCATCTTGTGTCCGAGACGGGTCTCGATATCGCGCCGCTTCATCTCCTTCAGGAGGCCGTCGACGGCCTTGTCGCCAAGCCTCTGACCCGGCCTGTCGGAGGGATTGAAGAAGACAAGGCGGAACCTGTGGCGCCGCTTCTGTTTCCTGAGCAGGGTGTCGATGATGAACAGGAACTCGAACATCGGCCCGCCGCGCACCGCGCCCTGCTCCTTCGGGTTGGACGCAAAACCGACGGCGATCGTGCCGCCCTCCAGCGAATCCAGCCGCCGGGCGATCTCTTCGCCGACGGCGATGCCCTCGCAGGGCACCAGCGCATGCTCGATGCCCGGCAGTTTCCTGATGAAACGCGCGCCGGAAGCGATCACCACATGGTCGGCCCGGAAGGTGCCGTTGTCGGTCAGAACCGTTCGACCGTCCTCGGCAAGGCCGGTGACGCTGGCGGGCACATAGTCGATGCGATGCCTGTCAAAGAAGTCCGTAAGCGGCACTTTCAGCTTCTCGCCCTGCCGCAAATGCGCCGGCAGCCAGATCGTGCTCGGAAGGTAATGGAGCGCGTCGCGCGGCGAGATCATCCTGATCGTCACGGCGCTGTCGCGCCTGCGCAATTCGCGCGCGGTGGTGAGAGCCGCGAACCCGGTTCCGATAATCGTCACATTGGTCATATCGATACGCCTGTAATATATGTTTCTTCATATATACGCATATATAGCGTAATGGCAAATGAATTTTCAGGCGCCTCCGGGCCGGAGACCTTTGGGACCGACAAAAGGATCAGCCGGACACGATGAACGAGGCCCGGGACAGGGCCGGGTCATGTCACGGTGCATCGGGGCGCGCCGAACCGGAAACCGCAAACCGGATTCTTTTTGCGAATTTTATTGCAAATAATTCTCAATTACATTAAAAGCGGGTCTTGCTGGTCATTGCTTCCAAAATCCATTTGCAACGGGAGAGAAAGATGTTCGATACGACCCGGCGGTCGATACTGACCGCCATGGCAACTCTGGCAGTCACAGCGGCCACGGCCGTCATGCCGGCTTCGGCCGCCGAAGACGGCAAGTTCAAGGCGGTGACCACCTTTACGGTGATCGCCGATATCGCCCGCAATGTCGCCGGCGACGCGGCCATCGTCGAATCGATCACCAAGCCGGGCGCCGAGATCCACAACTACGCTCCCACGCCGCGCGATATCCTTCGGGCGCAGGGCGCCGACCTTATTCTGTGGAACGGTCTCAACCTCGAACTTTGGTTCGAGAAATTCTTCCAGAACCTCGACGATGTGCCGAGCGTCATCGTCTCCGAGGGCGTGGAGCCGATGAGCATTGCCGACGGCCCATATCAAGGCAAGCCCAATCCGCATGCCTGGATGTCGCCGACTTCCGCCCTGATCTATGTCGACAATATCCGCGATGCGTTCGTGGAGTATGATCCGGACAATGCGGACGCCTATGCCGCCAACGCCGAGGCCTACAAGGAAAAGATCCGCGCCGTTGTCGACCCGATCCAGGCGGAAATCGATGCCGTTCCGGAGGACAAGCGCTGGCTCGTCTCCAGCGAAGGCGCATTCTCCTATCTTGCCCGCGATTTCGGCCTGAAGGAGCTCTACCTCTGGCCGATCAATGCCGACCAGCAGGGCACGCCGCAGCAGGTTCGCCACGTCATCGACGTCGTACGCGAGAATGATATCCCGGTGGTTTTCTCCGAAAGCACGATCTCGCCGGCGCCGGCTCAGCAGGTCGCCCGCGAGACCGGCGCCGAATATGGCGGCGTGCTCTATGTGGATTCGCTGAGCGACCCGGATGGCCCGGTCCCGACCTATATCGATCTTCTGAAGGTGACGTCGGACCGCATCGCCAAGGGACTTTCGACCCATTCGTAGTCCACGGGACGGTCTGGCCGCGCGCCAAGCCTTTCCTTGCCGGGCCCTAGCCCTATCCTTGACAGCAATTGCGACGCCGCGCCTTATGCGGCGTTGCCGCGCATTCTAACCCAAAGGTATTGTCGGAATGAACAATCTTGCGGACCGGCGCCCCGACCAGACGGGGAAGGATCACGGAACCGGTATTGCCGTCAGCCATGCGACCGTGACCTATCGCAACGGCCATACGGCGCTGACCGACGCCACCTTCGCCATACCCTCCGGCACGATCGCCGCCCTTGTCGGGGTCAACGGCGCAGGCAAATCCACCCTGTTCAAGGCGATCATGGGCTTCGTCCGGCTGGCGAAGGGCGATATCTCCGTTCTCGGCATGCCTGTCAACGCGGCGCTGAAGAAGAACCTCGTGGCCTATGTACCGCAGTCGGAGGAGGTTGACTGGAATTTCCCGGTTCTCGTCGAAGACGTGGTGATGATGGGCCGCTACGGCCATATGGGCCCGTTGCGACGCGCGAAGAAGGCCGATCACGAGGCCGTCGACAAGGCGCTTGCCCGCGTCAACATGAGCAAATTCCGCCACCGCCAGATCGGCGAACTTTCCGGCGGGCAGAAGAAGCGCGTTTTCCTGGCCCGCGCGCTGGCGCAGGATGGCTGGGTCATCCTCCTCGACGAGCCCTTCACCGGCGTCGACGTCAAGACCGAGGACCAGATCATCAGGCTTCTGCGGGACCTGCGCGACGAGGGCCGGGTGATGCTGGTGTCGACCCACAACCTCGGTTCCGTGCCGGAATTCTGCGACCAGACGGTGCTGGTCAAGGGCACCGTGCTCGCCTATGGCCCGACCGGGGAAACCTTCACCGAGGCGAACCTGGAAAAGGCCTTCGGCGGTGTTCTGCGTCATTTCATGCTCCACAACGGCGCGAAGCACGAACAGCCGAACCCCGTCGGCATCTTCTCCGACGATGAACGGCCGCTGATCTTTCGCGACGGCATCGCGCAAAAGCGGGACGAGGATGAGAAAGCGGAGGGCAGGCGATGACGTCCGTAGTCCTCGAACCCTTCAGCTATGCCTACATGACGAATGCCATGTGGGTCTCCGCGCTCGTCGGCGGGGTCTGCGCCTTTCTCTCCTGCTTCCTGATGCTGAAGGGCTGGTCGCTGATCGGCGATGCGCTTTCCCATTCGATCGTGCCGGGCGTTGCCGGCGCCTTCATGCTCGGCCTGCCCTTTTCGGTCGGCGCCTTCTTCTCCGGCGGGCTGGCGGCGGCCGCGATGCTGTTTCTCAACCAGCGCACAAAGCTGAAGGAGGATGCGATCATCGGCCTGATCTTCTCCTCCTTCTTCGGTCTCGGCCTGTTCATGGCCTCGGTCTCTCCGACATCGGTCAACATCCAGACCATCGTGCTCGGCAATATCCTGGCGATCACGCCGGAAGACACGCTGCAGCTGGCTATCATCGGTTTCGTATCGCTGGCCATTCTTCTCGCCAAATGGAAGGACATGATGGTCACCTTCTTTGACGAGAACCATGCGCGCTCCATCGGACTGAGGCCGGGCCTGCTGAAGGCCGTCTTCTTCACGCTTCTCGC
Source organism: Martelella lutilitoris (assembly GCF_016598595.1). Classification (NCBI taxonomy): domain Bacteria; kingdom Pseudomonadati; phylum Pseudomonadota; class Alphaproteobacteria; order Hyphomicrobiales; family Aurantimonadaceae; genus Martelella; species Martelella lutilitoris. Next base: position 4,222,707 of record NZ_CP066786.1, read on the forward strand.
CGCCTCCACCGTCGCGGCGCTGCAGACCGTCGGCGCCTTTCTGGTGATCTGCATGGTGGTCACGCCGGGCGCCACGGCCTATCTCCTGACCGACCGCTTTCCCCGTCTTCTGGTTCTCGCCGTTCTCATCGGCACGCTGACCAGCTTTTTCGGGGCCTATGCGAGCTATTTCCTCGACGGCGCGACCGGCGGCATCATCGTGGTCCTGCAGACGGCGATCTTCCTTCTCGCCTTCTTCCTGGCGCCCAAACACGGCCTGCGGGCTGCAAGACGACGCGCCCGACAGGCCCTGGAGGCAGGCCAATGACCATTGTCGACACGCTCCTCATGCCGTTCCAGTTCTCTTTCATGGTCCGCGCCCTGATCATCTCGATGACGGTCGCCGTGCCCATGGCGCTGCTCTCCTGCTTTCTCGTGCTCAAGGGCTGGTCGCTGATGGGCGACGCGATCTCGCATGCCGTCTTTCCCGGCGTCGTCATCGCCTATATCATCGGCTTTCCATACGCGATCGGGGCGTTTGCGGCGGGCATGGCCTGCGCGCTCGCCACCGGCTATCTCAGCGAGAACAGCCGGATCAAGCAGGACACGGTCATGGGCATCGTCTTTGCCGGCATGTTTGGCCTCGGCCTCGTCATGTATGTGAAGATCCAGTCCTCGGTCCATCTCGACCATATCCTGTTCGGCGACATGCTGGGCGTGTCGTTGGCCGATATCGCCGAAACTGCGGCGATTTCTGTTCTTGTCGCCGCCGTGCTCGCCGTCAAGTGGAAGGACTTTCTGCTCCACGCCTTCGATCCCGCCCAGGCGCGCGCCGTCGGGCTGCGCGTCAATCTCCTGCATTACGGCCTGCTCTGCATGATCTCGCTCACCGTGGTGGCGGCACTGAAGGCCGTCGGCATCATTCTCGCCATCGCCATGATGATCGCGCCGGGCGCCATCGCCTTTCTGCTGACGCGGAACTTCTCGGCCATGCTGCTCCTGTCGGTCATCATCGCCGTCGCCTCGTCCTTTCTTGGCATCTACCTGTCCTTCTTCATCGATAGTTCGCCGGCGCCGACGATCGTGCTTCTGCTGTCCGCCGTCTTTGTCGCCGTGTTCATATATACAACCCGGAAGGCGGCGCGGACGGAAGCCGGGCAAGAGCAGCCGACGGCGCAATAGGCTCGATGACATTGCAATTGCGACGCAACTGGCTTAGTTGCGAAAGCCGGCGCTCGTTCGAAAGGCGCGGCGCCGGCCCGCAGGCAATGGAAGAGAGGATCGAATGGACATCGAAGCCCTGTGCGCCGAAAACGGCCTTCGCCTGACCAAGCCCCGCCGGGTCATTCTGCAGGTGCTCGCAAGCATGGATGATCATCCCGACGCCGCCGAGCTGCACCGGCGCGTGATCGAGATCGATCCGGGGATTGCGCTCGCGACCGTCTATCGCACGCTCAGGCTGCTTGAAGAAAAGGGCATTCTGGAAAAGCACAGGTTCGGCGACGGTCCCGCACGCTTCGAAAGCGCGGACCATCCGCACCACGACCACCTGATCGATATCGACACCGGAGAGGTCATCGAATTCCGCTCCGACGAGATCGAGCGGCTTCAGGAAGAAATCGCGAAGAAACACGGCTTCTCCATCGTCAGCCATAAACTTGAGATCTACGTCAAGCGCCGTCGATAGGCGTCTCTCCTCTGGGCCGTTCCCACGACCGGTATGGCAGGCGTTCGCGATCGACGCGACGCCGACGGGATGTATACATTTCATCAAAACATGACGAAATGACATTTTCCATTTTCGACCAATGACCGTATGACATTTATATCGCAACGCAGCTCAGGTCGCTCCATGCCCACACCGCCTTTCCGCGCCGATCATGTCGGCAGTCTTCTCCGCCCCCGCTCCGTTGCGGAGGCGCGCAATGCACATGTTCCCGCCGAAGAACGCCGCGCCATCGAAGACGCGGCGATCCCGGCGCTGATCAGGATGCAGGAGGATGTGGGTCTGAAGGTCGTCACCGACGGCGAGGCGCGCCGCGCCTTCTGGCACTTCGATTTCATGGGCATGCTTGACGGCATGGAGATGCAGACGCGCGAGGAAGGCGTGCAGTTTCACGGGACCAAGATCCCGCCGGTCCGTCCGGTGATCAACGGCAAGCTCGGGTTCCCCGCCGATCACCCGATGCTGGAGCACTTCGCCTTCGTGAAGGACCACACGACCGTCTGCCCGAAGATCTCGATCCCCGGACCGTCCTGCGTCCATTTCCGCACCGATCCGGCCGACGTGATGCCTGCCGCGTACAAGGATCCGGACGTCCTCTTCGCCGACATTGCGGCGACCTACAAACAGGCCGTCGACGCCTATTATGCCATCGGCTGTCGCTACCTGCAGCTCGACGACATCTTCTTCGCCTATCTCGGCGATCCCGAGCAGCGCGCCGAGCGCAAGGCCATGGGCCAGGACCCCGACTGGCTGATCGACCGCTATGCGTGGATGCTGAACGAGGCGATCAAGGACCGCCCGGCCGACATGCTGATCGGCATGCATATGTGCCGTGGCAATTTCCGCTCCACCTATGCCGCATCCGGCGGGTACGACGCAGCGGCGGACGCGATCTTCAACAAGACCGGCGTCGACATCTATTTCATGGAATATGACACCGACCGCGCCGGCGGCCTCGAGCCGCTGAAGCTTCTGCCCAAGGGAAAGAAGCGCGTCATGGCCGGCTTCATCACCACCAAGACGCCTGAACTGGAGAACATGGACTGGATCCGCAGCCAGTTCGACAAGGCCGCCGAATATGTCGACATGGACCAGCTCGGCATCGCGCCCCAATGCGGCTTCGCCTCCACCGAACACGGCAATGCGCTGACCGAGGACGACCAGCGCCGCAAGCTCGAACTCGTCGTCAAGGTGGCGGAGGATCTCTGGGGCGAGGCCTGAGACGGCCACGACGCTCGCCGCACGGCGCATCAGGCCGCCCGGCCGGGACCGGGCGGTTCAAGCCAGCCATATTTGACTTGACTACACTTATAGACAAGTCATAGTGGCCGGCATGTATCTTGGAATTGACATCGGCACCTCGGTCATCAAGGCCGCGCTCTTCGATCGCAAAGGGCATCAGAAGGCCGAGGCAAGCGAACGGATGTCGCTGCTCGAGGCCCCCATCGGCTGGTCGGAACTCGACGGCGAGGCGACCTGGGAGACCGCGGCTCGGGTGATTCGCAGCCTTCTGCGCGACGCCGCCGCCGCGCCGTCTTCGATCAGGTCGGTCGGCATCACCGGCGTCATGGTCGGGGTCTGGGCGCTCGATGAGAATGATCGCCTTCTGCGCCCGCCAATCCTGTGGAACGATGCCCGCGCGCGGAACCTCGTTGACAGGCTTCAAGCCGCAAAGCCGGGCCTGATCTCCGCCGTCTTCGCCCATTCCGGCTCGGTGATGCAGCTTGGCTGCACGCTGCCGGTGATGGCCTGGCTCGCCGAACACGAGCCGGAGGTGCTGGCAAAGGCCCGCCATATCCTGACGGCCAAGGATTTCATCCGCTTCCGGCTGACCGGCGCGATCGCCACCGATGAATCGGAAGCCGCCATGGCCCCCGGGTCGGCGGTGACGCGCGATTTCCATCTGGAACAGGCCGCGCTTCTCGGCATCGAGGATCATATCCGCCTGCTCTCGCCGGTGGCCCGGGGAGAGACGCTGGCCGGCGCAGTGACCGAGGCTGCAGCACAGGCAACCGGGCTGAAGGCCGGCACGCCCGTTGCCGTCGGCACCGGCGACACCAGCGCCTGCGTGCTCGGCGCCGGCGCCCACAAGCCGGGACAGGCCGTCACCGTGCTTGGCACGACCTGCCTCAACGGCGTCATCTTCGACCACGCCGTCTATGAGCCGCGCGATCTCGGGCTCTTGTTCATCGTTCCGGGAAAGCGCTGGATGAAATCGATGGTCAATGTCGCCGGCACGACGGTGCTCGACTGGGCGCTCGAAACGCTCTGCCCGGATATTCTCGCGGGCGAGGCGCCCTATGAGGCCCTTGGCGCACTCGCCGAGCAAAGCCCGCCGGGCGCGAACGGTGTCTCCTTCATCCCCTATCTCTCGGCTTCCGGCGTCATCGCGCCGCGTATCGAGCCTAAGGCCCGAGCCGGCTTCCATGGTCTCGCGCCGCATCATCGCCGGGCCGATATGGTCCGCGCCGTCTATGAGGGACTAGCCTATGCGATCCGGGATTGTTTCGTGGCAGTCGGCGGCGTCAAATCCTCCATTCGGCTTGTCGGCGGCGGGGCGCGCAGCCCGTTCTGGTCGCAGATGATTGCCGACGTCACCGGCGCGCCGGTCGAAGTGCCGGAGGGCACGCAGTTCGGCGCCAAGGGTGCTGCGCTCTGCGCGGCCGTTGCCCTTGGCGACTATGCCTCCCTGGACGAGGCCTGTGAAACGACGTTCGCGCTCAAGGCCCGCTTTGCACCGTCTGCGGAAACCAGACCGGCCTATGATGCCGGCTTTGCCCGGTTCAAGGCCGGCAGCGAGGCCGCACTCGGCGCGCTGAGGGCGGTCGCCGATTAAGCCGAAAACCTATTCTTCGCCGTCTCGCCGAAAATCGCCGAAGCCGACCGTATAGGTCCATTCCTTGGCGGCAGGACTGCGGTTGTCCGGCTCGGCGGCGGGAAAACCGACATTGCGGATGGAAATGTCGAGCGGCACGGGCAGCATGACGATGCGTGACACTTCGAGCGGCGCACCCGTCTGGTCGCGTCCTTCCCTGACGGCAAGAAACACAGGCGCGCCTTCTTCCAGCTTCAGAAGCGAAGCAATGTCGGCATCGGCCGCGACGGGCATGTACTTGTCGTCGGCCACGACGACCGTGCGGCCGAATTTCTCACGCAACACCCTGTAGAGCGAACCGGACAGCGCGGAGAGTTCGACGCCTTCCAGAAGGCCGAGATTGAGGCTGGTGGAAACCACGGCAAGCGGCTTGCCGCCGGTAACCGCCAGCCGCTTGTGGCGATAGACCATGGCATCGCCGGCGAGCCCGAAGAAGCGCCTTTCCTGCTCGCCCGCCGCGACCGGCCCGCTTTCCAGCACCGAATAATCCGGCTTCAGCCCCTGGCCGACAAGGCTTTCGGTGATCGAGGCAATGGCGTGATAGCGCTTTTCGACGCCCTTGCGGTTGATGAAGGTGCCCATGCCGTGCTGGCGCACGAGCAGGCCCTCGCGCACCAGGATTTCCAGCGCCTGCTGGATCGTCCGGCGGCTGACCTGCCACTGCGCGGCAAGCTTCAGTTCGCCGTCGATCTTGTCATCGTAATAGCCTGAAACGATCCGGGCTCTCAGCGTTTCGGCAATCTGGATATAGACCGGGCGATGGTCCTTCGCCACGGGGGCATCTGCGCGCAAGAGCGGCTCCTGAAAAAGCGTCTATTTCATGCTTTGGCGCAGTTCCGGAGAAATCCGGCGCTCTCAGGAACTGCCGTCGAACTGCCTAGCATAAAGGACGGCTATCTGCTTTGCCATATTGGCGAGGACAGCCTTCAGGATTTTTTCGCCCTTTTCCGCGGTCGCGGCACGGGCATCGCCGAGAACCGGGCTTTTGGAAAAATCGGTCCAGCGATAGGCAACCGTCGCGAAATCCTCCGGAAATTCCGGATAGTTTTCAATGGCCTTATCCATATCGACGGAATCGGGTGCCAGATGCAGCACGTAGGACGTCTCGATCTCGCAGGCATGCATGTAGGAGGCGTGGGCTTCGCGTTTCTCGCGCACCCCCTCGATCACCGGACCGGCGCCGGGATAGAAGAAATTCGCCAGCATGATGCCCTTCTCCCTCAGCCGCCGCTGCGCATCGCGAATGGCAACGGCGTTGCCGAGATGCGCGTTGACGACGACCACGGTGCGGATGCCCTTGCCCGCGGCGCTTTCAGCAATCTCGACGATGGTATTGCTGACGGTTTCGTTGCTGACGCCGAAAGACCCGGCGGCCTCCGCAAGCGACCAGACCTGACCGAAAGGCAGCACCGGCAGCCTGAGCACCGGCGTTTCGCCGTCAATCGTCTTGACCAGTTCCTCGACCAGCCTTGCCGCCAGAATATTATCGGTGCCGGCCGGCAGGTGGTCGCCATGGCTTTCCACCGCGCCGATGGGCAGAAGAAGCACCGGACTTTCGGCCAGCGCCGCTTCCATGTCGCTGTCGTTCAGTCGCGAGATATCGGTCTTATCATATGCCAAGGGGATGCTCACTGCTTGAAAACAAAGGCGCGCTGCGGGTTCTTGACGAAGAATTTTTCAAACAGCGCCTTGCCGTCGAACCCGGCGTCGCCGGCCTGCTCCATGAAACGCGGAGCCCAGCTGCCGAGGATATAACCGAGTCCGAGGCCGCCCTCGCCGTAATTGCGGTACATGGTGCGCCGGGCGATATCGCCGCCGACGACGATCTGGTCTTCGTGACCATGACGGACGAGATTGAGGATGCAGTCGATCAGCACGCTTTCGGGGTGGTACTTGATCCGGCTGATGCCGTCGAAGCACATGAAAAGGCCTGTTTCGGCCGCCTTCAGATGCAGCCAGTGGTCCGGATTGCGGTCGACATGGGCCATGGTGAGCCGGGTCGGATCGACGCCTTCCTGCTTCAGGATGGCAAGCTGTTCGAGGATCAGCGTGCCGAGTTCGGTATGGGAATGCAGCGGGCAGCCGGTTTCCTTGTGGGCGTCCAGAACGGCGCGGGTGACCTTGTCCTCGGCCTCCGAGATCGTGTTGTAGCCGGTTCCGAACTTGGCGACGCCGCCCTTGAGGTCCGTGCCATCCATGCCGACGGTCAGTTCCGCGACCACATGGTCGCGGATTTCGGCGCGCGAGTGCCCATCGATCCAGGCCTGGAACGTGCCGCCGGTGCCCGCCATCTGGCCCGGCCACATGATCGCCTTGTTGAAGCCGGCGGTGGCGATGATCTTGACGCCGGTACGGTCGGAGATTTCCTTCAGCTCCGCGGGTTTGCGACCGTAGTCGATCGCGGTCGCGTCATAGACGGCCTGGCCGCCTTCCGCGACGAACAGTTCGACGTCCTTGATCGAGGCTTCGATGTCATCGATCATGAAATCGTCGATTTTCTTTTCCTGCCAGAGCGGGGGAATGCAGTAGAGGTGATCATGCGAATAGGTGACGCCGAGGTCCTCCGGCGCGATATCGCCATTGAGTGTGCGAATGAATTCCATCTTCAGCGATCCTTTTTGAAGTTTGAGAGCGCAAGCGCGAGAATGATGATCGAGCCCTGGAGAACGAAGCGCGCCGCCGGCGGCAGCGACAGCACGTAGAGCAGGCTCTGAAGGAAGAACAGGATGAGGCTGCCGGCAGCAGCCCCCAGCGGCAGGAATACGCCGCCGGTGAACAGCGCCCCGCCGATGACGGCCGCGGCGATCGAATCCACCGTATAGGTGTCGGCTATGCCGATCGAGGCCATGCCGGTGATCGACGACAGCATGATGCCGCCGAGCGTCGCCATGAAGCTCGCCAGCACAAAGGAGAAAATTACCATGCGGTCGGCGGCGATGCCGTTGCGGCGCGCGGCGGCGGCATTGGCGCCGGCAAGCAGCATTTTGCGGCCGGAGAGCGAGTAATGCACATAGGCAAGCAAGATCAGGCTGCAGATGAGCCACAGCACCACCGACCACGGCAGGATGCCGAACAGCCAGCCCTCGGAGATGACCCGGAAACCGGCCGGGATCGATCCGCGCGGGCTGCCGCCGGTATAGACGAGGATCGCGCCGGAGAGCACCAGCGAGGTGGCGAGCGTGGCGAGAAACGCCGGGATGCGCAGCACCACGACCAGAACGCCATTAGCAAGGCCGACGAGAAGACCGAAGAACACGGTGATCGCAAGCGCTGCAGCCATATTGTCCATGTTGCCGGCAAAGCTTGCGGCAAGCACGATATTGGCGAGCCCTGCCGTCGCGCCGACGGAAAGGTCGAGCCGGCCCATCATCAGGATCAGCGCCTGACCGAGCGCGATCAGCCCGAGGGGCGCGGCCTGGCGGGCATTGTCCATGATCTGCACCACCGAGACGCGCCCGGAAAACACGAAGAGCACGACAAGCAGGATTGCGAGAAGCGCCAGCGCGCGCCAGGTTGCGCCTGCGGGCCTCGCGTTGGAGAAGAAAGCCGAAACCGCCATTTCAGTTCTCCTTGCCGCGCATGAAGAACACCAGCGCGACGATGAAGATCAGCCCCTTGGCGATGTTTTGCAGGCTGGTATCGAGATCGAGCAGGTTGAACATATTGTTGATGAGTACGAGCGAGAGGGCTGCGCAGAACACGCCGACGGCATTGCCGCGGCCGCCCTGCAGCGCCACGCCGCCAAGGATCGCCGCCGAGACGGCATCGAGCGTATAGGATTCGCCGATCAGCGGATCCCCGGAGAGGATGCGAATGGACAGCACGATACCGGCGGCCGACGCCAGCACGCCCGACAGGCCGAAGACAACGAGATCGACGCGCAACGCCGAAATGCCGTTGGCAAAGGCCGCGCGCGGATCGGAGCCGAAAGCGTAGATCGACCGGCCGAACCGCGTCCAGTTCATGGCGATCGCGATTGCGACGAAGACGGCAAGCGAGATCACAAGCGGTGCGGAAAACAGACGCTCGGCGCCGAAAAGCGCCTCGTAGAAGGCATAATCCACCTCGCCGCCCGGCGAGGGCAGCAGGAGCATGGTGATGCCCTTGACGATGGCCGCCGTCGCCAGCGTCATCACCAGCGGATTGATCTTGAGAAAGTTGACGCCGCAAGCCGTGAAGATTCCACAGGCAAGGCCTGCCGCAAGCGCCAGCGGAACCGAGAGCCAGCCAAGGCTTGCCGAAGTCAGCGCCATGATCGCCGTCGCAAGGCTCATGATCGAGCCTACGGAAAGATCGATGCGGCCGGCAAACAGGACCAGCGCCTCGCCCAGCGCAACAAGCCCGAGCGGCAGAAGCCGGGTGGAAAGGTTGGTCAGATTCGAATCGCTGAAGAAATTCGGCGAGAGAAAGCCCGTCACCGCGATCAGCAGAGCCGCGAGCGCAAGCGCCGGCAGGCTGAGGAGCAGGTTGGAGCGAAGAGAACCTTCAAACAAGGGCTGCCTCCCCGTTTTCAGCACTGCCCAGTCCGTGAGACGGCAGGCCTGCGGCATAGCGCATGATCTTTTCCTCGGAGAAGTCTGGACGGGCGATCTCGCCGGTGATGCGACCTTCATAGAGCGCCAGAATGCGATCGGAGAGGCCGATCAGTTCCATCAGATCGGAGGAGATGAGAATGACGGAGACGCCTTTTTTCGAAAGCGCGTCGACCAGATGGTAGATTTCGCTCTTCGACTGGACGTCGACGCCCTTGGTCGGCTCGTAGAGCACCAGCAGCTTGGGCGTATGCGCCAGCCAGCGGGCGAAGACGACCTTCTGCTGGTTGCCGCCGGAGAGTTCACCGGCCGGCTGTTCCATATCGGTGGAGCGGATCGAGAAGCGCTCGCGCGCGCCCTCGACGAACTGCCGCTCGTAACCGAGCGGCAGGAGGCCGGCGCGCGCGCGTTCCGAGATCGCAAACAGGCTCATATTGAGGCGGATCGGCAATGACAGCGCCAGGCCCTCATGCTTGCGGTCATCGGGAATGCTGGCAATGCCGGCGCCGATGGCGGCCGCCGGCGATTTGAGCGTCGCCGCCTTGCCGTCGAGCTCCACCGCGCCGGAACGGAACGGCGCGATGCCGCACAGCGCATCCGCCAGCGGTTTCTGCCCCTGCCCTTCGAGGCCGGCAATGCCGAGCACCTCGCCGCGCCGCACCGAAAAATCGATCTCCGGCAGATCCGCATTCGTCCCGCCAGTCACGGAAAAGCGGACCGGCAGATCGGCGAGCGCCGGGCGCTCCGGAAAGATGTTTTCCAGCTTGCGGCCGACCATGGCCTGGATCAGATCGTCCTCGGCAAAGGCGCCGCGCTCCGCTTCCAGCGTGAGCGCGCCATCCTTCAGCACCACGACGCGGTCGGCAGCCGTCATGATCTCTCCCATGCGGTGGGAGATGAAAATGATCGATGTGCCGTCCCGCTTCAGCTCGTTCATCAGCCTCAAGACGGACTGCGCCGCTTCGGCGGAGAGCGATGCCGTCGGCTCGTCAAGGATCAGCAGATCGGGCTTGGCCGCGATCGCGCGCGCTATCTCGACCAGTTGCCGTTCGGCCGCGCTCAGGCGGCGACCGAGACGCTTTCCGTCCAGGGTGAAGCCGAGAGACGCGGAAAGGTCGGCGAAATCGGCATGAAGCCGCTTCTGCCGGATCAGGCCGAGCGCATTGCGCGGCTCGCGGCGGAAGAAGGTGTTTTCGGCCACCGTCAGGTCCGGCATGATCGCCGTTTCCTGGTGCGCGATGGCAACGCCCTTCGCGGCTGCCTCAGCCGGGCTTGCCGGATGATAGCCCTCGCCGGCGAGGCGGATCTCGCCGCTGTCATAAGGAAGATTGCCGGATAGGATGTTCATGAGGGTGGACTTGCCGGCGCCGTTTTCGCCGACAAGCGCCAGAACTTCCCCCCGACCAAGCGAGAAAGAAACGTCCTGCAGGACGGCGTTGCGCCCAAAGGATTTCGACAGACCCGTGACCGCCAGCAGAGGGGGGCGTTGTGCGGAGGTATGGCTCGTCACTGTTTCTCTCTCGCTTGCTGGAGCGCCGAGCGTCCATTCGAACGCACAAAGAACGCTCCAACTCATTGAATCCATGCATCGTGCCTTCCGAAAACCGTTTCCGGTTTTCGGGCCGATGCGCCAAGCCCGCTCAATCCTGGAAGGTTGCCCGGACCTGTTCGTCGCTGAGCCGGGTGTTGGCCCAGAAGGAGTCGGAGAGGTCGTCGCGCGTGAACTCGGACAGGTTCTCCGACGTGATCATCGGCACTTCGTAGAACTTGTTCTTTTCCACCTCTTCACCCTGAAGCATATCAAGCGCGACCAGGAGGGCCTCCGAGCCAAGCCAGGTCGGCTTCGACGGCGCAACGGATTCAAAGCCGTCGGCCTCAAGCGCGGTCCAGCGCTTCAGATAGCCGTTATTGTCCTCGCCGGTCATCGGCACCAGCGGGCGCTGCGCCGCCTCAAAGGCATCGATCGCGCCGAGCGTCATGCTGCCGCCCTGCGACCAGACGCCGTCGATCTCCGGATTGGCGGCGAGAAGGTTGGAAACCGCGACCTTGGCCTTGGCATAATCCCAGCCGGCGTCGACGACGCTGATGACCTCGATATCGGGATATTCGTCGAACACCGCCTTGGCGCCCTTCCAGCGGTCATCGCTGGCGGAAATGCCGGAAATGCCGTTGAGCGCGATGATCCTGCCCTTGCCGTCGAGCTTGTCGGCCAGCCATTCGGCGCCGGCCTTGCCGAAATCGACATCATCGACGGTGACCAGAGCGTCATAGTCATCGCTGCGGATGGTCGAGGCGAGCAGAACGATCTTGATGTCCTGGGCTTCCGCCTTCTTCAGAACCGGAATGACGGCGGTCGGCGAGATCGGCGTGAGGATGATGGCGTCGACGCCGCGCGTGATCATGTCCTCGATGTTGGAGACCTGCTTGTCGGCCTTCAGCTCCGATTCCGTGTAGACGACATCGACCGTATCCTGATGCCGTTCGGCTTCGGCCTCGAATTCCTTCGAGAGCTGAACCGACCAGGAATTGCCGTTGAAATAATTGTCATAGCCGATGGTGAACTTGTCCTCGGCCATCGCGGGAGCCGCCATGCCCGCAAGGACGGAGGCGACGAGCAGCAGTTTCTTCAGTTTCATGCTTTTCCCCTTTTTCGAGAGAACCTGTTTTGCTTATGCCCTATTGTTATCTTGTATACTCATGTAGTCAAGCTGGAATCCCTAACGCCCGACCAATCCCTCCCGGCTCGCCGACCAGCCCGTCACTTCGGCAGGACGTCCACGGCCCGGCGCACCCAGTCCAGTCTCTTTTCCGGGATGAGGCCGTAATTGTAGAAGTTGATGCCGTCGGCGCCGGCTTCGATCGCGGCCTTGGCGCGCGCGGCAAGGGCGTCGGCCGAGGTCACTTCCGGATAGAAGACCCGGTAGCCCGCGCCGAGATACTTGTTCGGCCCCAGCGCCGCGCGGCCGGCCTTCATCAGCGCGGTTACGGCCTCCGGCTCCATGAAATAGCAGCACAGGATCGCGCCGTCGCAGACCTCGCCGACCGCCTGCAGATCGACGCCGCCCATCCAGCCATCGGCAAGATCGATGAGCACGACCCTGCTTGCCGGGTCGGCCGCGGCGCGGATCTCGGCGATCAGGCTGGTGACGGGCTCGGAGCGCCATTCCAGAAAGGCCCTGAGAGCGGGATAGGCACTGAAGGCATCAGTGCCCGCCTCGGGGAAATCGGGAAACTGTTTCGCCGGCACTTCGCGCTCGCACATGTCCGCGATGAAGCCGCGCACCGTCTCGCGGGCTTCCTCCATCGGCACGCCGGCCAGCTTTCCGCGCGCCATGCAATGGTCGCAGAAGCAGAGCGACAGCAGGAAATCATCCTCGGCATTGAGCCCGACGCCATCCTTTTCGTGGTGGAACTCATGGGCAAAACCCATGAAATTCGGGCTTTCGAGCTCGACCATGTCGGGCTTGTAACGCGTCGTCATATCCCGAACCAGGGTGACGACGTAATCGCGCGCCGCCGGGCTCGACGGGCAGAGGTTGTAATAGTTGGGATTGCCGAAAGCATTGCGCGTCACATGCTCGGGATGAAGCGCGCCGAGCCGCGTGTTGTGCAGGCACACCGTCCAGCAATTGACCTTCATGCCGTCGCCGGCATCACGCGCCGTCGTCAGCGCCTCCAGCATATCGCCGCGCTCCGCGACATTGTCGGCCATCAGGGGACGGATCGTCTTGCTCGCCCAAAGCGCCGCGTCGGGGCGAAAATAGATCGTGCCGTCCTGCGGGAAATAGGCCTTCCGTGCAGGGCTGCGCGGCTGCAGGAAACGGCCGGCGTGATAGGACGACGCCAGAGAGATCGTATTCAGGCTCGCCCGACCCGCCAGATCGGAAAACGCCCGCTCAAGCCCCTGGTCCTGAATGTCCCAGGGATAGGTCCACATGGAAAGTTGCATTTCGCGCTCCTCAATGATTACTTGACCGGACATGTAGTCATATCGCCTGCGGACAAGTCAACGTCGACGCCATTCCTTTGCCGGATTCTCGACAGCGGCGGGTCAGGGCAAGGGAGCAGCCTACATTTTAGGCAATTTTTCCAATGCATAAAAATTGACAGGCCAGCCGGATTTCTCTAACTGGAAAAAAGATTTCCTTTTCGAGATATGAAGGACCTCCCGAATGCCGCACTCCAAGTCTCTTCTCCAGGCCGGCGCGCTTGCCGCGCTGTTCTGCCTGCCTGTCTTTTCGGCCCAGGCTCAGGAAACCTTCGTCGTTTCCAACTGGGGTTATTCCAACGATTTCTATGAGCCCTTCATTTTCGAGCCTTTCGAAAAGGAACACAATGTCAGGATCGTCACGGAGACCGGCGGCGCTCCCGAGCGGCTCAACAAGGCGCGCATTCGCGGCGGCGTCGACGTCATCCTGCTGACCGACAAGTTCTCCCAGATCGGCATCAATCAGGGCGCTTTCGAGACGATCGACTCCTCCAAGCTCTCCAACTTCGATGAACTCTACGATGCCGCGAAGAACCCGCAGGGCGAGTACGGCCCGGCCTATACCTTCGGCCGCTATGGCATCGTTTATGACAAGACCCGCACCGACACGCCGATCACATCCTGGTGCGATCTGTGGCGCGACGACTTCGCCGGCGCCATCGCCATGCCGGCCTTCAACACGACCGGCGGCCCGCTGACGGTGATGATGGCCGGAAAATGCGCCGGTTCCGACGCCTTCGAGGATCCGGATACCGCCTTCGCCAAGATGGCCGAGCTGAAGCCGAACATCGTCAAGACCTTCTCCTCGGGCTCGGAGCTCACCAATCTGCTTTCGACCGGCGAGGCCTTTATCGGCCTTGCGCAGGACTATGCATTTCCGGCGATCCAGGCCGCCAACCCGAATATCGGCTGGGCCGAGCTTTCGGAAGGCGATTTCCGGATGATGAACACCTACAACATCCCGAAGAACGCGAAGCACAAGGAACTGGCGCTCGCCTTCATCGATTGCTCGATTTCGATGCAGGCACAGAAGGATGCGGCGATCGAACTGGTCAGCGGTTCCGGCCCGGTCAACAAGACCGTGGAGCTGACGCCTGAACAGGCATCCCAGCTCGTCTATGGCGAAAAGGCCGTACTCAGCATGCAGCCGACGCCCTACGACAAACTTCTCGACGTCAATGACGACTGGGAGCGCCGCTGGAACGAAGTCTTCGGGCGCTGACGGAATCCAAATTGTCGTCCCGCGTCTCCATCGTGCAGCGCCTCAGCGCGCTTGGCCCGTGGTTGCTGGTTCTGCCGGCAACCGCGGTTCTGCTTTTCATCCTGATCATTCCGGTCGCGGGCACCCTTGCCGAAAGCTTCTCCAATCCGGCCGGATTGTTCGCCAACTACCGGGATTTCTTCGCCGACAGCTATAACCGCACCGTAATGGTCCGCTCCTTCCGCATCGCCTTCCTGTCGACGCTGACCGCGCTCATCCTCGGCTTCGGCGGCGCCTACATGATCGCCAATTCTTCACAAGGTCTGAAGCGCGTCCTGCTGATCCTTTCGGTGTTCCCGCTGCTGACGAGCGTGGTCGTCCGTTCCTTTTCGTTCATGGCGATCCTCGGGCGCAACGGTGTGGTCAATACCGCGCTGATGAAGCTCGGCATTATCAGCGAACCCCTCGAAATGCTGTTCACGCAGGGCGCCGTGATTGCCGGTCTCGCCTATCTGTTCACGCCGCTGATGATCCTGTCGCTCGTCGGCGTACTCGAGAACATTGAGGATGACCTTTATCTCGCGGCCGGCTCGCTCGGCGCCGCGCCGGTCGCCGTCTTCTTCCAGGTGACGCTGCCGCTGGCCGTGCCCGGCATGATCGTCGGCTCTGTTCTGGTGTTCACCGGGTCGCTCGCCACCTTCGTGACGCCGACGCTTCTCGGCGGCGAGCCGCAGATGACGCTGGCAACGCTGCTGTACCAGAAGGCGATGATCTCGATCGACTGGGGGGTGGCCAACACCATCGCCGCGATCATGATGGGAACCGCGATCTTCTGCGTCGTCGTGCTCGGCACCATTGCCGGCAGGATTTCTGCACGGAGGGCAGTGCATTGACCGGACGCCGCATTCATCCACTGTCAAAACTGTTCGGCTGGCTGGTCATTCTGTTCCTGGCGGGGCCGATCGTGATCGTCATCGGCACGTCCGTGTCCGATACGCCCTTTCTTGCCTTCCCGCCGCAGGGCTTCACGCTCAAATGGTATGCCAATGTGTTCAACCACAGCGGCTTTCTCGATACATTCATCATATCGATGCAGGTGGCCATTGGCGGCACGCTGATCGCTCTCGTCACCGGTCTGGCGGCGGCCTACGCGTTGACGCGGTACAGGATGAAGATCCCCGGCTGGTACGGCTCGGTGTTCTTCCTGCCGTTCTTCATCCCGGAAATCGTCTTCGGCTTTTCGCTCCTGAAGACGCTGATCGTCCAGTTTCAACTGCCGATCCTGCCGTCGCTCATCCTCGGCCACGCGATCCTGTGCCTGCCCTATATGGTGCGGGTGATCGGGGCGAGCCTTGCAGGCTTCGACTTCTCCATCCAGGAGGCCGCCATCAGCCTCGGCATGCATCCGGTCAAGGCCTTCTGGACCATCGTCCTGCCCAATATCCGCTCGGGCGTGATTGCCGGCATGGTGCTCGCCTTCATCACCTCGCTGAATGATATGGCCGTGGCGCTGTTCCTGACAGGGCCCGGCATCTCGACGCTGCCGATCGAGGTCTTCACTTACGTGCAGCAGTTTTTCGATCCGACCGTCAGCGCCGTATCCGTGCTGCTGATGGGCGTCACCATTCTCGTCATGATGCTGATCGAGCGCAGCCTCGGTCTGTCGAAGACCGTTCAATAGGAGTTTCCATGGCTGAGAACGCCGTCATCCTGAACAATGTCACCGCCCATTACGGCGCGACGCAGGTCCTGCACGGGCTGGACCTTTCCGTCGGCGAGGGCGAACTCGTGTCGCTTCTGGGCTCGAGCGGCTGCGGCAAGACCACCACGCTGCGGCTGCTCGCCGGCTTCCTGCAACCGACGGACGGGCAGATTTCGGTTGCCGGGCGCGATGTCACCGGCCTGCCGCCGCACAAGCGCGATGCCGGAATCGTGTTCCAGAACTATGCGCTGTTCCCGCATCTGACCGTCGCCGAGAATGTCGGCTTCGGGCTGAAGCAGCGCAAGGTGGCGCCCGCCGAGCAGCAGAAACGCGTGGCCGGCATGCTGGAACGCGTCGGGCTTTCGAGCTTTGCCGACCGCCTTCCGGCTGCCCTTTCCGGCGGCCAGCGCCAGCGTGTCGCCGTCGCCCGCGCACTCGCCATCGACCCGCCGCTCCTGATGTTCGACGAGCCGCTTTCCAACCTCGATGCCAAGCTGCGCGTCGACATGCGCGTCGAAATCCGCGAATTGCAGAAGGCCAACGGCCGCACCGCCATCTATGTGACCCACGACCAGGAAGAGGCCTTTTCCATTTCCGACCGCGTGGCGATCATGAACGCCGGCAACATCGTCCAGCTCGATACGCCGGAAGTGCTTTACACCCGCCCGGTCAACGCCTTCGTCGCCCGCTTCGTCGGCTTCGACAACCTGATCGCCATGCGCGTCATCGCCCGCGATGGCGCGATGGCGACGGCCGAGCTTGAAGGCGGCGAGCGGATCGACCTTGATGAGACCGAGACCGGTCCGTTACCGGAGCGCTTCGTCATCGGCGCCCGCCCGGAAGGCCTGACCCTGACGGATGCGGGCAATGCCAATGCGATTGCCGGAAAGACCCATATGCGCTCCTATCTCGGCCGCGCCTACCAGTACAAGATCGAGACCGCCACGGGCATTCTGGTCGCCAATGGCCCGCTCTCCAACCCGATCGAAGCCGAGCGGAATGTCGGCCTTGCCTTCGATTTCGCCCATTGCTGCATTCTGGACGACGAAGGGCAGACGCCATGAGCCGGTCGATTGTCGCCGCCGCAGCCCAGATGGGCCCGATCGCCCGCTCAGACACCCGCAAGGCCGTTGTCGAACGCCTGATCGCCCTTCTTGGCGAGGCTGCCGCCAGAGGCGCGGAGCTCGTCATCTTTCCGGAACTGACGCTGACGACCTTCTTTCCGCGCTGGCACATGACCGACCCGGATGAAATCGACGCCTTTTACGAGACGGAGATGCCGGGGCCGGACACACGGCCTCTGTTTGAAGCTGCCAAACGGCTGAAGATCGGTTTTTACCTCGGTTATGCGGAACTGGCCATCGAAAACGGCGTGAAGCACCGCTACAACACCGCCATCCTCATCGACAGGAATGGCGAGATCGTCGGCAAATACCGCAAGATCCACCTGCCGGGCTGGGACAGGCCGCAGCCGGACATGGTCTCGCAGCATCTGGAAAAATACTATTTCGAGCCCGGCAATCTCGGCTTCAACGTCTTCGAGACCATGGGAACGCGCATCGGCATGGCGATCTGCAACGACCGCCGCTGGCCGGAGACCTATCGGGTCATGGCGCTGAAGGGCTCGGAAATGATCCTCGTCGGCTACAACACGCCCGACGACCATACCGGCGATTTCGATTTCGACAGCCTGACCCAGTTCCACAACCAGCTTTCCCTCCAGGCCGGCGCCTACCAGAATTCAAACTGGGTCGTTGCCACGGCAAAGGCGGGGCATGAGGAAGGTTCCAACCTGATCGGCCAGTCGATGATCGTGGCGCCTTCCGGCCAGATCGTCGCCATGGCAACCTCAACCGCCGACGAGGTAATCGTGGCGAAATGCGATCTCGACATGGCGGCCCTTTACCGCAAGACGATTTTCGACTTCGCCCGCCACCGCGAACCGGAAGCCTACCGGCTGATCGTCGAGACCAGGGGACCGGTAACAGGCTGAGCGCGTGACAGATTTATCGAGTGGGGGAGAGAGAGTTGATTGAGCCGGACACAGCGGAAAAGAGCGAGCAGAACGAGACAAGCTCTGTTTCCCGCCTCCTGTCGGAGCTGCGCCGCGAAAACGGCTGGACGCTTGCCGAGCTTTCAAGGCGCACCGGCGTTTCGATTTCGGCGCTTTCCAAGATCGAGAACGGCCAGAGCCAACCCGCCTATTCCGTGCTGACGCGACTCGCGGGCGGGCTCGGCCTCGACTTTGCCGACCTTCTGGAGGGCCGGTCAACCCGCCCGCGTTTCGCCCGCGCGGCCCGCACCATCAATCGCCGGGGGGAGGGCAAGCGGCTTGAGAACGACATGGGCGTCTACCGCCTGCTTTCCACCGAGCTTGCCGACAAGGCCCTGACGCCAATGGTGATCGACATCCCGCCGCGCGCAGACAATTCCGAGCCTGCTCGCAGCGCCCACAGCGGCGAGGAATTCGTCTATGTGCTCGCAGGCGACGTGATCTTCGAGATGGCCCCTTATGCGCCGGTCATCCTCGCCGAGGGCGACACCGTCTATTTCGACGCGGCATCGGAGCACGGTTTCTATTCCGCCGGCCCCGGCAATGCCCGCATTCTGTCCATCTGCTATTCCGGCTCCGGCGAGGCGCCGGACCACCTCACGGTGTGATCATGATCGATGCAAAATCCGAAGTCCGGCTGCGCCAGCGGCTGACCCTTGTCGCGCTTGGAAAGGCGCCGGCCGACCGTATCCTGCGTGTCGGCAGGCTGCTCGACACCGCAACCCGCACATGGGCCGACCGTCAGGAGATCGTCATCGCCGGCGACCGGATCGCCTATGTCGGGCCCGCCGGGTCGTGGCCGGGAACCTGCGATGTCATTGACGAGCGCCCCGACCTGATGGCCGTTCCCGGGCTCGGCGAAGTGCACAAGCATATCGAAAGCTCGCATCTGACGCCGGAATGGGAGGCCGCGCTGGTGATGCCGCGCGGCAATACCTGGACCTGCGAGGCGAGCCACGAATTCTCCAATGTGCGCGGCGCGAAGACGCTCGATTTCTGGTTGACGGCGCGCCAGCACGGATCGCCGCTGAAGATCTTTCCGCTTCCGGGTTCCGCCGTGCCGCCGACGGCCTATGAACATGGCGGCGGCTATCTCGGCCATGACGAGCAGCGCGACTTCATGGCCGGCAGCCTGATGGTCGCGGGCCTCGACGAGGTGATGGACTGGCCGGCGGTCTGGAACCCGGAAAACGGGTCCCACGAACGGCTCTGGGGCATGATCGAGGCCACCTTCGCCGCCCGCGGCGTCGTCGAGGGCCATGCCGCGGGCATCCGGGACCTGCCAACGATCAATGCCTTTGCCGCCGCAGGTCTGGCATCCGACCATGAGGCGTGGACGGCGGACGAATTCTGGGACAAGCTCACCCACGGGCTGTTTGCGGAGCTCCGGCCCCATTCCATGCCCGATGTGATCAGGGGGCTCCTGGAACGCGGTCTTGCCGACTGGTCGCAGATCGCCTTCGCCACCGACGACCGGTCTGCGTCCGAGACGCTCCAGAAAGGCGCGACCGATTACAATGTACGCCTTGCGATCCAGTCCGGCCTTGCGCCCGAAATCGCCATTCAGTGCGTCACCATCAACCCGGCACGGCACATGCGGCTCACGCCCTGGGTCGGCACAATCGCGCCCGGCCGGTTTGCCGATATCGTGCTTCTGTCGAACCTTGAAAGCTTCGAGATTGCCGAAGTCTGGGCCGACGGAAAACAGGTCTCCCGCGGCAAGGACTACATTCTTCCCGTCCCTGCAATCGACTGGCCGGACTGGGCCCGCGACACGGTCAATACCGGCGGAACTTTCGAGGCCGCCGACTTCGCAATTCCTGCCGAGGCCGGTCGCCATATGATGACGGCGGCGGTGCTGCGCCCGTTCCACTGGGAAGACGATTTCCTGACCTATGAGCTGCCGGTGGAGGGCGGTCTGGTACAGCGTGATACGGCACGCAACATCACCAAATTCGCGATCGTGGACCGGTTTTCGGGGAAAAAATCCGTCTCGAAAATGTTCTGGGCCGGCACGGGACCGAAAACGCCGGACTGCGCGCTGGCGAGCACACTTGCCCATGACAAGCACAACATCTGGTGCGTCGGCTCCTCCGATCAGGCAATGGCGACGGCCGTCAATGCGCTGATTGAAACCGGCGGCGGCTGGGCGCTAGTGCGCGACAACAGTGTGGTCGCCACCGTGCGCTACGAGATCGCCGGGCTGATGTCGCAACGCTCCGCCGAAGACCTCGATGCCGACATGCAGAAGCTCTATGCGGAAGGCGAAAAGATCGAATGGATGTACGAGCCGTCCTCCTCGCCCCGCTGGTGGGCCGGCTTCCCCGAACGCCTCGCCTTCGCGACGCTGACCTGCGCGCCCTGGCGCTGGGTTCTGGTCGCGCCGTCGGATTATGCGCCGGAGGGGCTCGTCAATGTGGCGACGGGCGAAACGCACAGGATCGTCTGGTAAGGCCATGAGCATCACTGCAGAAACCGCCGGCCGTCCGGCATTTTCTGGCGCCGACCGGCTCGAAACGCCCTCGGTCGTTGTCGACGCGACGCGCCTGAAAGCCAATATCGCGCGCATGCAAGCGATTGCCGCAGACGGCGGCGTTGCGCTTCATCCGCATATCAAGACGCATAAATCGCTGGCGATTGCCGGCCTGCAGCGCGATGCCGGCGCCAGCGGCGTGACGGCCTCGCATCCCGGCGAGGCGGCCGTCTTCATCCGCGCCGGCTTCTCGCCGGTCACACTCGCCTATCCGCTGGTGCGCCCGGAACCGGCGGCCCGCCTTCTCACGCTTGCCGGCGCGCACGGCGTCCAGGTCCGCTTCATCGCCGACAGCATGACGGGACTGGAAGCACTGGAGGCCGGCGCCGCAAAGGCCGGACAGACGGCCGACGTCTTCATCAAGGTCGATGTCGGCCTGCATCGCTGCGGTGTCGATCCTCTCGCCGAAACCGGCATCGCGCTGGCGCAACGGCTTGATGCTTCCCGGTTGGCGTTCTGCGGGCTCCTGTCCCATGCCGGCCAGGCCTATGGCGCCGGCGATGTGGATGGCATCCGCACGGTGGCCGCCACGGAGCGGCGCATTCTTCTCGACCTCAAGGAGAGGCTCCGGCGCCACGGCATCGAAGTGCCGCTGATTTCGGTCGGCAGCACGCCGTCCCTCATCGCCAATGACGGTTTCGATGGCATCGATGAAGTCCGGCCGGGCAATTACGTCTTCTACGACATGACCGCCGTCCGCCTCGGCATCGTCGGACGCGATAGCCTGTCACTCGCCGTTTCGGCGACGATTATCTCGAAAAACCGCGATTATTACATTATTGACGCCGGTTCGAAGACGCTGAGCTCCGATCTCGGCGCGCACAGTACGGGCTCTGGCACAGGCTTCGGCGAGGCGTGGAGCGCAGATCTTGATCGGCCGCTTTCCGTCGAAAAGCTGTCGGAGGAGCATGGCATGGTCGCGCGCAAGAGCAGCGACCTTGAAATCGGCCAGCGCCTGCTGATCTATCCCAACCACGCCTGTGTCGTCATCAATCTCGCGCCCTGCATGCTCTTGCTCGAAGGCGGCGCGGCGTCGCCGCTTGCTGTCGATGCCAGACGCGGGCCGGCGATCGCCTCCTGATATTACGAAGGTCACGCGCCGGATACGACGTATCGTGCAGCGGGCCGGTCATCATGCCGGCGCGAACGCCCCGGCCTGTGCGCGTTAAGATTTCAGTACATAACATTTGACATTTCCTGAACAGGATTCAAACATGTTTCCAGCAGGAGATCGCGCGGATGTATGACGATAATTCCCCGTTTTCACCCGGGACCCGAAAGCCCGAAGCGCTGAAGCCCGTGCAGAAAGCGGCCTTCGCCGAAGAAAGGCTGATGCAGGCCATTCTATGGTGCGAGCTTGAGCCGGGGCTGATGATCGCCGAGGCAACGCTTGCGACACGCTTCGGCCTTGGCCGGGCGGCAACCCGTGTGGCCCTGGCGAAGCTTTCCACACTGGGTTTCATGCTGCCGATCCCGCGCGAGGGCTGGCGGGTGCTGCCGATGAGCGGCGCGCTTGTGGGACAGGTTGTCGACGCCCGTCGCATGGCCGAGCCGGCGCTGGCGACGCTTGCGGTCGACCGCGGAAAAAATGCGCGCCTGTTCGAGCTTGCCGGAATGATCGAGGCGGCGGGCGCTGCGGCGGAGGATGCGGCGCGCAGCACGTGCAGCGGCTACGAACGGCGTTTCCGCACCGAGCTCGCCTCCGGGCTCAATCCTTTCGTCGCCGGTTTCGTGGAGCGGCTCTGGGACCATTCGGACCGGATCGTCCGCTTCTTCGAGAGCGAGGGCGCAACGCCGATGCCGCCGCTGAAAGCCGCGGCCATTGCCCGCGCCCTCGATGCCGGCCTCACCGATGAGGTCCGCACGCTTCTCGATGAGGCGATCGACCAGTTCAGAACCTTTGCCGGCAACGCGCTCTTGAACAACCGGAGCGAACTGGCACTGGACGGAGGCTCCAAACCTCGGGAGAAAACGTCGACACAAAGACAATATGACGGTTCTCTCAAACAAGGTACAGACCGCGCGGCCTCCCGCGGCTTGACCGTCAGCAAGGGGAACAGTTCATGACCTATGTATCCGGCATGGCGCCGCACCGCGCCCGCTCTTTCGCGGCTCGACCAGGCCGCCACCATACCGGCGCTGCAGGCGACCTCGGGCAAAAGCGTGTCGCCCAACCGCATGAGCCGGTCGGAACAGTCTTTGCGGCAGCGCTTCGATTGCCGTTTTGATGGCCGCCTAGAGCGCCGTGCGTCCATTCGGACGCACAAAGGGCGCTCTAACCTATTGAATCTACGCATCGTGCTTTCCGACAATCGATTCCGATTTTCGGGCCGATGCGCTAAGCCGCAGGCCATCGTCATCATCGATCCCGAACACTTGGACGCCTTTTGAAGAAACACGGAGTCAGATCTTGTCTATCAGAACGACTGTAGCCATTGCCGCCGTCGCAGCCGCGCTGAGCGCCGGCATTGCCCAGGCCAAAGACCAACTCGTGGTTGACCTCGTCAACGAACCGTCGACGCTCGACCCCCACATGCAGTGGAATCCGGACAGCTATTACGTCTACCGCAATATCTTCGACAACATCGTCACCCGCGACAATGGCGGCGAGATTGCGCCACAGGTCGCGACGGAATGGAATTGGCTGTCCGACACCGAACTGGAGCTCACCATCCGCGACGGCATCACCTTCCATGACGGCGAGGCGCTGACCGCCGACGACGTGGTCTATTCCGTCAAGCGCATCACCGACCCCGAGCTCGCGAGCCCGCAGCTCGGCCAGTTTGCCGCGATCATCGATGCGCGGAAGACGGCTGACAACAAGGTCGTGCTGACCACAGATGGCCCCTATCCGGTCCTTCTCGCCCAGCTCGTCAAGCTCTCGGTCGTGCCCGAACATGTCCTCGCTACCGTGAGCGAGCAGGACTTCAACGCCAATCCGATCGGCTCCGGCCCCTACAAGTTCGAGACCTGGGACCGCGGTGTTTCCGTCACGCTTGACAAGAATGACGATTACTGGGGCGACCAGGGCGAATTCGAAACTGTCGAGTTCATGGCCGTTCCCGATGCCTCCACCCGCGTGGCCAATCTGCGCGCCGGCACGGCCGATCTTATCGTCTCCATCGACAGCGACCAGGCCATGCAACTTGAGAGCGCGGCAAACGTGAAGGTGCTGACAGCGCCGACCGAACGGGTCGCCTTCATGGGCATGAACACGCTGGTGCCGCCGCTCGACGATCCGGAACTGCGTCGCGCTGCCGCCATGGCGGTGGACCGCGAAGGCATCGCGCTCGGCCTGCTCGGCGGCGGCGAACAGGTCGTCGGCCAGATGGCGACCTCGGCGCATTTCGGCTATGTCGATGGTATCGACCCGATCCCCTACGATCCCGAACAGGCGGCGGAAATCGTCGCGGCCAAGGGCGATGCAGCCGCGGTTCCGATGACCTTCGCCACCTCGCCGGTCTTCGACCAGCGCATCGTCCAGGCCATCCAGCAGATGCTGAACGAGGCGGGCTTCAACGTCGACATCGGGCTCACCGACATGGCGACCTACCTGAAGAAGGCCCAGAACGCGGACCCCGAACAGCGTCCGCAGCTCAATTTCGGCCGCTGGTCCTGCGCCTGCCAGGATGTCGACGGCGTTGCGTTCCCGCTTCTGCACTCCTCATCCAACTGGTCGCGCGTCAACGATCCCGAACTTGACGCTCTCCTGGAAAATGCCCGCACCACGGTCGACAGCGACCAGCGGCTCGAAGATTATGCCCGGGTGGCCGAGATCGTGAGGGACAACACCTATATCCTGCCTCTCTATCAGGCGACCGCCCTTTACGGTGCGGCCGATGCGCTGGAATGGCAGCCGACGGCCAATGAAAGCATGTTTCTGAACCGCATGAGCTGGTCGCAATAGGCTTTCTCCATGGGCTATTTCCTTCTGCGTCGCCTCTGGCAATCCCTCATCACGCTTTTCGGCGTGATGACGCTGATCTTCTTCATTCAGCGGCTGACGGGCGATCCGACCTATCTTCTGGTGCCGGAAACGGCGACGCAGCAGGATATCGAGACGCTTCGCCACGCGCTGGGCCTCGACCGTCCGCTTGTCGTGCAATATCTCGACTTCCTTTGGCAGATGGTCCGGTTCGATCTCGGCACCTCCTATGTCCAGAATGTGCCGGTCTCGACCATCATCCTGTCGCGTCTGCCCTATACGCTGCAGCTTGCCGGCGGCGCCCTTCTGGTCGCCGTCGCCCTCGGTCTGCCGCTCGGCCTGTTGCTGGCCATCGGCAACCGTTCGCGGCTGACAAGCCCGCTGATGGGCGTGGTGCTGGCTGCCCAGAGCCTGCCGACCTTCTGGAGCGGCATATTGATGATCATGTTCTTCGGCGTGTTCCTCGGCTGGCTGCCGCCGTCCGGCACCGGGTCCTGGCTCAATCTGATCATGCCGTCCATAGCACTCGGTTTGTTGTCGATGGCGACCTTCGCCCGGATCATGCGCAGCTCGGTGATCGACGAAATGTCGAAGGATTATATCCGCTCGGCCCGCGCGCGCGGCGTCGGCACCAAACGGCTTGTGGTCCGCCACCTTCTGAGAAATTCCGCAATTCCGGTGATCTCGATCACCGCAATCGAGATTTCGCAGCTGCTTGCCGGCGCGGTGATTGTCGAGACGGTGTTCGCCTGGCCGGGGCTTGGGCTTTTGACCGTGCAGTCGGTCGTCGCCCGCGACTTCGTCATCGTCCAGGGGGTCGTCATGCTCGGCGCGGTGGTGACGATCGCCATGAATTTCCTCGCCGACCTGCTCTACAGCCTCGTCGACCCGAGGATCAGGCTTGACGGAGCGACCCGTTGAAATCGTCTTCCCGCTTCTTCAAGGCCCTCTTCGCGCCGGCCTCAGGCCGATCGATCCCGGTCGGCGTTTTCGTCATCATCGTGCTCTGTCTTATCGCAATGGCGATCTTCGCGCCATGGCTTGCCCCGGTCGACCCCAACAAGCAGAACCTGCTCGGACGGCTGAAACCGCCGGGCACGGAGATCCGCGGCACCACTTTCCTGCTCGGTTCGGACGAACTCGGCCGCGACCTCCTGAGCCGCGTCATTTACGGCACGCGGATTTCACTGTCCGTCGCCGTGCTCTCGGTCCTCCTCTCGGGCATCACCGGCACGCTGCTCGGCATGGCCGCCGGCTATTCCCGCGGCACGGTCGAGACCGTGATCATGCGTCTGGTCGACATCTTCCTGTCGATCCCGGCCATTCTTCTCGCCATCATCACTGTCGCCGTTCTCGGTCCCGGTTTCATCAATGTCGTTCTGGTTCTGGGTCTCACCCGCTGGCCGCGCTATGCGCGCGTTGCCTATGGCCAGACGCTCTCGGTTGCCAACATGCCCTATGTCCGGCTTTCGCGCGCTATGGGGGCGAGCTGGATCCGGGTGCTCGGCCTTCATGTCCTGCCCAATATCGTTGCCGCCCTTTCCGTGGTCGCCACGCTGGAATTCGGGCTGATGGTGCTGTTCGAGGCCGGCCTCTCCTTCCTCGGCCTCGGCGTGCAGCCGCCGACGGCAAGCTGGGGCGCGATGCTCTCGGTCGGGCGCAATTATGTCTCCAATGCCTGGTGGATCGCGACCTTCCCCGGCATCTGTCTCTTCCTCCTGGTGCTGTCGATCAACCTGATCGGCGACGCGCTCAGCGACTATCTCAATCCGAAATCACGGTAGAAAATCATGGAAACAGCGAAACAGTTTGCAGGAAAAGGCGTCGTCGTCACCGGCGCGCTCGGCGTTTTCGGCCGCGGCATCGCCAAAGCCTTTGCCGAGGCCGGCGCGAAGGTCTGCGTCACCGATCGCGACCAGGCCGCCCTCGATGCGCTTGCTCGCGAACTTGGCACGGAAGGCTCGTTCGGCTGCGCTGCCGAACTGACCTCGAAAGAGGAACTCGAAACCCTGATTGCCGCCGTCGGCGAAAAATGGGGCCATGCCGATGTGCTGATCAACAATGCCGGCGTCTATCCGAGCGGTTTCCTGCTCGATATCGACGCCGATGAATGGGACCGCATCTTCGACGTCAACCTGCGCGCTCCCTTCATCCTGACGCGCGGCTTCGCCCGGCAGATGATCGACAAGGGTGCCAAGGGCTCTATCATCAACATTTCCTCGGGCGCTGCCCGCAAGATGCGCCGCACGGTCGTGCCCTACTGCACCTCAAAGACCGCGCTGGACCGAATGACCAAGGGTTTTGCGCTGGAACTCGCCGAATTCGGCATCCGCGTCAACGCGCTGGAGCCCGGCTTTGCCGCCGGCAGCACCGCCAGCCCGCTCACCGACGCGCATGTGAGGAACACCGTCTCCAACATACCCCTGGGACGCGCCAGCACGATCGAGGATATCGCGCCGGGGCTCTTCTATCTGGCCTCGGATGCCTCGTCCTATGTCACCGGTTCGACGCTGACGATCGACGGCGGCAATTCCGCCGGCACGATGACAGTCACGCAGGACAAGAAGTCGCCGCTATGAGCCCGCTCGACCTTCCTGAACCCTATCCCTGGCCGGACGGCAGGCAGTCGGCCTTTTGCTTTTCCATCGACGTCGATGCCCATGCGCCGTGGATGTGGAGCAACCGCAAAGATGTGCCGGAACTGCTTTCGCATCTGGAGCAGCGCCGCTACGGGCCGCGTATCGGCATCAGCCGCATTGCCGATCTTCTCGCCCGTCATGGAGTGAAGGCAAGCTTCTTCGTGCCGGCCGCTGTCGCCGAGGAAAATCCATGGATGTTGCCGGCGCTCACGGAAGCCGGTCATGAAATCGGCCTGCACGGCTATTTCCACGAGATCGTCAACGAAACGCGCGATGAGGAATTCACCCGCGTTCTCGAGGCGTCCATCGCGCTGTTTGAAAGCCAGACGGGCAGGAAACCGGCCGGCTTCCGCTCGCCGGCCTGGGAAATGACGCCGCATATGCTGGCTGAGGTCAAGCGCCACGGCTTTTACGACAGCTCGCTGATGGGCTTCGACACACCCTATTCGGTTGACGGCGTCACGGAAGTGCCGGTCAACTGGGCAACGGACGATGCCATCTTCTTCAAGTTTCTCGACGGACGCGACGCGCGCGCGCCGCTCGGCACCAACCAGATGCTCGAAGCATGGAAAGAGGAGCTCGCCGCCAGCCGCCGATTCTCGACGCTGTTCATGCTGACCGTGCATGACTGGATCTCGGGTCGGGGTTCACGCATCACCATGCTCGACCGGCTTCTGGAAGACGTGCTTTCGGACAGGAACATCTGGGTCGCGACGGCAGGGGAGATCGCGGCCCACTACCGTGACCATGGCGCGGGCCGCGATGCCGTTTCGCCGGACATCCCGGCCTCGCTTTTTGACCACCCGGCCTGGAAAGGCGCATGATGCAAACCTGGAATATCAAGAAATCGGCGGTTGCGAGCGACAAGGGCATTGTCGCCGCCCAGCATTTCGAGGCGGCGGAAGCCGGCGCAAGGGTGCTGGCTGCCGGCGGCAACGCCATGGATGCGGCGGTCACGGCCGCCTTCGTTCTCTCGATTGTCGAGCCCTGGCTGAGCGGCATCGGCGGCGGCGGATTTCTGCTCTGGAGCGATGCCGATGGCGGCCCCGTCGAAGCGCTCGATTTCAACGTGCGCTCCAGCCGAAACATGGCCCCGGAACAGTATCCTCTGATCGGCGGCAATGACGGCGACTGGTTCGACTGGCCCGCGGTAAAGGACGATCGCAACATTATCGGCTATTCCTCGATCTGCGTGCCGGGCTCGGTCGCAGGCCTTGCCGAAGCGCTTGAAAAACACGGAACGCTCTGCCTTGCCGAAGCCCTGCAGCCGGCCATCGAGATTGCCGAGCGCGGCATGCTGGTCGACTGGTTTACCTCGCTCTGCCTGGCCATCGATCAACGCGGCCTTTCGATGTTTCCAGAGACCGCCCGCCTCTTCCTCGATGAGGACGGCCATGCGCTGAAGGCGAAGAACGGCGCGGAGACCTATCTGCCGATGCCCGCCAAGGCGAAGCTTCTGAAGCGACTGGCCAAGGCCGGCGCGCGCGACTTCTACGAGGGCGAGATCGCCGCCGGCCTGGTGCGCGACCTCAATGCTGGCGGCTCTGTGATCGATGCCGCAGACCTTGCCGATTACCGGCCTGAATGGATCGCGGCTAGGGCGCTTGACTACCGGGGCCACGAGGTCAACGTCGCCTCCGGCCTTGGCGGCGGGCCGAGCCTTCTTGATACGCTGAAACGGCTCGAAACCACGCTGCCGGTTTCCGCCATTC
Organism: Martelella lutilitoris; assembly: GCF_016598595.1. Classification (NCBI taxonomy): domain Bacteria; kingdom Pseudomonadati; phylum Pseudomonadota; class Alphaproteobacteria; order Hyphomicrobiales; family Aurantimonadaceae; genus Martelella; species Martelella lutilitoris. Next base: position 4,251,572 of record NZ_CP066786.1, read on the forward strand.
CCGGCGCCCCTGCGGCAAAGGCCTATGCCCGCGCCATCCGCGCCACCTATGCCGACCGGCTGACGCATATGGGCCATGCCGGGGAAGGTCAGGACTGCACCAGCCATCTCTGCGTGGTCGACGCCGCCGGCAACATGGTCTCGCTTACCAACACGCTGCTGTCGCGCTTCGGCTCCAAGGTGGTTCTGCCGGAAAGCGGCATGCTGATGAACAACGGCATGATGTGGTTCGATCCGCGTCCCGGCGTTCCCAACCGCATCGCGCCGGATGTGAAACCGCTTGCCAACATGGCGCCGGTGATCGTTCGCAAGGCGGGTCGGCCGTGGATGGCGATCGGCGCGGCCGGCGGGCGCCAGATCTTCCCGGCGCTGACGCAAATTCTCTCCTATGTGATTGATGGCGGCATGGATCTCTCCGCGGCCTTCCACACGCCGCGCATCGACGCCAGCGCGCCGACCATTGCCGTCGACCGTGCGGCCGATGCCGATGTCGCGGCCGCCATTGCCGAAGATTTTTCCGTCAACCTTGTGACCAACACCCTGCACCCGGTCAATTTCTCCATCCCGTCCGCGGTGATGGCGAGGGAAGACGGGCATATCGGCATGGTCCATCCGGTCAACCCGTGGGCAAAGGCCGTGGCGGAGGATGATCTGGATGGCTGAAAGCCGGAAAGCGCCCACATTGGAAGTCTCAGGCCTTGAAATCTCCGTCGGCCCCTATTCCGTGGTCGACGGTGTGGATCTCGACATCGGCAAGGGCGAGATCGTTGCGCTTGTCGGCGAATCCGGGTCCGGCAAGAGCCTGACGGCGCTTTCGCTGCTGGGCCTGCTTGGCGGGCGCGTCGCCCAGACCGGCGGTGCAATCCGCCTCAACGGCGCCGCTCTCGATACAGCTGATGATATCGCGATGCGAAAGCTGCGGGGAACGGCGGTTTCGATGATCTTCCAGGAGCCTGTCGCCTCCCTCAACCCCCTCATGAGCGTCGGCGCGCAGGTGGCCGAAAGCCTCGTCGTTCATGGCCGCGCCGGCGAGCGCGACGCCTATCGGCAGGCCGTCGCCATGCTCGCCGATGTCGGCATTCCGGAACCGGAAAAGCGCGCGAAGCAATTCCCCTCCTCCCTTTCGGGCGGCATGTGCCAGCGCGTGATGATCGCCTCGGCGCTCATTGCCCGCCCGGACCTTCTGGTTGCCGACGAGCCGACGACCGCGCTCGATGTCACGGTGCAGGCGCAGATCCTGCAGCTGATGCGGCGGTTGCGCGATGAAACCGGAACTTCGATCCTGATCATAACGCACGACATGGGCGTGGTCGCTTCCGTCGCCGACCGGGTCTGCGTCATGTATGGCGGCCGGATCGTCGAGCAGGCCGATGTCGAGACGCTGTTTGCCGGGCCCCGCCATCCTTATACGAAACTCCTGCTGACCACGATCCCGAAGATCACCGACGAACCGAAGCGCGAGCTCTTTTCCATCAGCGGCACCGTACCGGATATCAGCGCCTTTCCGCAGGGCTGTCGCTTTCGCACCCGCTGTCCACTGGCGGCCGATATCTGCGCCCGGACCCCGCCGCTCGCCTTCCCCTCCGAGGGCGAAACCGGACGCAAGGTTGCCTGCTGGCGTCACGAAGAAACCGGAACACTGATATGAGCGCGAAGACCGAGACCGGCCACACCCCTCTGCTCCGGATCGAGGAACTGAAGGTTCACTTCCCTTCCGGCCGGAAGACGCTGTTTGCGAAGGAGCCGCAACAGGTGGTGAAGGCCGTCGACGGCGTGTCTTTTCATGTCTGTGAAGGCGAGACGCTGGCAATCGTCGGGGAATCCGGATGCGGCAAGTCGACCACCGGCAACGCCATTCTGGGGCTGGAGCCGGCAACCGAAGGTCGCATCTTCTTCCGCGGTCGCGACCTGACGGAGATGAATGCGATGGAGCGGGCCGCCATGTGGCGCAATCTCCAGGTCGTCTTTCAGGATCCGGTGTCGGCCCTTGATCCCAAGCGCACCATCGCTCAGTCGATTGCCGAACCGCTTGCCATCCACAATGTCCCCGCCCGCGAGCGCAAGGCGCGCGTGGATGAGCTTCTGGAGCAGGTCGGCCTCAATCCCGGCCAGCGTGACCGCTACCCGAACGAGCTTTCCGGCGGCCAGCGCCAGCGCGTGGTCATTGCAAGGGCGCTGGCGCTGAAGCCCGACGTGATCATTTGCGACGAGGCGGTCTCCGCCCTCGACGTCTCGATCCAGTCGCAGATCCTGAACCTCCTGATGCGGCTCCAGCGCGAGTTGGGCCTTGCCTATATCTTCATCTCCCACGACCTCTCGGTCGTCCGCCATATCGCTGACCGGGTGGTGGTGATGTATCTCGGCACGATCGTCGAGGAAGGACCGGCGGCAACGCTTTTTGCCGACCCGCGTCACCCTTACACGCAGGCGCTCCTGGCCGCCATTCCGTTGCCCGACCCCGTGGCCGAACGCAACAAGGTCGTTCAGCTTCTGGAAGGCGATCTGCCGAGCCCGCTCGATCCGCCGAAAGGCTGTCCCTTCATCACGCGCTGCCCCATTGCAGAAAGCCGCTGCGCGGACGACCGCCCGCCCGCCCGCCACACCGACGCGGGCGCCAGGCGGCTTGCCTGCTTCCTGAGCTAGATCGCTTCCGCTTCTCTCTGAATCGCGCAGGCGTTCTATCTCTTTGTTTTGTGCAGTTGCGGATGGAAAACCGGCATCCACCTTTCCTGCAACCGCTTTGGCGCTTCGTCCTTGCTGCAACCACATGGAAGCGCAAGGAACGCCGGGGAATTCAGGCTCCAGGGCGAGGCGCCGAAAACGGCAGCGAAACTTTGATGCAAAGATACAAACTTATGGTGGTGCCGCTTACGTGACTCGAACACGTGACCCCATCATTACGAATGATGTGCTCTACCAACTGAGCTAAAGCGGCCCGAACGCGGCTGGCGCGTTGCGATGCATGGGGCTGTTACAGGCTCTTGGCGGGTTTTTCAAGCGTCTTTGCCTGCAGCGCGGCAAAAAAAGATACAGGACGGACGGTCTTCGTCAGACGGGGCCGCGCAGAAGGGCAAGGGTCTCGGCGCGCTGTGCGGGATCGGTCTTGAACACGCCGCGCGAAACCAGCGTGACGGTATTGGCGCCATGAGCCTTGATGCCGCGCATCTCCATGCACATGTGGCGCGCTTCTGCCAGCACCATGACGCCCTTCGGCCTGAGGACGGTTTCGATCGCGTCGGCAATCTGGTCGGTCAACCGCTCCTGAAGCTGCGGCCGGCGGGCAAGCGTTTCGACCACGCGGGCGAGCTTGGAAAGGCCGGTCAGTCGTCCGCCATCCGGCAGATAGGCGATATGCGCCCTTCCGAAGAACGGCAGGAGGTGATGCTCGCACATGGTGTGAAAGGCGATCTCCCTGACGATGACGATCTCGTTGTGTCCGTCTTCGGTGAAGACCGTCTTCAGATGTTCCGAAGCATCCTCATGAAGGCCGGAAAAGACGTCCATGTACATTTTCGCCACCCGCGAGGGCGTGTCCCTGAGGCCCTCGCGCGTAGGATCCTCGCCGAGCGCCGCCAGAATCTCGCTCACGGCCTTCATGATCGTCTCGCGCCGCTGATCGTCGATATGTCTCGGAATGTCGTTCACGCTTCACCCTTTGCTTGCCGGACACGCTTGTCTTTTGTTTTTCCGCGCGTCCGGACGGAAAACCGATCTCCACTTTTCCCGGACCCGCTTTAGACCCTGGCGGATGTCAAGTTCAAGACCTTTCCGGCAGGGCGCTCCTCTGGCTCCCGGCAGACAGCACGCAGGCGGCCACGATCAGCGCGCCGCCGGCGAGGGTGGGCCATGTGGGGATTTCGTCGAAGAAGACAAAACCGTAGAACCCCGCCCAGACAAGCGAGGAGTAATCGACCACCGCATAAAGCGAGGCCGGCATGCGGTTCAGCCCGGCGACCAGAAAGATGAAGCCGAGCGCGCCGCAAAGCCCGATCAGGGCGATCTGCCAGGAAAGCGCCGGATCGGGCGCCTGCCACAGCAAGAGCGCCATCGGCGCCGAGAAAAGCGCGGCAAAGGCTGTCTGCATCATGCTGAGCGTGATCGGATGGTCATTGGCCGACGAGCGCTTCATCGCGATCGCGGTGAATGCATAGGCGAGCGGCGCGGCAAGCCCGGCTGCGATGGCGGCAAGCGAGACTGGCGGTCCGGCAAGCCCCGAGCCCCTCGCCGCAACGATGAGCCCCGATCCCGACACCGCGAGCAGAAGCGCCAGATAGGTCGCCCGCCCGGGCCGCTCGCCGAAGACCAGCGCGCCGAGCAGGGCCATGTAGATCGGCGCGGTCATGGCCAGCGCGAGCGCCATGACCAGCGGCATGCCGGCAATGCCGTAGAAGAACAGGCTGGCGGTGGCGGCAGCGAGAAACCCTTTCAGCGCATGGTCCTTCATGAAGCCGGGTTTCGGCCTCCGGCGCACGAAGACGGCAACGAACAGGCCAAGAAACAGCGCCGAGACCGTGTAGCGCAGGAACGTGACCTGAAAGCTCGACATCTCCGCCCCGAGGCTTTTCGCCAGCGCGTCGACGCCCGACAGCGTCGCGACCGCCGCAACCGCAAAGCCGATGCCCGAAGTGCGGGTCAGTGACGCCATGCTCTCCCCCTTGCCGACGCGCCCGGGGTTCTCCGGGCAGCGCGCTCAATCACCGGCGATAGACCCGGTCCCTCGGGCGGTCAAGCCGTCGAAGGGGCAGAACGGTTCGCCTTCTGAAAATGCCTCCGGGCCTTTTCCGGCGATCGCAAATGACCTATGGAAGGACAAAACCAAGGGAGCCGTCGCCATGGCCAAGATGATCCATTCGATGATCCGCGTGCTGGATGAGACCCGGTCGATCGATTTCTACCACCTGCTGTTCGGCCTTGAGGTGGTGGACCGTTTCCCGTTTGACGGCTTCACGCTCATCTATCTCGCCAATGCCGAGACCGGTTTCGAACTGGAACTGACGGTCAATGCAGGCCAGAGCGAGGCCTATGATCTCGGCGATGGCTATGGCCATCTCGCCGTCAGCGTGGCAGACATCGAGGCCGAACATCGGCGTCTGACCGAACTCGGCATTCCCGTCGGCAGGCTGGTCGCCATGGAGCGCGAGGGCGCGCCCTTTGCCCGCTTCTTCTTCGTGACGGACCCCGACGGCTACAAGATCGAGGTGCTCGAACGCGGCGGCCGCTTTCAGTAGGCGCCGATCTGTTGCAGAATGAAGCGCGTGCGGGTCTCGATATCGGCCTTGGGCAGGAGAACCGGGCGGTAACCGAGTTTCGGGTAGAAATTCAGCAATCGCTCATATTCGGCGATTCCCTCCTCCAGCCCGTGGCGACGTTCGGCGTCGTTGACGTAGATTTCCGGCCACGGCGGGACCATGAAAACGGTCTCGTTGTAGCGAAGCTGCCTGACGATATCGGGGATTGCGACTGTTCCGGTTGCATGGCCGAGGCCCGCCACGGCATCAACCAGGCCGCGATCGAAGAAAACGGGCCCGGCTGTATCGTGCATTGCCCGGTGGTCGGCGGCGGCCATTGCGACCGCTCTTCGGGCAAAGGCTGCCATGTCCACCCACGGCAGCGCCTTGCCCTCGCCGGCCTGTTCCTCCGCCACAATCCGGCGGCCGGGCTCGGGAACCACGGAAAAGCCCAGGGCGGCAAGCGCCTCGATCAGGCTCGACTTGCCGCCGCCCGAGCAGCCGGAAATGGCGAAGAACCGTTCCACCGGCGTTCAGGATGCGGTTTCGCAGGCAATGCCCGGATCGTTCTCGCCGTTCATCACGTTATAGAGCGTCGCCCCGTCACCCTTCGTCCACCAGACATAGGGACCGGCCGCATAGCGCGCGCCGGAAGCGGAAATCACCTGGGCGGCGATGGTCAGGTGATCCGGCCACTCGAGCCGCGCCAGCGAAACCTCGCCGCTCGTCACGTAACGCGCCTTCAGCGTGAAGCCGCCGCAATCGTACACGGCCTCGGTGTCGATCGCGTCCGGACCGCCCGGCACCTTGATCGACAGCGCGCTCTGCGCCTGCGCCGCACCGGCCATAAGCCCGGCAAACATGACGGACATCAATACTTTTCTTTTCCTCGACATGAACCTTCCCTATCATTGGTCTGATTTGAAGCGCCCAACCGGCTGGGGGTGCCGTTTCGGATAGCCGCGGCAGACTAATATGCCAGATTGATCTTGCTCAAGGCCGCGCTAAAAACTTAGCCTTAAGTCGAAGGCGTCTTGCGGCGGCATCCGGGCAGAAGCGGGTTCACGTTAACCCTCAGCTTTGCCGAAGTCCACCCGGCCGGCTTGCGCATGACGGAAACCGGAAGAGACCGATATGGCAGAAGAAGCGGACCAAAGCCTTGCCCTCCCAAAGGCCTCAGTCTGCCCGGCACGCAGTGCGGACGCGGGAACGCACGGGTCCGCAATGAACACCTTTCAGCCCTTCTCAGCACGAACCTCCCGAGCATAACCCGATCACCCAAGGAGTATTCCACGATGGCCGACAAATTCGACGTCGCAGGCTTCAACAAGAATTTCATCGAGCGCGCCGCGCAGAAGCCGGCGATCGCGACCGCCGTTGTGCACCCCTGCAGTCGCGACGCGCTCTTGGGCGCCGTCGAGGCCGCCCATGAAAACCTGATCGAGCCGATTCTGGTCGGCCCGGAAAGCAAGATCAAGGCCATCGCCGATGAGAACGAGATCGACATTTCCGGCTATAGGATGATCGACACGCCGCACAGCCATGCCTCCGCCGCGCAGGCCGTCGCCCTTGCCAGCAAGGGCGAGGCCGAAGCCCTGATGAAGGGCAGCCTGCACACGGATGAATATATGGGCGCCGTCATCAAGAAGGATGCCGGGCTGAGGACCGGCCGGCGCATATCCCACGTCTTCGCCATGGTTGATCCGGAATATCCCAAGCCCTTCTTTATCACCGACGCGGCGATGAACATCAAACCGGACCTTGCCGCCAAGGTCGACATTGCCCAGAACGCCATCGATCTGATGATCGCGATCTCCGATGTCGAGATCACGCCGAAGGTCGCCGTGCTCTCGGCCGTTGAAACCGTAAATCCCGCGATCCAGTCGACCATAGACGCCGCCTGCCTGTCGAAGATGGCCGATCGCGGACAGATCACCAATGCCATCGTTGACGGACCGCTGGCCTTCGACAATGCGATCAGCCTCGAGGCCGCCAAGATCAAGGGCATCTCGTCGGTCGTTTCCGGTGATGCCGATATCCTGCTGACGCCTGATCTGGAATCCGGCAACATGCTGGCCAAGCAGCTCGTGCTTCTCGGCGGCGCCACCTCCTCGGGCATCATCCTCGGCGCCCGCATTCCGATCATCCTGACAAGCCGCGCCGATGGCGCGCAGGCCCGTATCGGCTCCTGCGCGATTGCGGCCCTGATGGCGGATGCCCGCCGCAACGGCCGTTTCCCGGCGCTCTGAGCAGCGACGAACCGACGACTCCCAAGCCGCCGCGGCGAAAGCCGCGGCGGCTTTTTCATGTCCGCGTCTTGCCATGACGCCCCAAAGGCGTATAACCGCCGCCCTTCGCAAGACATTCCCTCAGATCAAAGGACGGCGTCATGACCGCGCTCGGCTTGGACTTCGGCACGACCAATACCGTGATCGCGCTTCCCGCGGATGGTGAGAACGAAACCCGTTCGCTGACATTCGAGAGCCTGGCGGGAACGACCGACACGATGCGGACCTGCCTTTCCTTCATGAAGGACCGGCAGGCCGCCGTCGGCGCGCCGCTTGTCACGGAAGCGGGCGCAGCGGCGATCCGCACGCTGATCGACCATCCCGGCGAGTGCCGCTTCCTCCAGTCGATCAAGACCTATGCGGCAAGCCCGCTGTTTTCGGAGACGGCCGTGCTCGGCCGCCGCCACTCATTTGCCGACCTGATGGCCGTATTCCTGGAAAAGCTGATGGCCTATGCGGGCGATGGCTGGCCCCGCGATGTTGCCCGTGTCGTCGCCGGCCGCCCGGTGCGCTTTGCCGGCATCGGCGCCGACGAGACGCTGGCGCTGGAGCGCTACAATGACGCGCTCTCACGCTTCGGTTTCCCGGAAATCCGCTTCGTGCTGGAGCCGGTGGCGGCCGCCTGGTATTTCGCCAGCCGGCTTGAGAGCGATGCCAATGTCCTGGTCGCCGATTTCGGCGGCGGCACTACCGACTATTCGATCATCCGCTTTTCGAAAAGCGCAGGCAAGCTTTCCGCCGAACCCCTGTCGCATTCCGGCGTCGGCGTGGCCGGCGACATGTTCGACTACCGCATCATCGACAATGTGGTGAGCCCGATGCTCGGCAAGGGCACGACCTACAGGAGCTTCGGCAAAAACCTCGACGTGCCGTCGAACTATTACGCCAGTTTCGGCCGCTGGAGCCAGCTGTCGATCTTCAAGACCACGCGCGACTTTGCCGACCTGAAGAGTCTGGTGCGGGACGCAAGCGACCCGGAGGCGCTGGAGCTCTTCATCGAGCTCATCGAGAACGACGAGGGCTATCCGCTCTATGAGGCGGTCTCGGCCGCCAAGCGGGCGCTCTCGGAGAACGAGGAAGCGGAATTCTTCTTCGCGCCGCTCGGCCGCGACAGCCGCCGCATGGTGCGCCGGGCCGATTTCGAGGGTTGGATTTCGGGCGAGTTGCGGCAGATGGAGGACGCGCTCGACGAGGCGATCGCGGCGGCTGGCATCGCCGCAACCGAGATCGACAAGGTGTTCCTGACCGGCGGCTCCTCCTTCGTGCCGGCCGTCCGGAACATCTTCGAAAATCGCTTCGACGTCTCCCGCATCGAAACCGGCGGCGAGCTTCTCTCGATCGCGCACGGTCTGGCGCTGATCGGCGCGGAGGAGAATTTCCCGCACGAAGCCTGAGCGCTTCGCGCCTCAGACGAAACGAACCTTACAAAAAAAACCCGGCGCGAAGGCCGGGTCTTTCCTGAAGCTCTTGTCAGTCCGCTCAGTTGGCAGGCTGCTGGACCTTGGCGCGGGCCTGTTCCTCGGCCATGCGCTTCTGGAACATCTGCGCGAAGTCGATCGGGTCGACCAGAAGCGGCGGGTAGCCGCCGTTGCGGGTAGCGTCCGCCACGATCTGGCGGGCAAACGGGAAGAGCAGGCGCGGGCATTCGATGAACAGCATCGGCAGCACGTGTTCCTTGGGGAAGTTCGCCACCCGGAAGACGCCGCCATAGACCAGCTCGCACAGGAACAGCGTCTTGTCGTTGGATTTGGCCTCGGCCTTCAGCGACAAGAGAACATCGTAATTGTCCTCGCCGAGCGGATTGGCGTTGACATTGACACTGATGTTGATGTTCGGCTGGCCTTCGCGCTTCTGCAGCGAAGCCGGGGCGCCGGGATTTTCGAAGGAAAGATCCTTGATGTACTGCGTCAGAATGCTGAGCGACGGGCTCTGCTTCTTCTCAGCGCCGTTTTCCTCTGCCATTTCGCGTCCTTTCGAGTGGTCAATTTGGATTGCCAGTTAGCATTTAGGGCGCAAGCGCACAACCCTTGGCCGCCCCTGAAGAGCCCGCAGCGCAAGGCGCGTGACCGACCGTCCCGGCTTTTCGCCCTCTAGCGGTCCCTGTCGTTTTTCCTGTCGTCGTCGGAGCGCTCGTCATCGAGCCTGTCGCGTTCCGCCCAGGGGGAGTTCGGATCGGATGAGCCGGAGGAAAAATCCTCGGCGTCGAGATCGACGACGGTCGGCCCCTTGCCGCCCGGCTTGCGCGGCCCGCCTGGACCGCCCGGTCCCGGCCCGGCGCGAAAGAAGCCGGAGCCCTGCGAGACAACGACCATGTTCCTGCTGATCCGCCGCCAGACGAAATCCCTGAAGGGCGGGATGAAGAGCAGAAAACCGATGAGGTCGGTGACGAAGCCGGGAATGAGCAGCAGGATGCCGGCAAGCACGATCATCGCGCCATGCACCATTTCGCGGCCCGGATCGCCGCCGTCGCGCACATCCGTCTGCAGCCGCTGCAGCACGGAGAAGCCCTGCACGCGCAACAGGATCGCGCCGATCACGGCGGTCAGGACAATCAGGCCCAGCGTCGGAAACAGGCCGATGGCCCGCCCGACGATGATGAATCCGGCGATTTCCACGAAGGGGAAGAGAATGATGGCAATCAGAAGCGGCAAATCGGTTTCCTGTTCGGTCCGTCTTCGTTTATGATCATGACGAAATGAACGCCTTCCGACGAAGTGTTACATTTGAATCATGGCCCTGTGAAGTCTATATGGGGAGTGGAAACAACAGGGAAAACGGCGGTTAGCACCAAAATGGGCACAAGCGATCTGATTACACTCTTCTTCCTGATTGCTGCGGTGGTGATTTTTTTCCAGCTCCGCAATGTTCTGGGCCGCCGCACCGGCAACGAGAAACCACGCTACGAGCAGAGCCCGGTTCGCTCGCGCACCGACGCAGCGGAAGCTGCACGGCAGGATGGCAACGTGATCACGCTGCCCGGAGCGGAAAAGGACAACAAGGCGGACCGACTCGCCGCCGTCGACAAGATCGCACCGACGGGCACCGACGCGAACAAGGGCCTTAAGGAAATTGTCGAGGCCGATCCGCAATTCGAGCCGGCCGCCTTCATGAAGGGCGCGAACGCTGCCTATGAGATGATCGTCATGGCCTTTGCCGACGGCGATCGCCGCACGCTGAAGGGCCTCCTGTCCAAGGAGGTCTATGAGGGCTTCAACGCCGCCATCAGCGAGCGCGAGGCGAACGGCGAATCCGTCAAGGCAAGCTTTGTCGGCATCGAGAAGGCCGAGATCACCGAGGCGGAGGTTGACAAGACCGAGGCCCGGATCACGCTCAGGATTGTCAGCCAGATGATCTCCGCCACCTATGGCAAGGACGGAGAGATCGTTGACGGTGACGCCGAGCAGATTGCCGAGATCCGGGATCTGTGGACCTTCGCGCGCGACACGCGGGCGCGCGATCCGAACTGGAAGCTGATCGCCACCGCGTCCGAATAGGCCGAGCATTGTCTGATGAGAGCGGCGTTTTGGCGCCGCTTCTTCTTGCCGGGAGTTTCTTTCAAGATGAGCCGCCGGAAGCTCTCCGCAGAAGAACGGGACTTGTGGATGAAGGTCGCGCGCACGGCCCGCCCGCTTCCCGGCAAGAAGCTGGAAAAGCCCTCTTCCGGCCCGGAAAGTTTTTCCGACCTGATGAATGGCATTGCCGCCGAGGGCAAAAAGACCGACACGGGAAAGACCAGCGTCTCGCCGCTGGCGCTGCCGAAAAAGCCGGCCGGGGAGAAGCCCCGCAGGCACCATCAGCTGGAGCGGCCGGTCAAGCGCAAGTTGGCGAGCGGGCGACTTGCAATCGATGCCAGGATCGACCTTCACGGCCTGTTCCAGGACGAGGCGCATGCGCTGCTTCTCGCATTCCTGCACCGCGCCCATGACAGGGGGCACCGCCATATCCTGGTGATCACCGGCAAGGGCGGGTCGATCGGCAGCGACGGCGCGCTGAAGCGGGCGGTGCCGATCTGGTTCTCGCTGCCGGATTTCCGGCCGCTGATCTCGTCCTACGAGACGGCGGCCCGTCAGCATGGCGGCGAGGGCGCGCTTTACGTGCGCCTTGCCCGAAGGAAGGGACGTGACCATGACACCGTTCGGCGAGGCGGTTCGTAAGCTGAGGGCAGAGCGCGGCGTTTCGCAGAAAGAGATGGCGGAAGCCATTGGCGTTTCGGCGGCCTATCTCTCCGCGCTTGAGCATGGCCGGCGCGGCAAGCCAAGTTTCGACTTTCTCCAGCGCGTGGCCGGCTATTTTCATATTATCTGGGACGATGCCGAGGCGTTGTTCGCCATCGCCGACCAGTCCGATCCGCGCGTCGTGATCGACACGGCAGGCCTCTCGGCCGCCCACACCGCGTTTGCCAACCGTCTGTCGCGCATCATCGGACAGCTCGACGAAGAAGCGATCGGCGAACTCGACGGCCTGCTCGACCGGAGACTTGGCCGCTGACGCCTCAAAAGTGACGATCTTCACGAAATTTGAGGGAGATCAAAGAAGTGCCGGCACGGTTTTACTACGGTGAAACTGCATTCGGGGCCTTGATACAACTTCTGGCCAAGAGGTTCTCTGCATCCGGCCCTGCAAGACTTGTATGGGGCCTCGAATGCGAAGACGTTTCCCGCCGGTAAGCGCCTCCCGAACATTGCAAGCATTCCATGGAGAAGGTCATGGCCCCGACGGCCGTCCAGTCCAATCGCGTCCGCAGCACTGCGGCAAACATCCCCTCGACCAACCAGATCATCCGCGAAAGCTATCTCTACCTTCACTGGAACGGCATCCTGACACGGGACAGGGCCGAGCACGAGATGGCGACCTTTGCCGATGCCGCGCTGATCGAGCCCAATGAGCGCTGGATCCGCCGCAAGGCGGGTTGACAGCGTCCTGATCGCGCAATAGGCCGATTTTCACCTTCGAGGCGGCGTTCCAACCGGAGCGCCGCCTCTTTTTATACCGTGGCGGCAAGGCCGCTTGCCGATGGTGCTGCCCCATCATTGAAACGGGCTAGGTTTATCCCCAATTTGACTGTAAAAGGAGCCGCAGCGATTTGAGCGAAAACGGCTTTTCCCCTAAGCTTAGCGCTTGAAAAAGCAGTGATTCGGCGGGGTTTTGCGACCCGCCGCGCCCCTGACACATTCGGAAAGACCTGTTGATGAGCGAAACTCCAGAAACAGCCGTCGGCCTTCCGGCCGAATACGGTGCCGATTCGATCAAGGTTCTCAAGGGCCTCGATGCCGTGCGCAAGCGCCCGGGCATGTATATCGGCGATACGGATGACGGCTCGGGTCTGCATCACATGGTTTATGAGGTGGTGGACAACGCCATCGACGAAGCGCTTGGCGGCTATGCCGACCTGGTGACCGTGACGCTCAATCCCGACGGTTCGGTGAGCGTCACCGACAACGGCCGCGGCATCCCGACCGATATTCATACCGGCGAGGGCATTTCGGCGGCCGAAGTGATCATGACCCAGCTGCATGCCGGCGGCAAGTTCGACCAGAACTCCTACAAGGTGTCCGGCGGCCTGCACGGCGTCGGCGTTTCGGTGGTCAACGCGCTTTCGGTCTGGCTGAAGCTGAAGATCAAGCGCAATGGCAAGCTGCACGAGATTTCCTTCACGCACGGCGTCGCCGACAAGCCGCTGGAAGTGATCGGCGATGCAGGCGGCGAGACCGGCACCGAACTGACCTTCATGCCGAGTTCCGAAACCTTCACCATGGTCGATTTCGACTATGACACGCTGGAAAAACGCCTGCACGAGCTGGCCTTCCTGAATTCCGGCGTACGCATTCTTCTGACCGACAACCGCCATGCCGAGCCGGTTTCCAAGGAAATGCATTATGATGGCGGGCTCGCCGCCTTCGTCGCCTATCTCGACCGTTCGAAGAAGCCGCTGGTCTCCGAACCGATCGCCATTTCCACCGAGAAGGACGGCATCACCGTCGAGGTGGCAATGTGGTGGAACGACAGCTACCACGAGAACGTGCTCTGCTTCACCAACAACATTCCCCAGCGCGACGGCGGTACGCATATGGCGGGCTTCCGGGGCGCGCTGACCCGGCAGATGGTCTCCTATGCCGACACATCGGGTATCCTGAAGCGAGAAAAGGTGACGCTGACGGGCGATGATTGCCGCGAAGGTCTCACCGCCGTGCTCTCGGTCAAGGTGCCGGATCCGAAGTTTTCCTCGCAGACCAAGGACAAGCTGGTCTCCTCCGAAGTCCGACCGGTCGTCGAAAGCTGCGTCAATGAGGCGCTCGGCCAATGGCTGGAAGAGCACCCGAACGAGGCCCGCGTGCTCGTCACCAAGGTGGCCGAGGCCGCATCCGCCCGCGAGGCCGCCCGGCGCGCGCGCGAACTGACGCGCCGCAAGGGCGCGCTTGATATTGCCTCGCTGCCCGGCAAGCTTGCCGACTGCTCCAACCGCGATCCGTCGAAATCCGAACTGATCCTCGTGGAGGGCGATTCCGCCGGCGGTTCTGCCAAACAGGGCCGCTCGCGCGAGACCCAGGCGATCCTCCCGCTGCGCGGTAAGATCCTGAACGTGGAGCGCGCGCGTTTCGACAAGATGCTGTCGAGCCAGGAAATCGGTACGATGATTACCGCGCTCGGCACGGGCATCGGCAAGGACGAGTACAATCCGGAAAAGCTGCGCTATCACAAGATCATCATCATGACCGATGCCGACGTCGACGGCGCGCATATCCGCACCCTGCTTCTGACCTTCTTCTTCCGGCAGATGCCGGAACTGATCGAGCGCGGCCATCTCTATATTGCCCAGCCGCCGCTCTACAAGGTGACGCGCGGGAAATCGACGCAATATCTGAAGAACGAGCAGGCGCTCGAGGATTACCTGATCGATCAGGGCCTTGAGGACGCGTCCCTGCATCTGGCGTCCGGAGAAGTCCGCGCCGGCGCGGACCTGCGTCAGGTGATCGTCGATGCGATCCGCATGCGCAACCTTATGGAAGGCCTCCATTCGCGTTACGACCGCGCCGTCGTCGAGCAGGCGGCGATTGCCGGCGCGCTCAATGCCGAGCGCGTGACGGACCCGGCCGAGGCCGAGCGACTTGCCGCCGATATCGCAGCGCGTCTTGACGTGATCGCCGAGGAAACCGAGCGCGGCTGGGAAGGCTTTGTGCGCGACGATGGCGGACTGCGCTTCGAGCGCACCGTGCGCGGCGTCAAGGAAGTCGCGTCGCTCGACATGGGCCTGATCGGCTCCACGGATGCGCGCTATATCGACCAGATGCAGAAGCGCCTGTTCGAGATCTACGACAAGCCGCCGCTTCTGAGCCGCAAGAATGGCGATCTGACCATTCACGGCCCGCGCGCCATGCTCGAAGCCGTCTTCGAGGCGGGTCGCCGGGGACTGACCACCCAGCGCTACAAGGGTCTTGGCGAGATGAATGCCGAGCAGCTCTGGGAAACGACGATGGACCCCAATGTCCGCTCGCTGCTGCAGGTCAAGGTTGCCGATGCCACAAGCGCCGATGGCCTGTTCTCGCGCCTGATGGGCGACGAGGTGGAACCCCGCCGCGACTTCATCCAGGACAATGCCCTTTCGGTGGCCAATCTGGATATCTGACGGAGCGGCCCCGCGGTTTCCTTGCGCCTCTTCTCCGGGTGTCATCCTCGGGCTTGCCCCGAGGATCCAGGCGACGTGTCGCGGGCCTTGGCGACATCGGAGCACATCCCGCCAACGCTTATCGCGACAGATGTGATTGGACCCTCGGGTCAAGCCCGAGGGTGACGCGTGTGGAAAAGCAGAGCGCAAGCCGAAAGGTCTGAACTGGCGTCGCCATCTGTGTTTTTTCTGCGCCGGAGCGATTTACAGACTGCATGATCATCAATCTCCCCCAAGGGGGAGATCGGTCTTCGGGCTGACTTTCGCATGCACCGAACAGGTTTTCCCCGTATGGCGGAGAGGTGGCGTTTTTCACCCCTCAAGCGGCAAATACCCGACGCCTCCACGTTCCGCCGCCGCCTCTGCAAGCTCATACCCCGCATCCGCATAACGGATGATACCCAGCGACGTATCGTTGGTCAGCGCATGCTCCAGACGTTCGGCCCCTTCCGGGGTGCCATCGGCGATGATGGTGACGCCAGCGCTGGTCATGTAGCCGGCATAGCCGCCGCCGCCGGAATGGATGACGACGAGATCGGCCATCGAGGCGCACATGGTCATGGCGTTGATCAGCGGCCAGTCTGCGATCGCGTCGGAGCCGTCCTTCATGTTCTCCGTCATGATATTCGGATGCGCCATGGCGCCGGCATCGAGATGATCGCGCGAGAACGCCACTGGCCCCTTCAACTCACCCTTCGCCACCAGATCATTGACCGCGACGGCAAGGCGCGTGCGCTCGCCATGGCCAAGCCAGGCGATGCGGGCGGGAAGGCCTTCGAAGGGTACGTTTTCGCGCGCCAGCCGGATCCAGTTGGTGACGATGAAATTGTCGGGAAACATTGCGAGCACGAGATCATCGATGCGGGCGATATCGCTCGCCTCCCCCGAAAGCGCCATCCAGCGGAACGGGCCGATCGCCTCCGAAAAGAGCGGCCTGAGATAGGCTTCGGTGAAGATTGGAATGTCGAAGGCGTTTTCGACCCCGCCTTCGCGCGCCTGAGTGCGGATCAGATTGCCGTTGTCGAACACCTCCGCGCCGTTTTGCTGGAACTTCAGCATGGCGCGGACGTGATCGGTAATCGAGGCACGGCTTGCGGCCATCAGCTGCGCCGAGCCTTCCTCACGCAGACGCTTCACTTCGGCCAGCG
Source organism: Martelella lutilitoris (assembly GCF_016598595.1). Lineage (NCBI taxonomy): Bacteria > Pseudomonadati > Pseudomonadota > Alphaproteobacteria > Hyphomicrobiales > Aurantimonadaceae > Martelella > Martelella lutilitoris. The sequence goes on from NZ_CP066786.1 coordinate 4,267,898, forward strand.
ACATGCCCTTCGGCACATAGCCATAAACGAGATCGTGGGCCGAGGTCTGATCGGTGACGATATCGGGCGTGATGCCGCGCCGCACAATCTCCGGATAGATGTCGGCGGCATTGCCGACGAGGCCGATGGAGATCGCCTTCTTCGCCGCTACCGCCTCCTCAATCATCGCCAGCGCAGCGTCAAGATCCGGCGCGATCTCGTCGAGGAAGCCGATCTCGTGGCGTTTGCGCGCCCGTTCGGCATCGATATCGATCACCAGAATGGCCGCCCCCGCCATGCGGCCGGCCAGCGGCTGGGCGCCGCCCATGCCGCCGAGCCCCGCCGTCAGGATGAAACGGCCGGCCAGCGAACCGTCGAAGCGCTTTTCGGCAATCCGCATGAAGACTTCATAGGTGCCCTGGATGACGCCTTGCGAGCCGATATACTGCCACGCGCCGGCCGTCAGCCCGCCCCAGCAGATCAGCCCCTTGCGCTCCAGTTCGTAAAACACCTCCGCCTTCGCCCACTGGCCGACGATATTGCAGTTCGCCATGATGACGAGCGGCGCCTTTGCATGGGTCTTCAGCAGGCCGACAGGCTTGCCGGACTGGATCACCAGCGTCTGGTTCTCGTCCATGTCGAGAAGCGCCTTCACGATTATCGCGTGGGACGGCCAGTTGCGCGCGGCCTTGCCGAGCGCGGCATAGACCACGAGATTGTCCGGGTCCTCGCCGACGGAAAGGACGTTTTCCATCAACCTGAGCAGCGCTTCCTGCCGCCAGCCCTTGGCACGCAGCTCAGGCCCGCCGGGAATGGGGAAATTCGGATGGCGCGGATTGTCTTTCGGCATATCGTCCTCCCTCAGGCCAGCGCGTAGTCGGCAATCGAAATGCCGAGCGCCTTTTCGACTACCGGATAGACGGCCGGATCCCTGACGCTGGACGACAGCGGAATAACCGTCTTCGGTACATGCAGGACAAAGATGGTCATGCCCTCTTGCAACTGACCGACGCTCAAGGGTTCACCCTCGGGCGACAGCGTGGTGATGACATCGGGGAAAGTCGCGATCCGGTTGCCGCCGGCATCCTCGACCGCCATGTATTCGTTCATCACGTGCAGCACCGTCGCCTTGTCGCCGGAACCCACCGTGACCGTGCCGACATCGAAGGCCTCGTTGGTGTAGACCACCGCCTTCTTCGTCACCTTGCCCTCGGTCAGGATTGCGCCATTGGTGGTTTTCACAATGGCGTCGATGATGGCGGAACCGCCCTTGCCTTCCGCCGCGATGATCGCTTCGCCAAGCGTCAGCGCCATCGAGATACCGCCAAGTGCGGCATGGGCCTTCACGTAGGATGCCCTGAGCGGATTGCGGCAGGAGGCGATGAAGCCGCCGGACTGGTCGGCGGCGGTTCTGAGAACCGGCGAGATCTTCGCCGTCGCGCCCTTCACCACCAGTTCGATATAGCGGTTTTCGGCGCGGTTGCCGCCGACGGCCGTCTGGATCATCTGTTCGGGCGAACTCGCCATGCCGATTGCGCCCATGTCGCCGGTCGGATGGGCGCGGATATCGCCGACGGCATCGACAACCTTGGTGCCGAGCACGGCGGAGGGCAGCCAGCCGTTCAGCGTCGAGGATTTTCCGTTCTGGCCGACGATCAGGCCGGAAAGCTTTTCGCCGAGCGCGTCCTGCAGCAACTCGGCAGCCTTGATATAGTCGATGCCCTGCATCTCCCAGGGCGTGGTCGAGGCGGGCGCGCCGATGGCGGCGGCCGTCGCCACCCAGTCATCATCGGAAAGCTCTTCCACCGAGACCAGCTCCGGCTTGCCGACATTGACGGCGGCATAGCCGAGCATGCGGCCATGATCGGCCCATCCGCCGCCGCCGGCGGCATAAACCGAGCCGCCCTTGACGGCGGGCTCCACATCTTTGGTCGTCAGGATACGGCCCATCTCATTGCTCCATCAGTTGTTTGTCGAGCCGCTTCACCGCTTCGAACAGCACTTCCGCTCCGAGCGCGATATCGGCGTTTTCCGCCCATTCCTCGGGCGCGTGACTGCGGCCGGAAAGGCAGGGAATGAAAATCATGCCGGCTCTGGCAATGCGCGCCATGAAGGCTGCATCGTGGCCAGCGCCGGAGGCCATGCGACGATGCGCAGCGCCTGTCGTCTCGCAGGCCGCATCAAGCGTTTCCATCACCAGCGGGTCCATCGGCATGGCGGGATTGTCGGAAACGAGGCGCGGCGCGGCGATGGCAACGCCATTGTCACGCGCGATGCCTTCGAGGCAGGATTCCAGACCGGTCAGGAATTCACCGAGATCGTCGCGGTGTTCCGAGCGTATATCGAGCAGCATGCGCACCTTCGACGGCACCACATTGGCGGCGTTCGGCCACATCTCGAATTCGCCGGTGGTGGCGGCGAAATGGCCGGGGGTCGCGGCAAGCTCGCCGGCAAGGGTTTCAACTGCAAGCACCACATGCGCCGCCGCAGCAAGTGCGTCGGCGCGGCGGTCCATCGGCGTGGTGCCGGCGTGATCGGCCCGGCCCTCGACGATGATCTCGACGCGGGTGATGCCGGCGATGGCGGTGACGACGCCGATGTCCAGCTTCTCGCCCTCCAGCACCGGCCCCTGCTCGATATGCAGTTCGAGAAAGGCACGGATATCGTCACGGGCGATCTGCAATGCTGGTTTACCGCCAACCTTTTCGATGCCCTCGGCCAGCGTCATGCCCTCCGCCTCGCGGCCGAGCCACTCGTCGGGACGGATACCGGCCATGCCGCGCGAGCCGACGCAGGAAACGCCGAAGATCGAGACTTCCTCGGCGAGAAAGTCGGTGACTTCGAGATTGTGTTCCAGTTCGATGCCGGCTTCTTTCAGACCGCGCGCCACTTCCAGCGCCACGACAACGCCTGCGACCCCGTCGAAGCGCCCGCCATCCGGGACCGTATCAGAATGGGAGCCCAGCATGATCGTGCCGGCTTTTGCGTTTCGGCCCGCCCGGCGGCCGATCAGGTTGCCGGCTGTATCGATGTGGGTTTCGAGGCCTGCGGCCCGGAACTGCTTCTCCAGATAGGCGCGGCCTTGCAGAAACAAATCGGAAAAGGCCCGCCGCGTCCACGGCCGGCCGGCATCGGTGATCGCGGCCAGCGCGTCGATATCGGCGGCGATGCGCGCCGGAGAAACAGTGAGGTTGCGGCTCATCGGATCACCTCCCGAAGCGGCAGGCTTGCCTCGGGGCGGACGAAAGCGCCCGTTCCGGGTTCGGCGACGGCTTTTCCGTCAAAGACCTGTTTTCCGCGCAGCCATGTTGCCGCCACCCTGTAGGGCAGGCGCATGCCGTTATAGGGCGACCAGCCGACGACATTATTGCCGCTTTCCGCTGCGTCATAGACGAAGTCACCCGGTTCCAGCACGGCGATGTCGGCATGCTTGCCGATTTCGAGCGCGCCTTTTACGTGGTCTATGCGAAAATGCCTGGCCGGGTTTGCCGCCATCAGCCGGGCGGCCCAGAAAAGCGGCACGCCATGCTCGATCGCGCCCTTGATGAAGAGCGGCATCATCACCTCGAGCCCCGGAACGCCCGACGCATTGGCCAGCATATCCGGATTGGTCTTGCGGTCTTCCGACCAGCTCACGTGATCGGTGGAGACCAGAGTGACATTGCCGCAAGCCACATGCCGCCAGAGTTTTTCGACTTCGGCGCGCGGGCGCACCGGCGGGTTGATCTTGGCCTTGCCACCGAGCCGGCGGACGTCGTTTTCCTCGTCCAGCGTCAGATAATGGATGCAGCATTCGACCGTGGCATTGTGGCCCTCAGCGCGATAGCCGGCGGCGATCTCGTAGCCGCGGCCAAGCGAGCAATGCACCACATGCGCCGGGCAGCCGGTCTCGGCTCCCGTCTCGTAGATCTGGTGCATGGCAAGCAGTTCCGTCAGCGGCGGTCGCGACAGGCCGTGGGCGCGGTAATCGGTGATGCCGGAGGCCTTCACCCTCGCGATCGCCGCATTGACGAATTCGTCGTCCTCATTGTGGACGCCGGCGGCAAGGCCGGTCGGCGCAATCGCGGCAAAACACTCTTCCAGAAGGGCAGCGGGAATGCGGGGGAAACGGGTGGGGTGCGTACCGAAGGTCGAGAACTTGAAGGCGGCGACGCCGGCTTCCACCTGCTCTGCAATGCGCGCGGCACCTTCCGTTGGGTCGACCGTGCCGTAAAGGGCGAAATCGACGCGAGCTTGCGGACTGGCATGCGCGATCTTCTTGCCGACGGCTTCGTCCGAATTCACCACATTGCCCTCGTCATAGGGCATGTCGACGATGGTCGTGACGCCGCCGGCAGCAGCCGAGCGCGTCGACCAGATGAAATCCTCCTGATCCTTCTGGCTCAGGGAATGCACCTGCGCATCGATTGCGCCGGGCAGGATCAGCGCTTCGCCGAGGTCATGACGCTCGCGGGCGCCGGGCGCCTCCCCCTGGCCGATGGCGGCGATCAGCCCGTCGCGGACCGCCACATGGCCGCGCTTGACCACCCGATCGGAAAGCACCAGCGTGCCTTTCAGAACGAGATCGAAATCCGACATTTGATGTCTCCTAGTAGAAGCGGCCCGTGCGCCGCGCGGTTGCCCGCTCGAACATCACGAAGGCATCGTGAATGAGGAGCGCCAGAACGCCGACCACGAGGCCGCCTTGCAGAACGAAAGCGGTGTTGTTCGACAACAGCCCGGCGATGATCACCTCGCCAAGCGTCTTGGCGGCAACCGTCGAGCCGATCGTCGCCGTCGCCAGCGAGATGACGACCGAAAGGCGGATACCGGCGAGAATGACGGGAAAGGCGAGCGGGAACTCGACCTGCATGAGACGCTGCGTGCCGGTCATGCCGACGCCGCGCGCGGCCTCCGAGACATTGCCCGGCAAATTGGTGAGCCCCGTCAGCGCGTTCTCGAAGATCGGCAAGAGACCATAGAGAAAGAGCGCAATCAGCGTCGGGATCGGGCCGAAGCCGAACATCGGCACGGCAAGCGCCAGCACGGCGACCGGCGGAAAGGTCTGGCCGATATTGGCGATCGAGCGCGACAGAGGCAGGAACTCGACGCCGAACGGCCTTGTGACGATGATGGCAAGGCCGACGGAAAAGAGGGTCGCCGCAACCGTCGCCGCGCCGACAATGGCGAGGTGGCTCAGCGTCAGGGAGAGCAGGCTGGTCTGGGTGTAGATCGCCGGCGCGCCGTTCTGGGTGAACGGCCGGAACACCGGCGCGAAGGCTTCCGGAAAGCTGATGAAGGCGATCAGCAGGACGAGAAGCGCCAGACGGATGAAGACCGAGGCTCTCATGATGACGGTCCCGCAGCGCGACGGATCAGGGCATCGCGGGTGACCCGGCCGATGACCTTGTCATCGCGCTCGACCGGCAGCGCGTCACGACCGGACCAGAGTGCTGCGGCCAGCGCATCCTTCAGGCTTGCCGAAGCGGGGATCGCCTCGCCCTCGGCCGGGCCTTCCTCGACGAGGTTTTCGCAGGCCTCCAGCGAGAGCATGCGGAAGGCCTTGTCGCCGGTGCCGAGCAGTTCGTTGACGAAGGCGCTTGCCGGATCGGCGATGATTTCTGCGGCCGGCGCATATTGTTCAAGCCGTCCCTCATGCATGACCGCGATCTTGTGACCGAGGAGGATTGCCTCGTCCATGTCATGGGTGACGAGCACGACGGTGGTGGAGAATTTGCGCTGGATATCGATCAGGTCTTCCTGCGCCTTGGCGCGGATGATCGGGTCGAGAGCGCCGAAAGGCTCGTCCATCAGCAGCAATGCGGGTTCGGCGGCAAGTGCGCGGGCCACGCCGATGCGCTGCTGCTGACCGCCGGAAAGCTCGTGCGGCATGCGGTCACGAAAGGCTTCGGGCTCCAGGTGGAACAGTTCCAGCAGTTCATCGACGCGGGCATCGCGCCGCTTCCTGTCCCAGCCGAGAAGCTTCGGCACCGTGGCGATGTTTTCCGCCACCGAGCGGTGGGGAAACAGGCCGTGGCCCTGAATGGCATAGCCGATGCCGCGGCGAAGCTCGTAATCCGGCAGCTCGCGGTTATCGCGTCCGTCAATACGGATCGTGCCGGAGGTCGGTTCCACCAGGCGGTTGATCATCCGCATCAGCGTGGTCTTGCCGGAACCGGACGTGCCGACGATCGCCGCCAGTTCGCCGCGCTCGACTTGGAGCGAGACATTGTCGACGGCATTATAGTCGCCATAGACCTTGGTAATTCCCTCGATCTCGATCATGCCCGGCTCCCCTTTTTGGATTTTGTCTGGCTGATTTCGACAAGCGCATCGAGAATGATGGCCGCGGCAAAGGCCATGCCGACGACCGGCAGCGCGCCGAGCAGCACGAGGTCGGTGGCCGTCTGGGCAATGCCCTGGAAGACGAATGTGCCGTATCCGCCGCCGCCGATCAGCCCGGCGATTACGGCAAGGCCGATATTCTGCACCAGCACGATGCGGATGCCGGTGAGGATGACGGGAAAGGCCAGCGGCAGCTCCACCTGGAAAAGCCGCTGGCGACCGGTCATGCCCATGCCGCGCGCGGCCTCGCGGGCATCGCGCGGCACGCTGTCGAGGCCGGCGACCGTGTTGGAGACGACGGGCAGCAGCGAATAGGCAAAGAGCGCAACGATGGCCGGGGCAAAGCCGATACCGGCAATGCCGAGTTCGGCAGCGCCCGGCACATTGCGGCCGACCCAGGCAAGCGGCGCGATCAGCAGGCCGAACAGCGCAATCGACGGGATCGTCTGCAAAACGTTGAGGCTGTTCAAAATGGTGGCGCGCACCTTCGGCACGCGAAAGCAGAGAATGCCGATCGGGATGCCGGCAGCAGCGGCAGCGGCCAGCGAGCCGAAGGCCAGTTCCACATGGGTGCGGCCCTCGCGCCAGAAGGCGTCGGCGCGGTTGTTGTATTCCTTCAGGATCGACAGATCGTTCCACGCGCCCGACCAGAGCAGCAGCCCGATCGCGAAGGCCGCGACGATCAGGAACGCGATCCGCATCATCGGCGGCAGCGCCTTGCGCACGATCGCATCGGCCATGGCGATGGAAAAGGCGAACAGCAGGATCCAGAAGCTCGCGCCCGGCGAAACGCGGGCATAAGGATTGTCGTCCGGCATCAGGTAATAGCCGGCGCGGCCCACCATCAGCGCCAGAACGGCAATGGCGGCGATCGAAACGGCGAGCCTGAGGTTCACCGGCGTCCTGAACAGGATGACGGCGATGGCGGCGAGCATGGCGACGACAAGGGCAATGGCCTGCCACAGCGGCATCGCCGACCAGACCATGACATTGTCGGCCGCGACGATGCGGTTCGCGCGGAAAAGCGCGAAGGGCTGGAGAAAGAGTGCGAAGAGCGCTATCGCCGCGACGATGACGCCGAGCTTGTCGAGCCTTGCGGCGGCCCGGCCTTCCTTTCGGTATTCGCTGATGGCTGACATGGCATGCCCTTCGGCTGTCGGTCGGTTATCCCGCTTGGGCGGGGGTGCGCGCCTTCGATCTCCCCTCTTGAGGGGGAGATGTCGCGAAAGCGACAGAGGGGGGTAAGGGCAAGAGCCGCATACACCGTGCCTCATTGGAGAGGGTTCACCCCTCTCTGCCCCCTGTCGGGGCATCTCCCCCTCAAGGGGGGAGATTGTTTTTGCTGTAGTGCCGCCGATTTCGGCCTTACTTCACGAACCCGTTCTTCGTCAGGTAGTCCTTGGCAACCGCATCGGCCGGTTCGCCGCCAACCTGGACGCGGCCGTTGAGGTCCTGCAGGGTTTCAAGCGTCAGGCCCTCGAAGATCGGCTTCAGCATGTCGGCGATCTGCGGGTATTCCTCGAGACGGACCTCGCGGATGATCGGGGTCGGCAGGTAGACCGGCTGCACGCCCTTGTCGTCCGTCATCACCTTCAGGCCGGACGGCGCGATGCCGCCGTCGGTGCCGTAGACCATGGCGGCATTGGCGCCGGATGTCTGTTTGGCCGCCGCCGCGATCGTTGCCGCCGTATCGCCGCCGGAAAGCTGGATCAACTGGCCGGAGGTGAGATCGAAGCCATAGGCTTCCTCGAAGGCCGGAAGCGCTGCCGGCGAGGTGACGAACTCGGAGGATGCCGCCAGCTTCACCGTGCCGCCATCGGCGACATAGGCGCCGAACTCGCTCATGGTCGACAGGTTGTTCGGATCGGCAACGTCCTTGCGCAAAGCGATCGCCCAGGTGTTATTGGCGTCCGCCGGGGTCAGCCAGACGATCTTGTTGGTGTCGTAGTCGAGCTTCTTGGCCTCTTCATAGCCGGCCTCCGGCTTGTTCCAGACCGGAAGGTCGGTCTTGTTGAAGAAGAAGGCGGCATTGCCGGTATATTCCGGGTAGATATCGATCTGGCCCTGCGTGATCGCCTGACGGACGATCGGCGTGCCGCCGAGCTGGATCTTGTTTTCCGTCGGAATGTCATTGGCCTGCAGCGCCTGCAGGATGATGTTGCCGAGCACGCCGCCTTCCGTGTCGATCTTGGAGGAGACGACGACCGGATCGGCCGAAGCGGTTCCTGCGAAGGCGAAAGCCGAAATGGCGAGCGCGCCTGTCAAAGTCAAAAGTCGTTTCATGATCTGTCCCTCTCTTGGTCGGTCCGTTCAAGACCGTGCTTGATCGCCTGCGGCCTCAGGCCGTCTCAGGCGGTGCGAGTGCGAAAAAGTCATCGAGCAGGGCCAGCGGCGCCTGGTCGATCAGTCTGGTCATTGTCGCGTCCGAGCCGAGCTCCTCCTCAATCTGCTCGACCTCGCTCGAAAGCGGCCTGTCCTTCAGATAGAGCGCGGAATGCGATCTGACGATAGCATAGACCAGATTTGCAACACCGCATGGTTCATCGCCGGAAATATCCATGGCCTGCGCCGCCAGAAGCGCCTCGAGGCCTGCCATGCGCCTGAGCGCCCGCACCTGTCGCTCGAAGCGTTCGACCACCAGCGGCAGGAAGGCGGCCTCGTCCTCGATCCCGCCGGCCACCACCAGCGACTGGGCCGAGATCGGCGCGGAGAGCGACTGGGTCCGGATGAAGAGATCGCCCGCAAGCTTCAGGATCGGGCCGAAACCGGTGGCCACCACGCCATGCGGCACGAGGTTGACCGGCAGGCCGCGCCGTCCCCCGTTTGCAAGGATGACGCAGCGGTTGAAGATGTTACGCGCCACATGGGCCATGGCGATCTGGGCGGCCTGCATGTAGATCGTCACATCGAGCGGTAGCGAGCCGCCGGAGGTCAGCACTTCATTGCCGATGACCACCGGATTGTCATCGGTGCGGCCGGTCGCCGCCAGAATGGTATTGCCGGCAATCGTCAGGCTCTCGATCGTGGTACCGAAGACCTGCGGCATCATGCGGATCGACAATGGATCCTGCACATGGCTGGCGGACGTCCAGCACCAGTCATCGAAGGCGCGGCAAAGCCAGGTGCCGATATCGGCATGGGCATGGGTGCCGACCTCGACCACCGAACGCCAGGGCGCGATCGCGGCACCCATGGCGCCGGCCGTCGCAAGGCCAGTCGCCAGGAGCACGCGCACGGCAAGGGCGGCCTTGTGCAGGGCGGATGCGGCGGAGGCATAGCCGATGGCATTGAGCGAGAAGGAAGCGAGCGCATCGCGCGGCTCCATCCGCAAGGGCTTCAGGCCGGCAGCCGTGAAGGCCTCGGTCACCGGCATGCGGCGCCCCTGATAGACGGCATCGCCAACGCCGGTGAGCGCTGCCGAGACCTGACCCATCAGGCCGATATCGGCGCAACCGATCGAACCCGTGCGGCGCACGATCGGGATGACATCCTGTTCGAGCAGCGCCTGAAACGCCTCCACCAGAGCCATGGAGCAGCCAACCCTTCCGGTCAGCGCCGTATTGATGCGGATCGCGATCGCGTTGCGGACGATCTCGACCGGAAAAGGCTCGCCGGTTCCGAAGTGATGGGCGCGCACGAGGCCGAGATTGAAGTCTTCCAGCGCTTCGGCGGTCCACTCCGTGTCCTTCATCGCGCCGACGCCGGTATTGGCGCCATAGATCGAGAGCCCGTCGGCAAGCCGGTCCTTCACCACCTGATGGGCGCGCTCAACCCGCTCGACCCCGGCGTGCGTGACGGCGGGAAGCGCGAGGCCGGCGCCAATCCGCGACAGGATGTCGAAATCCAGCGGCTGTCCTGAAAACATGATGTTCTTGTTCTTCGGGCTCATCGCGTTCCCCATTGATTGAGGCAAGCGTATTGGATTATCGCAGAAGACGGGATATCCCATATGATGAACGGGAGATGCTCCCGATTTATGCAATCTTTCTTTTGCATAAAATATAAGCACAGCAGAATGGGGCGATGTCCGTGGATACGCTGACGATCATAAGCGTGCATGAAGTGCTGAAATGCGGCGGCCTGCGCCCCGCAGCGCGCGCATTGCATCGTCCGCCGGCCAGCATGGCAGCCGCCGTCAGCCGGATGGAGGACGAACTCGCCACGCCGCTGGTGCAGAAGGCTGGATCGCGCCTGTCGCTGACGCTTGAGGGACGGCGGCTGATGCCGGATATCGCGCTTGCGGCAGGCACGGCCCGCGCTCTTGGGGAGCTTGCGGCGGTTGACGCCGCGCGAAAAGCGAAGCTGTCGGTGAGCTTCCTCACGCTTTCCCGCTTCTCGCAGGTGGCGCGCTCGGGCAGTATCCGACGCGCCGCGCGGGAGATCGGCATCGGCCAGCCGCAGCTTTCCCGCCAGATTTCCGCCTTCGAAGCGGACATGAACCGGGCCCTCTTTGTCCGCAGCGCCGAGGGCATTGACCTGACGCCCGCCGGCCAGCAGGCGCTCGCGCTTGCCGAGACGCTCGAGGAAGTGTGGAAACGCCTGACCAAGAGTGCGGCCCGCCAGTTCCGCCGCACGGTCTCCACCTGCCACCTGGGATCGGTGATCCCGCTCGGCTACGAGAGCAACACGGCGCGCTCCCTCGCCCGGCTTTCCGCGCGCTGGCTCGAGCAGCGGCCCGGCGCGCCGTTGTTCATCTCGTCCACCACGGCGGATGAACTGATGCGCGGCCTGCAGGGCGGCACCTATGACGTGGCGCTGCTGGACACCGAGGCGATCCCGGACAATTTCGAGCGCCGGGCGATCTCGCGCTCGCGCCTCTCCATTGTCGGCCCGCGCCGGCTGATCGAGACAAGCGGCGGGGACGTCGCCAATCTGGTGCTGACCCGCCCGGTCGCGGTGCCGAGCCTCAAGAGCGGGCTCAGGCAAAAGGCCGACGCGCTTTTCGCCGAGAAGCTGAGCGAAGCCGAACGGACGGCGATGCGCATGGTCGAGGTCGATTCCCTGCCGATCATCATCAACCTCGTCATCGAGCACGATTTTGTCGCCGTGCTGCCGGAGGCCGCCTTTCTTTCCATGGCCGCCCCGATCGGCAGCATTCCGCTGGCGGATCGTTTCAGCCTCACCCTCTCCCTGGTCTGGCCGCCGACAACGGCCGCCGCCCGCCAGGCAAGCCGCATCCTGGAGGTTTTGCCGGCGATCGACTGAAGGAGCGCGACTTCAAAAATTCGGATACCTTTTTGAGGAACATCAGGCCTGCCCGGAGGGTTTCTGCTTAAGGCAAATCTTCCCCGTCAACCAAGAGGAGGTCCCTGATGAGCCTGTTCAAAGTTCCCCACAAATCCTGGGTCGTTGTCTGCGACGGTTCGCGGGCGCTGTTTCTGGAAAATGGCGGCGATGCCGAGATCCTGAATCTCAGGGTGGAAGAGCGCTTCGCCCACGACGACGCGCCCTCGCGCGATATCGGCACCGACAAGCCCGGCCGCTCCCATTCCTCGGTCGGCAGCGGTCGCAGCGCCATGGAGGAAACCGACTGGCATGAACAGGCGGAGCAGGAATTTGTCAAACGGGTGGCCGAACGCCTCAACGCCCTCGTCTATGACAAGACGATCGAGGACTATGTCCTGATCGCCCCGCCGGCGGCAATCGGTGCGCTCCGCCCCCATCTCAAGTCCGAGACAAGCGGGGCAATGCGCGAGGAAATCCAGAAGGAACTCGCCAACCAGTCGGTCGCCGATATCGAGAAGCACCTGACCAAATTGCGGGCCGCCTGAGCCCGGATCGGCGGTTGCCGCGGGGCGGCGCTCGCCGCGCCCGGCCCGCGCAACTGCCGTCAGCAGCCGAAGGCTTCCGCGAAGATGCCAAAACGCCAGCTCGGAACCGAAATGATTGATATCGATCATCTTTTGATCGTATCAAAACAGTTCTCGGCCAAAAGTACGCACAAAATCTTGCATTTCTGATTCTTCTGGTTCATTTTCCGGGAATGGAATTCCGTACGGGAGGACGGAATGGCGGAGTTGCACCGGCACCAGAAAATACTGGCCCTGCTTGCTGAGCACCCCTTTCTCTCGGTCACCGAACTGACCGACGCGACGGGCGTGTCCGCAGCGACCGTCCGGCGCGACATCGACAAGCTTGAGAAGGCAGGCTTCGGCCAGCGCGTGCATGGCGGCATCGCGGCCGAAAAGGGTCATCACGCCCGCCGCGCCATCCCCCTTCCCTTCATGGAAAACCGCGACATCGCGGTCGAGCAGAAACGGGCGATTGCGGCCGCCGCCTCGACGCTCGTGCGCGACGGCACGTCGATCATCATTCACGGCGGCTCGACCTGCTTTCACTTCGGCATGGCCATTGCCCGGCGCAATCTCAGGGTCTTCACCCATTCCATGCCGCTCGCCGCCTATCTCGCCGAATATGGCGAATGCCAGCTGACCATCGGCGGCGGCGACCTGCACCGAGAGCCCGGCATCGTCTATGACCGGTTCGCCGACGAGCGCGCCTTCTATGCCTCGCAGTTCTTCGTCGGCGCGCTCGGCATTGAACGGCAAGGGCTGATGGAGACCAACCCGCTGCTGGTCCAGCTGACCCGCGATATGGCCGCCTTCGCCAACGAGATCATCGTCCTCGTCGACAGCCGCAAATTTGCCGAACGGACATCGACGCTGTCCCTACCCTTTGCCCAGATCCGCAGGCTGGTGACCGATGACGGCCTCGCCGATGCCGATGCCCGCATGCTCGAGGAGGAAGGCGTCGATTATATCGTCGCCGCGCGAAAGGGAGAGACCGACGCATGACAGAGACCTCACGCCCGGTTCTGGAAATGGAAGGGATTTCAAAGACCTTCGGGTCCGTGAAGGCCCTGGAGGATGTCGCGATCACCGCCCATGGCGGCGAGGTGCACGCGCTGATGGGTGAAAACGGCGCCGGCAAATCGACCCTGATGAAGATCCTCTCCGGCGCCTATACGCCGGACAAGGGCGGCACCATCCTGGTCGGCGGCAAGCCTGTGCCGGAAGGCAACCCGAAGGCGGCCAAGGCCATGGGCGTTGCCGTGATCTACCAGGAGCTGTCGCTCGCGCCCAATCTGACGGTCGCCGAAAACGTGTTCCTCGGCAATGAGCGCGCGCGCTCCGGTATCGTCAACCGCGCGGAGATGCGTTCGCGCACCGCGCCGCTGCTGAAGCGTCTCGGCGTCGACTTCTCCCCCTCGACAGTGGTCGGCAGCCTCTCGCTCGGCGAACGCCAGCTTGTCGAGATCGCCCGCGCCATGTCCACCAATGCGCAGATCATCGTCATGGACGAGCCGACGACATCGCTGTCAAGCCGCGAGACCGAACGCCTGTTCGAGGTGATCGCCGCGCTCAAGGCCGACGGCATCGCCATCATCTACATCTCGCACCGCATGGAGGAGGTCTACCGCCTTGCCGACCGCTGCTCGGTGCTGCGCGACGGCAAGTATATCGGCACGCTTGACCGCGACGAGCTGAGCGCCGAACGGCTGATCTCGATGATGGTCGGTCGCGAGCTCTCGACCTTCTACAAGAAAGAGCATGTCGAGCGCGCCGAAAGCGCCGAAACGGTCCTCGAGGTGCGCAATATGAGCGCCGGCCGCAAGGTGCGCGATTGCTCCTTTTCCGTCCGGCGCGGCGAGGTGCTTGGCGTCTCCGGCCTTGTCGGCTCCGGACGCACCGAGCTTGCCCGGCTGATCTACGGCGCCGACAAGGCGACATCCGGCACGGTGCTGCTCGAAGGCCGGGAGGTGACCCCGCAAAGCCCGAGCGCCGCGCTTGACGCCGGCATCGTCTATCTGACGGAAGACCGCAAGCAGCTCGGCCTGTTCCTCGACATGACGATTGCCGACAACATCAATATCTGCGTCATGGGCGAGGATTCGGGACCCGCCGGAACGCGCAACTTCAGGGCGGCGCGCAAGCGGGCGCGCGCCGAGTTCGAGAAACTGTCGATCCGCGCGCCCTCGCCTTTCGTCAATGTCGGTTCGCTGTCGGGCGGCAACCAGCAGAAGGTGCTGCTCGGACGGCTGCTGGAAGTCAAACCGAAAGTGATCATACTCGACGAGCCGACCCGCGGCGTCGATGTCGGCGCGAAATCCGAAATCTACCGGCTGATCGATGAACTGGCGCGCCAGGGTCTCGCCGTGGTGATGATCTCCAGCGAGTTGCCGGAAATCATCAATGTCGCCGACCGCGTCATCGTCATGCGCGAAGGCGAGATCGCCGGCGAGGTGACATCGTCGGACGGTGCGGCGATCGAACAGGAAGCAATCATGCGGCTTTCCACGGGAAGCGGGGCCGCTGCATGAAAGACGGCGCTGAAATGCCGAAGGAGGACATCTATGACTGAGACGCAGAAGGGAGCGGCCGGCGGCCGGTCCTACCAGGTCGGCACGCTGATCAAGACGCTCGGCATGCTGCCGGTGCTGATCCTGCTGGCAATCGGATTCCAGCTCCTGACCGGCAAATTCTTGGGCGTCAACAATCTGTCGATCGTCATGCAGCAGGCCTCGATCAACATCGTGCTGGCGGCCGGCATGACCTTCGTCATCCTGACCGGGGGCATCGACCTTTCGGTCGGCTCGATCCTTGCGGCGTCCGCCATGGCGGCGGTGATCTTCTCGCTCAACCCGGCGCTCGGCTGGATCGGCGTGCCGGCAGGGCTGGCGCTTGGCCTGGTCTTCGGCCTTGCCAACGGCGCGCTGGTGGCGTTCCTGCGATTGCCGCCCTTCATCGTCACGCTCGGATCGCTGACGGCGGTGCGCGGCGTGGCCCGGCTGATGGGCAATGACACGACGGTGTTCAACGCCGAACTGCCATTCGCGGTGATCGGCAACGGCGCGATCCTCGGCGTGCCGATCCTTGCCATCATCGCCCTTCTGGTCATTCTGATTTCCTGGTTCGTGCTGCGCCGCACGGTGCTCGGCACCTGGATCTATGCCGTCGGCGGCAACCAGGAGGCGGCACGGCTGACGGGCATCAAGGTGCCGCTTGTGCTGCTGTTCGTCTACGGCGTCTCCGGCCTGATGGCAGGGCTTGGCGGCGTCATGTCGGCGGCCAGGCTTTACGCGGCCAACGGCCTGCAACTCGGACAATCCTATGAGCTCGACGCAATCGCCGCCGTCATTCTGGGCGGTACCAGTTTCGTTGGCGGCGTCGGCTCGATCTGGGGCACGCTGATCGGTGCGCTGATCATCGCTGTCCTGTCGAACGGCCTGATCCTGACGGGAACGTCGGATATCTGGCAGTTCATCATCAAGGGCCTTGTCATTATCGCTGCCGTCACCCTCGACCGCTTCCGCGGCAAGGGTTCCGACAGGACGTAAAGGCCCTTCATTCACGCATGAAACGCAAAAACGCGGAGGAGCAACCATGCATATTTCGAAGAAACTTCTTCTTGGCGCGGCAGCGGCCATCGCCATGACGGCGTCCGGCGCGCAGGCGCAGGACAAGGAACTGAACAGCATCGGCATTTCCGTCGGCCTGCTCGGCAACCCGTTCTTCGTCGCCACCATCAAGGGCATCGAGGACCGCGCCCGCGAGATCAACCCCGATGTCGAGATCACCTCGGTCTCGGCCGATTACGACCTCAACAAGCAAGTGAGCCAGATCGATAACTTCATCGCCAAGGGCGTCGACATCATCATGCTGAACGCCGTGGACGACACGGCGATCGCTCCCGCCGTCAACCGCGCCAAGAACGCCGGCATCACGATCGCCGCCTTCGACGTTTCCGCGCCGGGCGCTGACGTGACCGTGATGACGGATAATATCGCCGCCGGCCAGAAGGCCTGCCAGTACATCGTCGACGCGCTTTCCGGCGAAGGCAATGTCGCCATCATCAAGGGCCCGTCCTCCTCCTCGCTCAATGACCGTTTCACCGGCTGCATGGAGGTGTTCGAGGCCAATGACGGCATCAATGTCGTTTCCAACGACCAGAACGGCCTAGCCGCGCGCGAAGGCGGCATGAACGTGATGCAGGGTCTGCTGACCCGTTTCTCCGATCTCGACGCGGTCTTCGGCGCCAATGACCCGATGGCGCTCGGCGCCCAGCTTGCCGCCAAGCAGCTCGGTCGCACCGACATCATCATCACCGGCGTCGACGGCGCTCCGGATACGGAAAAGTCGCTGAAGGACCCGAACTCACTGCTGAAGGCATCCGCGTCCCAGGACCCTTACGTCATGGCCGGCGAGGCGCTTGAGCTTGGTTACAAGTTCTATCAGGGCGAGGATATCGAGGAGACCACGGTTCTGCTCGAGCCGCAGCTGATCACGGCGGACAATGTCGACGAGTATCAGGGCTGGACGGCCGTTCGCGAGTAAGCCCGGACCCGCCCCGCACCCGCATTGAGACCTGAGAGGCGCGGCGGCTATTCCGCCGCGCCTTTTTCGTGCCTGAGTCTCTCCTTCTTGATGCGCGTCAAGGTGGCGATTTCTTCTTTCCGCACACTGGACTTGAGCCGGTTTGCCGGTAAGCTCGCCGCAGGCGGGAGCCGGCGGCAATCGCCGCTGCGGGAGAGGCCATGCAGGACCAGCAAACAGCCAAGACCGACGACAATCGCCGCAAGCCGATTTTTTCCGCGCGCGGCCTGGCGAAGGTCTATACGAGCGGCGAGGTCGAGGTGAAGGCGCTGGCCGGCGTCGACCTCGACCTCTTCGACGGCGAGATGGTGGTGCTGCTCGGCCCTTCGGGCAGCGGCAAGTCGACGCTTCTCAACATTGTCGGCGGGCTCGACCGGGCGAGCTCGGGTACGGTCCGGTTCCGCGACGAGATCATTTCCGATTATACCGAATGGAAACTGACGCGCTATCGCCGCGCCCATGTCGGCTTCGTCTTCCAGTTCTACAACCTGATCCCGAGCCTGACGGCGCGCGAGAATGTGGCGCTGGTCGGGGCGATCTCGAAAAACCCGATGCCGCCCGAAGAGGCGCTGGAAATGGTCGGGCTGAAACAGCGGATGGATCATTTTCCGGCCCAGATGTCGGGCGGCGAGCAGCAGCGCGTCGCCATTGCCCGTGCCATTGCCAAACGGCCGGAGGTTCTCTTCTGCGACGAGCCGACCGGCGCGCTCGATTCGAAAACCGGCATTCTCGTGCTCGAAGTGCTCTGCCGCATCAATGAGGAGCTCGGCGCCACCGTCGCCATCATCACCCACAATGCCGATATCCGCAGGATCGCCCATCGTGTCATCACCTTCCGCGACGGCAAAATCGAGGGCACGGAGATCAACCAGGAGCGCCTGAACCCGGCGGAGATCCAATGGTAGCGATCCTCGACCGCAAGCTTCTGCGCGACGTGCGGCGTCTCTGGGCGCAGCTTCTGGCGGTGGCACTGGTTCTGGCCTGCGGCGTGGCTGTGCTGATCATGGCCGTCGGCGTCTACCGCTCGCTGATCGAGACGCGCGACACGTTTTATGACCGCTATCGCTTCGCCGATGTCTTTGCCACGGTGACCCGCGCGCCCGACCGGCTGGCCGAGGAGATACGGGCGATCGACGGGGTGTTGCGCGCCGATTTCCGTGTGGTCAAGCCCGCCATTCTCGACATTACCGGCATGCAGGCTCCGGCCGCCGCCACCGTGGTCTCGACGCCCGACAGCGGCGAGCCGCTCTTAAACCGCGTCTATATCCGCGCCGGGCGCCTGCCCGACCCGAACCGCGTCGGCGAGGTGGCGGTTTCGGAAAATTTCGCCAAGGCGCACGGCTTTTCGCCCGGAGACCGTTTCGAGGCGCTGATGGACGGCAAGAAGCGCCGTCTCACCATCACCGCCATCGTTCTCTCGCCCGAATATGTCTACGCCATCGGCCCGGGCGACATGGTGCCGGACAATGCCCGCTACGGCATCCTCTATATGCCGGAAACCGTGTTTGACGGCATATTCGACATGGACGGCGCGTTCAACGAGGTGGCGCTGCAACTCGGGCGCAACGCCAATGAGGACGCGGTGATCGAACGTCTTGACCACCTGCTTTCCCCTTATGGCGGCATCGGCGCCTATGGCCGCGACAGGCAGATTTCGAACGCCTTCGTCGACAGCGAACTGACGCAGTTGAAGGCCATGGCGGGGGTTCTGCCGCCAATCTTCCTCGGGGTTGCCGCCTTCCTCGTCAACATGGTGCTGTCGCGGATGATCGCGCTGGAACGCGAGCAGATCGGCCTGTTGAAGGCGCTCGGCTTTTCAAGCCCGGCCATCGCCGCGCACTATATCAAGCTGACGCTGGTGATCGTCATCATCGGCACGGCGATCGGCTTTGCGCTCGGCAGCTGGTGGGGCGTGGCGATGACCAGGCTTTACGTGCGCTTCTACACCTTCCCCTTCCTGGTGTTCGACTGGAGCCCGGACGTCTATCTCCTGGCGGGAGGCGTGGCCGCCGCAGCCGCTTTGGTCGGCGCGGCAAGGGTGATCTATCGCGCGGCCAGCCTGCCGGCCGCCGTTGCTATGCGCCCGCCCGAACCGGTGCGCTACCGGCAGCTTTCGCTCGGATTCCGGCTGCCGCGCCTGCTCTCCGAACTGACGATCATGGCGCTGCGCAATATCACGCGGTTTCCGGTGCGCGCGGCAATGACCGTGGTCGGCATCGCCATGCCGGTGGCGCTTCTGACGGTCGGCATGTCCACCTCCAATTCCATGGATGCGATGATCCGGGCGATCTTCTTCGACACGCAGCGCCAGGACGCAACAGTCAGCTTCACCGATGCACTCGCGCCCGAGGCGCTCATTTCGCTCGGCCGCCTGCCCGGCGTGATGCGCGCGGAAGGGTTTCGGTCCGAACCGGTGATCCTGCGCAACGGCTACCTGGAAAAGCATCTGTCGATCAACAGCGCTGCAGGTTCCGACGATCTCTCCCGTGTGGTGGATCCGGATGCCGTACAGCTTTCCATTCCGCCAGACGGGCTGATGATCAGCGAGCGCGTGGCCGAAACGCTCGGCCTTTCCACCGGCGACATGGCCGAGGTCGAGCTCGTGACGCGAAACCATCGTCTCGTCGACGTGCCGGTCACCTCGGTCGTGCAGAGCTTTCTGGGCCTGGCCGTCTTCATGGACGACGCGGCGCTCGACCATCTGGTCGGCGACGGCCGCCGGATTTCAGGCGCCAATATCGCCGTCGACGAGACCCGGCTTGCCGCTTTCTACGGCGCGGTAAAGGAAACGCCGAAGATTGCCGGCGTGGCGCTCAACCGGCTGTCGCTGGAAAATTTCCGCAAGACCATGCGGGAGAATATCGACATCATGTCGACCATCTATATCGCGCTTGCGGCCGTCATCACCTTCGGCGTCGTCTACAATTCCGCGCGTATTCTTCTGTCCGAGCGCGGCCGTGAGCTGGCAAGCCTCAGGGTGCTCGGGTTCTCCCGCGCGGAGGTCTCGCAGGTGCTGCTGGTGGAAATCGCGGTGTTGATCACGCTCGCCCAGCCGATCGGCTGGTATCTCGGCTATTTCTTCGCCAAGCTGGTGATTTCGGGGTTTTCGAGCGACCTTTTCACCATTCCGTTCGTCGTCGATCTCGACAGCTATGCGCGCGCGTCGCTGGTGGTCGTCATCGCCGGCCTTTTGTCCGCGCTGGTCGTGCGCCGGCGGATCGACCGTTTCGATCTCGTCGAAGTGCTGAAAACGAGGGAGTAACCCAATGGGAAAGTGGATCAGGAGAGGCCTTCTCGCCATCGTGGTGCTCGCCGTGATCAGCGGATTCTATCTCGCCATGCGCGAAAAGCCGCTCCCCGTCGACGTGACGACGATCGCGTCCGGGCCGATGGAAGTTTCCATCCTGCAGGAGGGCAAGACGCGGGTGAAGGAGATCTACACCATCCACACGCCGATTGCCGGGCAGATGCTGCGCACCCGCTTTGACGAGGGCGATGCGGTGGAGGCAGGTAAAAGCGTGGTTGCCCGAATCCTGCCCTCGCAATCCGCCCTTCTCGATCCGCGCACGCGCGACGAATTGCGCGCCGCCCTCGATGCCGCGAAGGTGGCGGTCGCCATCGCCGAGGCCGAACGGGTGAAGGCGTCGGCCAATCTCGAGCAGGCCGACGACCAGCTCCGGCGCTATCGCAATCTCAGCCAGCGCGACACGATTTCCGCGATGGAACTGCAGCAGGCCGTCACCGCCGTGGACGTGGCGAAGGCCCAGCTCAATGCGGCCGAAGCCACGGTCTCGCTGCGCCAGGCGGAGCTGAAAGCGGCGGAGGCTCGGCTTTCCGAGCCGCGCGCGGCGCTTCTGGCAGACGAGGAGGACTGCTGCATCGACCTTACGGCCCCCGCCGACGGCGTCATCCTCGACATCTATGCCCGCAGCGCCCAGCCGGTGGCGATCGGCGCCAAGATCGCCGATATCGGCGACCCGCGTAATCTGGAAGCCGTGGTCGATCTTCTGTCGACGGACGCGGTCCATATCCATGCCGGCACGAAGGCCGAGATCATCGACTGGGGCGGAGAGCCGGTTGCGGCAAACGTCCGACGCGTTGAACCCGCGGCCTATGAGAAGGTCTCCGCGCTCGGCATTTCCGAGCAGCGGGTCGACGCGATCCTCGATTTCGACACCGTGCCCGAAGGCCTCGGCAATGCCTTCCGCATCTATGCCCGTCTGGTAATCTGGAAGGCCGACAATGTTACGCAGGTGCCGATCGCCGCGCTGTTCCGCTCCGGCAATGACTGGCAGGTCTTCAGGGTCGACGGCGACCGGGCCGTGATCACGACCGTCGCGATCGGCCGGATGAACGACGAGACAGCCGAAGTGACCGGCGGGCTTGCCGTCGGCGATCAGGTGGTGCTGCATCCCAGCGACACTTTGTCGGACGGTTCGCCGGTGACGCTGAGGCGCGTGGAAACGCCGTGATGCCACACCTGCATTGCCCCGGCGCATTGCTTGGCCTCTCCGCCTTGATCCCACTGCCATTTCGGCCTAATACTTTCCTTTATCGAATGCCGCATCTTGATGGATTATGAATTTCTGAAGTGTTGACGACCTTTGACATGGATGCGCTGCGCACCGTCGTGGTGGGAACGGACCTCGGCAGCTTTGCCCGGGCGGCGGTGCAGCTCGGCCGCTCGCAATCGGCCGTGAGCATGCATCTGAAAAAGCTGGAGCAACAGACTGGCACCGTGCTTTTCAGGCGCAGCGGCCGCGGCCTCGTGCCGACCGAGGCGGGAGACGCCTTCATCGCCTATGCGCGCAGGATCATCGCCCTGAATGACGAGGCCGCACTTTCGATGGGCGTTGCCGCGACGACGGCCTCCGTCCGCCTCGGCGTGCCGCAGGATTTCTTCGATGACGTGATGCCCGCGACGCTGAGCGCCTTCTCGAACGAGTACGACGCCGTGCATGTCGATATCCGCGCGGGCGAAAACCACAGCCTTGCCGAGGATGTCCGCACCGGTCGCCTTGACGCCGCAATCGCCTTCTTCGGCGCCGGCAGCCCTGCCGAAGGCGAGACGCTGTGCCGCCTGCCGATGCGCTGGCTGTCGACCGCCGATACGCTGGCGACGCTGCGGAGCGAACCGGTCCCGCTGGTGCTTTTCAACCATCCCTGTCTGTTCCGGCAGGCAGCGCTTGCCGCACTGGATAAAAGCCGGACGCGATGGCGCCCCGCCCTGACGACGCCGAGCCTTCCGGCCGTATGGTCGGCGCTGCGATCGGGTCTCGGCATTGCGGTGCGCACCGACCATGCCAGGCCGGAGGATATCGTCAGTGCCGGGAGGGAATGCGGCCTCCCGGAACTGCCGGCAATCGAACTGCGTCTCCTGCGCAGGCCGGATATTGCGCCCGTCGCCGACCGGCTGGCTGATATCCTGCGGCAGGAAACGCTGGAAAGGGTGACGGCCGGAAGCGACAGGCAACAGCCCGATGCGTTGTGCGCGGCGTCTGCGCACGCGAGGCACGCATGACCGCGGAGCGCTTTCCCGACCGCCCGATTGCCGCAACCATTGCCGTTGTCATCCGCGCGGGCAGGGTTTTGCTTGTGCGCCGGGCAAACCCGCCCGATGCCGGGCGCTGGGGCTTTCCCGGCGGCAAGATCGAGCGCGGCGAAACGCTGCATCAGGCGGCCCTGCGGGAGTTGAAGGAGGAGACCGCCATCGACGCGGCGGCGCTCCGCACCTTCACCGCCGTCGATGCCTTCGACTATGCGGGGGACGGCCGCCTGCGCCGCCAGTTTGTCCTGGTCGCGGTGCTGTGCCGGTGGCTTGGAGGCGAGCCGGTTGCCGGCGACGACGCGCTCGAGGCCCGCTGGATCGACCTTGAAACGCTTGCCGACGCCGACGTGGCGCTCAGCATGGACGTCGCCGGCGTGGCGGCGCAGGCGGCCGAGATCCTGGCCGAAGCGCAATCGTGAAAACCGGGCGCCGCCCGGTGCACATCGTTCAACCGGAAAGCCTGTCGATCTCCGTTCGGAACCTGCGGGCAGCCGCCTCGGGATCGGGCTGGCCACAGATTGCCGATACCACGGCCAAGCCCTGTGCGCCGGCGGCGAAAACCTCGGCCACATGCCCGGTCTTCAAGCCGCCGATGGCGACGGCGGGAACCGGGCTCGCTGCAATCTGCGCTTTCAGACCGTCAAAGCCGACGGGCGTCTTATGGTCGGCCTTGGTGGGCGTGGCAAAGACCGGTCCGGCGCCGATATAGTCGACCAGCGCGGGATCGGCTGCGGCGGCAAGCGCCGGGGTTTCCACCGTCAGGCCGAGGATCGCTTGCGGGCCGATCAGCGCCCGCGTCTCGGCCGCGCCCATGTCGCCCTGCCCGATGTGAACGCCATCCGCGCCGATCGCCGCCGCCGCCTCCACATCGTCATTGATGATCAGTGCCGCGCCGCTGCCGGCGAGCGCCGCCTTCAGCGCCCGTCCGGTTTCGATCATGGCCGCCGTGCCGCCGGTCTTGTCGCGAAGCTGCACCGTGCTCACCCCGCCCGCCACGGCGCGGCGCGCGGTCTCGACCATGCCGATCCCGGCGCAAAGGCCGGGATCGAGAACCAGATAGAGCGACAGGTCGAAGGATCGCCGCAGACAGGGAGCGCCTTGAGCCATGTCAGGCCTCGCTTTCCAGCGGCACGTAGAGCGCCCCGCCTTCGCGGAATTTCTCCGCCATCTTCGCCATGCCCTCCTTCTGTGCCTCAGCGCGGATATCGTGGGAAATGCGCATCGAGCAGAATTTCGGGCCGCACATCGAACAGAAATGCGCCACCTTGTGCGCTTCCTTCGGCAGGGTCTCGTCATGCATCGACCGCGCGGTTTCCGGGTCGAGCGACAGGTTGAACTGGTCCTCCCAGCGGAACTCGAAGCGCGCGCGCGACAACGCGTCGTCGCGGATGCGGGCGGCTGGGTGCCCCTTGGCGAGATCGGCGGCATGAGCGGCGATCTTGTAGGCGATGACCCCGGTCTTCACATCGTCGCGGTCGGGCAAACCGAGATGTTCCTTCGGCGTGACATAGCATAGCATCGCCGTGCCGAACCAGCCGATCATTGCCGCGCCGATGCCGGAGGTGATGTGGTCGTAGCCTGGCGCGATATCGGTGGTGAGCGGCCCGAGCGTGTAGAACGGCGCCTCGCCGCAGGCCGCAAGCTGCTTGTCCATATTGGCCTTGATCTTGTGCATCGGCACATGGCCGGGGCCCTCGATCATCACCTGGCAATCCTTCACCCAGGCAATCTGCGTCAACTCGCCCAACGTCTCCAACTCGGCGAACTGCGCCTCGTCATTGGCATCGGCAATAGAGCCGGGCCGCAGACCGTCGCCGAGCGAGAACGACACATCATAGGCGCGGGCAATATCGCAGATCTCGTCGAAATGCTCATAGAGAAAACTCTCGCGATGATGATGCAGGCACCACTTGGCCATGATCGAGCCACCGCGTGAAACGATTCCGGTCACCCGGCCCACCGTCATCGGGATCATGTGCAGCCTGACCCCGGCATGGATGGTGAAGTAATCCACGCCCTGTTCGGCCTGCTCGATCAGCGTGTCGCGGAAGACTTCCCAGCTTAAGTCTTCGGCAATGCCGCCGACCTTTTCCAGCGCCTGATAGAGCGGCACGGTTCCGATCGGAACCGGCGCATTGCGGATGATCCAGTCGCGGATATTGTGGATGTTGCGGCCGGTGGAGAGATCCATCACCGTGTCGGCGCCCCAGCGCGTGGCCCAGACCATCTTTTCCACTTCCTCGGCCATTGACGAGGTGACCGCCGAATTGCCGATATTGGCGTTGATCTTCACCAGAAAGTTCCGCCCGATTGCCATCGGTTCGGCCTCGGGATGGTTGATATTGGCGGGGATGATTGCCCGGCCTTCCGCCACTTCATTTCGTACGAATTCGGGCGTGATGAAATCCGGGATCGTTGCGCCGAAGGCTTCGCCATCGCGCATCAAGGCCTCTTTCGCAGCCCTGCGCCCGAGATTTTCGCGGATGGCGACGAACTCCATTTCGGGCGTCACGATCCCGGCGCGGGCATAGGCCATCTGGGTCACGGCCTTGCCATCCGTCGCCCGCCGCGGCTGATGGCGCACAGGAAATTCCGGCACCAGCCGCTTGCCCTCGGCAAAGCCGTTGTCCTCCGGCTTCACATGGCGGCCGTCATAGGCCTGGGTGTCGCCGCGCGCGGCGATCCAGCCTTCGCGCAGCCGCGGCAGGCCGCCCTCGATGGTAAAGGCGGCATCCGGATCGGTATAGGGGCCGGAACTGTCATAGACGGTGACGGGCGGCTCGCCGGCGCTCGGGTGTACGTCGATCTCGCGCATGGGGATACGGATATCGGGGTGCAGCACGCCCTTGTGCCAGACGCGGCGGGAGGCCGGCAGCGGGCCTGTGGTGACGGTCGGAGATAAATCTTGCATCGGTCGGAGCCTCCATAGCTCTTGGCGTTGGAGACCCAGTTCGACGTTGAATGGAGGAGGCCGCGCATTGCACCTGAGAAGGTCAGCGGGCTTCATCCCGCGCAGCCGATGCACCATCCCTACGCCAGTGTGAACTGGATCAGGTTCATCGGGTCACTGCGCTGCGTAAGCCAGCAGTATCTCAGCCCCTTGTCGGGACCCCCCGGGTGAGCGCTCCGAAATTGCGCCGGTTGCAGACGCTTGTCAACGCCTGCTGCCAACAATAAAACGTATCCGTTTTTCGAATTTTATACTTTAATAAATTTTGTTTTTCGAAACTGATTGGCAGGGTTACCTTTTAGTCCATGTCTGATCAGAACGCACTCACAGCAGGAAGCAAACCGACGGGTTTCATCGGCCTGGGCACCATGGGAACACCCATGGCGCTGAACCTCGTTCATGCTGGTATTCCTCTTTTCGTCTGGAACCGGACGCCGGAACGCTGCCTGCCGCTCGAAAAGGCCGGCGCCGACGCGGCGCTGACGGTGGACGACCTCTTTTCCCGGTGCGAAACAGTGCTCCTGGTGCTTGAGAACGAGGGCGCCACGGACAGCGTTCTCGGACGCGCGACGGACCGCTTCGCCGAACGGGTCGGCGGACATTCCATCGTCTCCATGGGCACCGTTTCGGCGGACTACTCCCGCAAGCTTTCCAAAGAGATCACAGCCGCCGGAGGCCGTTACGTGGAGGCTCCGGTCTCCGGTTCCCGCAAGCCGGCCGAGGCCGGGCAACTCATCGGCATGCTCGCGGGCGCGCCGGAGGATCTCGTCCCCCTGCACACCCTTCTGGCACCGGTCTGCAAACAGGTTTTCGACTGCGGCCCCGTGCCGGCGGCCTTGCAGATGAAACTTGCGGTCAACACCTTCCTGATCACCATGGTGACGGGACTGGCGGAGGCGGGACACTTCGCGGCGCGGCAAGGGCTCGCCATGGACCGGTTCGCAGAAATCCTGAACGCCGGGCCGATGGCCAGCGACGTTTCCAGAACCAAGGTCGACATGCTCCGGCGCCGTGACTTTGCCCGCCAGGCCGGAATTTCCGATGTTCTGAAGAACAGCCGCCTCGTGGTCGACGCGGCAAAGTCTGCAGGCGCCGCTTTTCCGCTGATGGGGGCCTGTGTGGCGCTCTATGCGGAGACGGAGGCCATGGGCAGCAGGGCGGACGACATGATCGCCGTCGTCCGGGCGTTCGAGGCCCGCGCGGAACGTGGCGGCGACGCCTCGCCTATTCCTTGAAATAGTCGCTGTACTTGCGGGCGATGACGGGCAGGTCGCGCAGAACGTCGCGCAGATGCGCGCGCATTTCCATCTCCGCCCGCTCCGGGTTATGGGCGGCAATCGCTTCCACAATGGCAAAGTGTTGCGCCGGTATGCCTTTCGAGGGCTCCTTGCTCAAGGCCAGGAAGCGGACGCGGTCGAGTTGCGCCTTCTGCATTTCGATAACGTTCCAGGCGAAGGGCAGATCCGCGCCTTGCGCCAGCGTCTTGTGAAACAGGTCGTCCAGTTCCATGAAATCGGAAGCGGCCCGCGCCTGCGCGTCACTCTGATGTTCAAGCTGGCGATAAAGCGCGTCGATCTGAGGCTTGGTCATCAGCCGCGCAGCCGCGCGCGCGACATCGGCCTCGATAGCCTCGCGAATGGCCTGAATCTGAACCACCTTCGAAATCGAAATCTGCGGAACGCTGCTGCCGCTCTTGGGACGGATGTCGAGCATGCCCTGCTCGGCAAGCAGGATAAAGGTCTCGCGCACCGGCTGGCGCGAGACCTTTAGCGCTTCGGCTACACCGGCTTCCGAGACCCGGCGGCCGGGCACAAGAAAATTGCGGATGATCGCGTTGCGCAGCTTCCTGTGCACCTGCGGGGCGATCGCCTTGGTGAAATCGACCGGCCCCAGAAAATCGAGACTTGCTTCCGTCATATCCATCTCCGGCCGCGGCACGACAAAAAGTCGCGGCAATTGCCAACCATACCACCTCATGGGCAATAGATACCATACCATATAACGCAAACATGCGGAAAATCGACGCGGTCATTCGTGCTTCTCGGCATTGTGAAGACATTGTGCGCAAAACAAGCCGGGCCTTTCCCGTCCGGAAACACCTGGTTCCGGGGCGGCCCGGTCGTTTGATGCCGCACGTTATCGGGCAATTGCCGCAGCATTTTTGATCGCGACCTATCGTTATAAAAAATAATAAATCAGATAGTTAGACGAATATTCCGCTTCGCCTAGACGCGCATTTTCGCGTTTGCGGCGGCGCGTCAATGCGGGCGTAACCCCATACGCTGCTTGCAGACAGCGCGTCCGTTCGCCGCACACCGCGCAGGCGTGTTGACACATCATAATGGTATGGTAGTTTGCCCTGCCGATTGGCATTGACGCTCTATTCCATTCCGGGAGGTTTGACATGAATTGCCTTACAAGACGCTTCGCTGCGCTGACGCTGACAGCAGCGTCCATCTCGCTTGCGGGCGGTGCCCAGGCGCAGGAAATCACGGTCCAGGCGCTGGATCAGTATCTCCAGCCCGTTATCGACGCCTTCGAGGCGGAAAACCCGGGCACAAAGGTTAATCTTGAAGTGGTCAGCTATCAGTCGATCGCCGAGAGCCTGCCTGTGCAGCTGGCGTCGGGCGGAGGACCCGACATTTCGGTGGTGACGGATCTCGGCGGGTTGTCCAAATATTATCTGGACCTCACGCCCTATGTCGACCAGGCCTATTTCGAGAAGCAATTTGGTATGGTACTTGACTGGATGCGCGGCAAGGACGCCGATCCGAACGGCATCTATGGCCTGCCGGATTCGATTACCGTCACCGGCGGCTTCGTCAACAAGACGCTGTTCGAACAGGCCGGTATCGACCTGCCCGGCGGCGACGCCACATGGGCGGAGTGGGGCGCGGCCGCCCACGCGGTCGCCGAGACGGCCAATACCGACTTTCCTTTCGAGATGGACCGTTCCGGCCACCGCTTCGCGGCAATGGCCATTTCCTATGGCGCCGAACTTGTCGACGACGAGGGCATGCCGGTGATCGACGAAGGGCTGCGCAACGCCATCGCGCAGTTCGTGGAATGGCATCGGGACGGCACCATGCCGCTCGATCTCTGGGGCGCCGTCGGCGGCGCG
Source organism: Martelella lutilitoris (assembly GCF_016598595.1). NCBI lineage: Bacteria > Pseudomonadati > Pseudomonadota > Alphaproteobacteria > Hyphomicrobiales > Aurantimonadaceae > Martelella > Martelella lutilitoris. The sequence goes on from NZ_CP066786.1 coordinate 4,296,193, forward strand.
ACCATGCGCGACAACTTCACCGATTTCGTCAATGCGACGGCGGTTCTTTACTACGGCGGCTCCTGGCAGCTTCGCCGTCTGGATGAAGAGGTCGGCGATTTCTTCGACTGGGAAGTGATCGATTCGCCCTGCGGCGCTGCCGCCTGCTCTGCCATGCCCGGCGGCGGTGCGCTGGCCGGCTTCAAGCACACGCACGAGCCCGAACTGGTCGGCAAGTTCCTGAACTTCGCCGCGCGCGACGAAAATCTGCGGACGATGATCTCCTCGGCCGTCAATATTCCGACGGCGCAGTCGATGATCGAATCCGGCATTGAATATCGCGGCGTCTCCGACAAGGTGCAGAGCGCGCTCGACACATTCATCAACCAGATTCCGAAAATGGCGCCGGCGGCCTACCGCTTCCAGGGTTGGCCGTTCCAGCGTGCGATGATGAACTCGCTGACCACGCGCATCAGCCAGGTGATCAACAACGAGATGGACATCGATACGGCGCTCGAACGCATCGACCAGGATGTCCGGCTGGCCATCTCCGCGGCCCGGAACTGACCCCCATCACGGTCCCGAGGCCGCGGCTGCCGTGCGCCGCCGCGGTCCGGTCCGACAAAACCCGAAGGTGACATCGTGACGAGTGGTACGGTCTCAACCATGCTGGGAACAGCGGCTTCGCTGCCGGCCCGCGCAGTCAACCCCTTGTGGAAATGGCTTCAAAAGACGATCGGCGTCAAACGGCTTCCATGGGCCTTTCTGGCGCCGAATATGGCGAGCGTCCTGTTCTTTTCCCTGCTGCCGGTCTTCATCAATATCTATTATTCGGTGACCGGCAGCGACAATCTGTTCCTCGACGAGCGCCCTTTTGTCGGCGGCTCGAACTATGCCACGCTGCTGGCCTGCGAAAATTATCTCGATCCCGCCACCTGCTCGCGCGATCTGTTCTGGCGCGCGCTTGGCAATCTCATCATGTTCGTGCCCCTGCAGGTGATGTTCATGATGGGGGTGGCGCTGATCACCGCAATCGCGCTCAACGGAAAGATCCGGGCGCGCGGCTTCTTCCGCGGCGTCTTCTTCTTCCCCGTCATGCTGTCGCCGGTGGTAGTGGCGCTCACCTGGCAGTGGATATTGCAGCGGAACGGCATCCTGAACGGCATTCTCGGGGTCTTCGGCCTCGAACGCTTCACCTGGCTTGCCGATCCGCACTGGGCGTTTTTCTGGACGATCTTCGTTACCGTGTGGGCGCATTCGGGCTTCTTCATGATCATCCTGCTGGCCGGCCTGCAGTCGATCCCGCAGGACGTCTATGAGGCGGCGAAGATGGACAGGGCGTCGCCCTGGCGGGTCTTCACCCGCATCACCGTTCCCATGCTCAGACCCGTTCTGCTGGTGGTCTTCATTCTCGCCGTCATCCGCTCGGTACAGACCTTCGATGAAATCTACGTGCTGACCGGCGGCGGACCCGGCTCGGCGACCATGCTTCTGGTTCAGTATATCTATGAAACGGGCTTTGCCGCGCAGCCGCGCAATTACGGCCTTGCCGCCGCCGCTTCTCTGCTTCTCGGCGCAGCGCTCCTCGTCTTCACGCTCGTTCAGATGAAGCTTTCGGGAGACAGGAAATGACCATGCAGGCTTCTTCGCAAAACCGTCGCGGTATCATCCCGTTTCTGACGCGCAAACAGGGGGGCATCAAGGCCACCTGGGGTGATTATGTCACCTATGGCTATCTTCTGCTCGGCGTCGTGGTCATGCTGCTGCCCGTGCTCTGGGTGCTGATCTCATCGTTCAAGGCGCCGGCCAACCTGTCCGAATATCCGCCGACAGTTCTGCCGCAGACGATCCAGACGATGCAGGTTGAGGGCTATGACGAACCCTTGCCGCTGTTCGAGGTCACCCAGGAAGACGGGTCGGTCAAGCAGATGGCGCAGATCCGGCGCCTCGGCATCAAGGCCCAGATGGTGGATCCGGAAAACCCGGAAGCCGGTCGGGTGACCGTCGATGTCAATGATGCAGCGCCGGTCCGGCAGTTTCACCTGGCCTTCGAGAACTACCGCGAGCTGCTGGAAACCTCCGGCGGCAATATCTGGCTGAACATCTATAACTCGGCCTTCATCACCGTGGTCGCGACGATCATCACCCTTGTGATGAACTCCATGGCCGCGTTCGCGCTGTCAAAATACAAGTTCACCGGCTCGACTGTGGCGCTTGTCGCCATCATCGCAACGCTGATGGTGCCGCCAACCGTCATTCTCGTTCCGACCTATCTGATCGTCTCCGAACTCGGGCTGGTCAATAACCTCTGGGGGGTCATCCTGCCGACGGTGGCCACGCCGACGGGCGTGTTCCTGCTGCGCCAGTATATGCTCACCATTCCCGACGAACTGCTCGAGGCGGCCCGCATGGACCACGCGTCCGAATGGCAGATCTACTGGCGGATCGTGCTGCCGCTCTCGACGCCGGCGCTGGCCGTTGTGGCCGTGTTCTCGGTGATGAGCCGCTGGAACGACTTCCTGCTTCCCCTGATCGTGCTCAACCGTCCCGAAGTTCACACATTGCAGCTCGCCCTTGCGGGTTTCCAGACCGAAAACGGCATTGTCTGGCACCTGCTGCTGGCAATGACGACCCTGACCGCGCTTCCGCTGGCCTGCGCCTTCCTGTTCCTGCAGCGCTATATCACCGCCGGCATCGCGTCCTCGGGCGTCAAGTAAAAGGCTACCACCGATGGCTAATCTCAAACTCAAGAACCTCAACAAGACCTTCGGCGCCGTCAAGGTCATTCCGAATGTCGATCTCGAGATCGAGGACGGCGAGTTCGTCGTCTTCGTCGGCCCTTCGGGCTGCGGAAAATCGACGCTGCTGCGCATGATCGCCGGCCTCGAAACCGCGACCTCCGGCGACATCCTCATCGATGAGAAAAGCGTCGTGCGCACACCGGCGGCCGATCGTGGCGTTTCCATGGTGTTCCAGTCCTATGCGCTCTATCCGCATATGACGGTACGGCAGAACCTCAGCTTCGGGCTGGAAAACATCGGCATGCCGAAAGCGGAAATCGAACAGCGCATCCAGTCGGCGTCGAAGCTGCTGCAGATCGACGAACTTCTGAACCGGCGGCCCACACAGCTTTCCGGCGGCCAGCGGCAGCGCGTGGCCATCGGCCGCTCGATCGTGCGCGAGCCGAAGATTTTCCTGTTCGACGAACCGCTGTCCAACCTCGACGCCGAGCTGCGCGTCGTCATGCGTTTCGAGATTAATGCGCTCCACGAGCGGCTTGGCAACACCATGATCTACGTGACCCACGACCAGATTGAGGCGATGACCATGGCCGACAAGATCGTGGTTCTGCGCAAGGGCAATATCGAGCAGGTCGGCGCGCCGCTGGAACTCTACAATCACCCGAACAACAAGTTCGTGGCCGGCTTCATCGGCTCGCCTCGGATGAATTTCCTCGATGGCCGTATCGTTCGTGTCGGCGACGGCGAACTCGCCTTCGGCTCTTCGAAGCTCGGCAACATCACCCTCGCGGCCCCGCAATTACCGGTCAGCGAAGGCCAGGATGTCAGTTTCGGTATCCGCCCGGAAGACCTCGAGGTTGTCGGTGACGGCAGCGCCGGCTGGCGGTTCGCTGTCTCCATTGCCGAACAGCACGGCCGCGATACTTACCTTCATGGCAAGCTGGAAGACGGCACGGAGATTTTGCTACACAAGCCCGGCCAGTTTGAAACGCGACGCGGCGACGTGCTCGTCGTTCGGCCGCGGCAGGGCGCATGGCATCTCTTCGACAAAAACGAGCAGGCGATCCGATGACAGACAGCATGATCACCAATCCCATTCTACCCGGGTTCAATCCGGACCCTTCGATCTGTCGCGTCGGCGATGACTACTATATCGCCACCTCGACCTTCGAATGGTATCCCGGCGTGCAGATCCACCATTCGCGCGACCTGGCCAACTGGACGCTGGTCTGCCGGCCGCTGGCGCGCGCCGATCTGCTCGACATGCGCGGCAACCCCGACAGCTGCGGCATCTGGGCACCGTGTCTGACCCATGCCGATGGCCTGTTCTGGCTGATCTACACGGATGTCAAACGGCTTTCCGGCAGCTTCAAGGATGCGCCGAATTACCTGACGACCGCGCCATCGGTCAACGGCCCGTGGTCGGAGCGCATCTATCTGAATTCCAGCGGTTTCGATCCCTCGCTGTTTCACGCACCGGACGGGAAGAAATATCTGGTCAACATGCTGTGGGACCACCGCCAGACCGGGCACGGCGACCAGTTCGCCGGCATTGTTCTGCAGGAATACAGCACCGCCGAGAAAAAACTTGTCGGTCCGGTTCACAACATCTTCAGGGGCACCGACCGGAAACTCACCGAGGCGCCGCATCTCTATTACCGCGACGGCTGGTATTACCTGATGACGGCCGAAGGCGGGACCGGCTACGACCATGCCGTGACGCTGGCACGTTCCCGCAACCTGCTTGGCCCCTATGAGGTGCATCCGAACAAGCATGTGCTGACCACGGCCTTTGCGCCGGAGGCGCCTTTGCAGCGCTGCGGCCATGCCGATATCGTCGAGACGGCGGCAGGCGAGACCTATATGGTTCACCTCTGCTCCCGCCCGATTACCGTCGACAGCGCGGCGGGACGCGCCGAGACACGGCGCGACCTGCCGGGGTCCAATGCCATTGAACGGCGTTCGCCGCTTGGTCGCGAGACGGCGATCCAGAAGGTGGAATGGCGGGACGACGGGTGGCTTTATCTTTCGGAAGGCGGACTGCATCCGACCTCGCTCCACACGCCGCGGCCTCAGGGCATTGTGCCGGCCGCGCCCGTGCAGGAAGCGGTGCGCACGACCTTTGCTCCCGGCCCCCTGCCACCGGCGTTCCAGTGGCTGCGCAGCCCCGAGCCGGAGCGGCTGTTCTCGCTCGACGCCAATCCGGGTCATGTTCGCATTTACGGTCGCCAGTCGCCCGGCACCATGTTCGAGCAGGCGCTTCTCGCACGGCGTCAGACGGCCCATCGCTATCGCGCCGCCACGCTGGTGCACTACGAACCGCGCGACTTCCAGAGTTTTGCCGGACTGATGTGCTGGTACAATCAGTGCCAGTATCATTTCCTCAACATTACCCGCGAAGATGACGGCAGCCGGGCGCTCCGGATCATGTCCGCGCTCGGCGATTTCCCCTTCGGCAAGGCCGTCTTCTCGGGTGACCCCGTGCGGCTGCCCGACGGGCCGGTCGCGCTGCAGGCCACGGTCGATGTGACGGAGCTGCAGTTCAACTGGCGTGTGCCCGATGGCGACTGGCAGGCGGTCGGTCCGGTGCTGGATGCGACCATCCTGTCGGACGAAGCCGGTGTCGGCGAGGGCAACAACTTCACCGGCGCTTTCGTCGGCATGGCCGCCTACGACATCAGCGGCCAGGGCCATGCCGACGATTTTGAATGGTTCGACTACGAACTGCCGGGCTAGGCGCTTCTCCTCCCTGACGCCTACCTGAAAACCGCAGACAGACCCGACTTTGGCGCCCGAGCGCCGAAGACGGGCGAGGTTTGCTCCCTGAAATACGGATGACGCCGAAAGCGGCCCATTGGCGGCGGCCCGCGTCATCCGGTTCCGACGGTAATAATCGATGAACACCCTGCTATCGCACCTGCTCAAACTGGAAGCGGCCAAGACCGGCCAACACTGCTCCGCATCGGCTGTCGACGAAGATGGTTATGATCTCTGGCTGCGCTACCGCCCGCTCGCTGATCCCCGAAGGAGTGCGGTGGAAAATGCCGTCCGTGCCTTCGTTTTCGGGGCTGCAAGCCCGACGATGACGGCAGCCCGGAAAGAACTGGAGCGCGCCTTCTTCGCCATGCTGGTCAAATGCGTTCCGGTTCTCGACGACGGCGAGATCTGCGACGGCGCCGTTGTTGCAGGAACGCCTGAAAACCTGCCCTTGATCGCCGCTCTGGACCTGCCGCTGTCGGATCTTGGCAAGGAAGGCTATTGCGTTTCCAGCCTGACCCATGACGGCAAGCGCGTCACGGCCATCGCCGCCAACACGGATATTGGCGTGCTCTATGGCTGCTTCGCCTTCCTCCGCCACATCCAGACGGGCGGCGATCCGGCAAAGATCGACCTTGCTTCCGCGCCCAAACTCGACCTCAGGCTTCTCAATCACTGGGACAATCTCGACGGCTCGGTCGAGCGCGGCTATGCCGGCTATTCCATCTGGGACTGGTGGACGCTTCCCGATTACGTCAACCGGCGTTACGTCGACTATGCCCGCGCCAACGCGTCTGTCGGCATCAACGGCACGGTGCTGAACAATGTCAATGCGGCGCCGGAGATCCTGAACGACCTCCATCTCCAGAAGGCCGCGAAGCTTGCGGATGTGTTCCGACCTTACGGGCTGAAGGTGTTCCTCTCGGTGAATTTCGCCTCCCCTTCGGCCTTGGGCGAACTGGCGACATCGGACCCCGCCGATCCCGCCGTGCAGCAATGGTGGAAGGACAAGGCGCGCGAAGTCTATCGCCTGGTCCCCGACTTCGGCGGCTTTCTGGTCAAGGCCAATTCGGAAGGCCAGCCCGGTCCCGGCGACTATGGCCGCAACCATGCCGAAGGCGCCAACATGCTGGCGGATGCTCTTGCGCCGCACGGAGGCATCCTGATCTGGCGGGCCTTCGTCTATGCGTCCGACCCCGGCACCGACCGCGCCACGGAAGCCCTGAGCGAATTCAAGCCGCTCGACGGCACCTTCCGTAACAATGTCCTTTTGCAGGTCAAGAACGGGCCGATCGACTTTCAGCCGCGCGAACCGGTCTCGCCCGCCTTCGGGCAGATCACGAAAACGCCGCTGGTCATGGAATTCCAGATCACCAAGGAGTATCTCGGCCAGGCCACGCATCTGGCCTATCTCGGACCGGCCTTCGAGGAGGTTCTGAAGTTCGACACCCGCGCGCGCGGTGCGGGAACAACCGTCAGCAGAATTCTCAAGGGCGAGGTCTTCCCGCAGAAGGTGACGGGGATTGCCGCGGTGGCCAATATCGGGACCGACCGCGACTGGACGGGCGGCACGTTCAATCAGGCCAACTGGTATGTCTATGGCCGGTTGGCATGGGACCCCGATGAACCGGCCGCCGCCATCGCCGAAGACTGGGTGAAGATGACCTTCACCGACGAGCCCGGTTTCGTCCGCACCGTCGTTGACATGATGATGGGCTCTCACGAGACGCTGGTGAACTACATGATGCCTTATGGTCTGCACCATCAGGTGGCAACGGGCCACCATTACGGGCCGGGACCGTGGGTGAGCGAGCTGGATCGGCCGGAGTGGAACCCGACCTATTATAACCGCGCGGATGAAAACGGCATCGGCTTCAACCGCCTGTCCGACGGGAGCAATGCGGTTGCCCAGTACAGCCCCGAGGTGGCGGCCCTGTTTGCCGACCCGCACGGTTTCGACGAGCGTTATCTGCTCTGGTTTCACCATGTCCCGTGGGATTTTCCGCTGACCTGCGGAAAGACGCTCTGGGAAGGCCTTGCGACGCGCTACGACGAGGGCGTGGACGGCGTTTCGCGCATGATGAAATCCTGGGAGAGCCTCCGCCCGCAAGTGGATAGCCAGCGTTTCGAGCAGGTGCGCGCTTTTCTCCAAATCCAGCATCGCGAGGCGAAGTGGTGGCGTGACGCTTGCCTTGCCTATTTCTCCGCCATCGCCCATCGTCCGCTGCCGGAAGGACACGCTGCACCGGCGCATACGCTGGAGCACTATCGCACCATCCACTTCCGCTTTGCGCCGGGGGACCCGGCGTGAGCGATCGACGCATCGGCCCAAAAATCGAAATCGATTTTCGGAAAGCACGATGCGTAGATAAAATAGGATAGAGCGTCCTTTGTGCGTCCGAATGGACGCACGGCGCTCTAGCCCACGAACAGTCGCATTGCGCCGCGCGTGAAACCCATCGGTTTATCCCGGACGCGATCTGCAGGGTCCTGTTTCGCCGGGGCTTTCGGCTTGGCGACGGCAGGCCTGTCGCAGTCGCGATAGGGATATAGCCGATTGTCGGACGTTCAGGGCGATCGCATTTTCGCGCTATCTCGCCGCCGCCGTGCAGGCGCCGTGACGGCGCAGCCTCGCTCTCCGGGCGCGGATCAGAGGACGATGCCGTTGCGGAAGGGATCTTCGGGGTGGAACACCAGTTCGGCCACGGAGATGACATAGGCCTTTCCCGTGATCGACGGGATCACGCCGCCCTTCTGTCCGGCCCTGTAGGAAAGCCGGTAGGTGGAGCCGATAATGCTATCCTGCACGATCTCCTGGCCTTCGCCCGCTTGTCCGGCGGCGGCAAGGCATGCGAGCCGCGCCGAACAGCCGGTCCCGCAGGGGGAGCGGTCATAGGCGTCGTCCGGGCAGAGCACGAAATTGCGGCTATGCGCCGCCTTGTCGCCGGCCGGGCCGTAGAAGATGACATGGTCGACCGGCTCGCCGTTTTCGCCGCCGATCTTACCGGCGTTGAGCGCGGTCCGGGTGGCGACGGCAAGATCCGTCAGCGCGCGGATATTCTCCGGGACCACCGGGATCGGGCTCGGATCGACCAGGAAAAACCAGTTGCCGCCATAGGCGACATCGCCGGTGAGAGCACCGAATTCCGGCACGTCCACAGTGACGCCCGCCGCAACCCGGCGGCTTTCGATATTGGTGACGGTGACCGTGCTTTCATCCTCAACATCGACGGTGACGACGCCGGCGGGCGTTTCGATGCGATGCAGCCCCGTGCCGATCCGGCCCATGTGATAAAGCGTCACGGCAAGGCCGATCGTGCCGTGACCGCACATGCCGAGAACCGCCCCGACGTCGAAATAAATGACGCCGGTGACGCAGGTCGGGTCCACCGGCGGCACCAGCAGCGCGCCCACCATGGCGACTTGGCCGCGCGGCTCCAGCACCACGGCCCGGTAGTCGTCGTAATAGCGCGTCGCAAGCAGCGCGGCGCGTTCGGAAAGCGGGCCGGAACCAAGATCGGGAAAGCCGTCGAGGATGACCCGCGTCGGCTCGCCAGCGGTGTGGCTGTCAATCACATGCATTCGCTGCTCCCTGGCAAGGCCCGCTCAGCCGGTTTCAGGCCACCCAGCTGGCGTACCAGGTCTTGAACTGCTTGTACTGATCTTCGACGAAGGCCTGCTGCGGCGCGGTCAACGCATCGGTCTCGTTGAAGTGCAGACTATATTCTTCGTCGCCGTTCAGCACCATCAGATATTTGTAGAACAGCACGAGATCAACGCCCTCGTCGAATTTCGACAGCACCATCAGGGCTTCCTCGAGTTCGCGCGCCTTGACGCGGGCCTCGCTGTCGCCCTCGGCGGCGGCCCTGCAGAGCGAAATGAGGTGCAGGACCTCCTTCGGCAGCGCATTGCCGATGCCGGTAATTGCGCCGGTCGCCCCACATTTGACGAAGCCGTGAAAAACCTGGGTATCGACGCCGACCATCAGCGTCAGTTCGGGGTCGCCGGAGGTGATGTGCTCGGCAGCGTAGGACAGGGAGGCCGCGCCGCCGAACTCCTTGAAGCCGATCAGGTTGGGATAGTCGGCACGCAAGGCGAAGAACAGGTCCGCGCGGGTTTCAAAGCCGTAATGGGGGCTGTTGTAGATGACGGCGGGCAGGCCGTTGGCGGCCGCGAGAATCGCCGAGAAATGCGCCTTCTGCGCCGAAGCCGAAGAACCGCGCGAGAGAACCCGCGGAATGACCATCAGGCCGGCGGCGCCGACGCGGGCGGCATGCGTCGCGAGCGCCACCGCGGATTTCGTATTGACCGCACCGGTTCCGACAATGACCGGTACGCCCGCCTCGACCAGCGCCTCGACGCCCTGCATCCGCTCTTCGTCGGTCAGGAGCGGCCAGTCGCCCATCGACCCGCAATAGACGACGGCCGACATGCCGGCATCGACAAGCGCCCGACCCTTGCGCGCCAATGCCGCGAAATCCGGGGTGCGGTCAGCCTTGCAGGGGGTCATCAGCGCCGGAATGCAGCCGGTGAAGATCGTATCGCGCATCTGGGGTCCTTTCATATGCACAAGGGATCGGGGTCGGCGGCGCGCGGCCGCTGGCGTCGAGGCCCAGCCCCGTTACCATGCCAGTACCATCGATGATTCAATTTGTCGACAAATAAAATACTCAAGTGCCGAGCTTGATCGCAAAACGCCCGGCGTCGCTCAAAGTGAAATCGAGGAGACGCTGCGGGAATCCGCCGAGATATAGGCCCGGATCTGGCGCACGATCTGGTCGGCGTGCTGCACGGCAAGCCGGTCGGATTCGGCCTCGTCCCGTGCGATCATCGCGCTGACGATGTGTTCGTGCTCGGCCACATACTGGCGCGGCAGATCGTCGTCATAGGAGCGATAATAAAGGCGCAGGATGCGCCGCCCGTCATCCAGCAGGCGCCGGAACAGATCGGTATAGTATTTGTTGCGGCCGGCCTCGGCGATGGCGATATGGAAATCGCGGTTGGTCGCGATCATGCCCAGCACATCCCGGGCCTCGACGGCCTCTGCAAAGCGGCGCTGATGCAAGCGGATCCCGGCAAGATCGGCCTCGTTGTAGTGGACTGCCGCAAGCCGCGCGGTCACCCGGTACATCAGCGTCAACGCATCGAAAAACGCGCCCAGCTGCACGAAATCGATGTTGGAGACGATTGTCGTGCGGTTGGTCAGCGCCGTGATCAGTCCTTCCGCCGCGAGCCGCACGAGCGCCTCGCGGATCGGCGTGCGCGACATCGCGAACCGGTCCGACAACTCGGTCTCGTCGATCGGACTCCCCGGCGCGAGCTTGAGTTCGATGATCTCGTTGCGCAGCGTCTCATAGACATGCGCCACGCCGCCGCCGCGCCTGACGTGCTGGCTCGGGAGCACGTTCTTTTCCGCCGATATCTTGACCATCATGCCCGCCTCTCCTGGATTTTTCTGGCAACATGCAACACTCCTTGCACACAATCCATGGCAAGTCTCAAATTTTTTTTGTCGACAAATTGAATTTTTGACGATAGCGTGACGGCCTGTTCACCCATGAGAGCAACCCGGAACGGACGCAGCGCCACCATGAAACCCGCCCGCACGAACGCCCCACCGTCTTGCGCCGAAGCGTCGGGCGGCAGGTTCACGGCGGCGCGCCGACGGCGCGCGCCCGGAGAAAACGGCTGATGCCCTGCGACGCGGCGGAAATCTTCCGGCTGTCCGCCGGGCCGGGTGCCCCGAGGCAGGTCTTCGCCTATCTTCTCGACGGGCTGAACGCGGAGGTGGGCGAAGGTCTGACCACCGCCTCGGTTTACGACCTGCCGCGCATGCGCTCGCGCCGGGTGTTTTCGGAAAATCTCGAAGCCTATGCCCTTGGCGGGTTCAAGCCGCTTGAGAGGAACCGCTATTTCGACACTGTCATTGCCGGAACCCGGCATTTCAGCACGACCCGCATCGAAGAGATCGCCGAGGTCTTCTTCGATTGGGAAAAGATCCGCGACCTCGGCTTCGAATCCAACATGAACCTGCCGGCAATCGCCGACGGACGCGTGATCGGAACGGTCAACCTGCTGGGCCCGCGGGGCCGCTTCACGCCGGAGACTGTCGCCCGGGCGCTAGCCTGGCAGCCGGCGGCAACGGCCGCGTTCCTTCTCCTGCACCTCGAAGGCGCGGAAACGGCCACCTTTCAACCCGACCTGAGGAAAACCGCCCAACCGGGCCAAGCCTGACCAGACCTGAAAAGGGGCCGGAGAGTCCCGATCAATGGCCGTCACCGGCCGCATAATCCCGACGAAGACATCTCAAACCCGGAGAAACCGAGCCATGCACACCACATTCAAAGCAGCGATCCTCTCGTTGACGCTGGCCACGCCGCTTTCGGCCCAGGCCGAGGATTTCAACATCGCTTTCCTTGCCGCCTCGTCGCAGAACGGCTTCAACCAGGCGATCTATGACGGCATCAAGGAAGCCGCGTCCGGCTACGACAATGTCAGCACCCAGATTTTCGACGGCGAATTTTCCGCCACGGCGCAGTTCTCCCAGGTCGAGGACATCGTCGCCGGCGGCAAGTTCGATGCCATCATCATCACGCCCAACGACACGGTCGGCATCGCGACCGCGCTGGAAGATGCCGTGAAGGCCGGCGTCAAGGTCGGCACGACGCTGTTTCCCGTCGGTCCGGAGCTGACCGAAATGGAACCTCAGGTGCCGGGCCTCACCGTCACCGTCGCCTCCACCCCCGTGGTCGGCGCCACCGCCCAGGCCAATGCGGTGGTCGATTACTGCGCCGACAAGGACCCGTGCAAGGTCGTGGTCCTGATCGGCCAGCTTGTCTTCCCCTTCGACAATGTGCGCAACGACACCTACAAGGAAATCCTCGGCGAGCATGACAATATCGAGATCGTCGCCACCGGCGAGGGCAATTACTCGCCCCAGGATTCGATGATCGCCATGCAGGACATTCTGCAGGCCAATCGCGACATCGATGTCGTGCTTTCCAATGCCGACCAGCACCTGATGGGCGCCGAGGTCGCGATCGCGGATGCCGGCCTCGACATGTCGCAGATCTACACGCTGGGCGGCGGCCTGAACCAGATCGCCGTGGACGCGATCAAGGCCGGCACCTGGACCGGAACGCTGGCGCAATTCCCGAAATCCATGGGCGCGGCCGCGCTCGACGCCATGGTCGATGCGCTCAACGGCGAAACCCCTCCGACCTGGATCGATGAATATTCGTTGCGCGAAACGCCGAAGATCATCACCAAGGAATGGCTGGACGAAAATCCGGATTTCGAGCCGGAATGGCAGGGCTGATCCAGATATTCCCGGCGCGCATCTGACGCGCCGGAACCCAGCCTCACACAGCGCGCCCGCCTGGCCGGCGCGCTGCAGATGAAAAGGAAAGCCATGACCGATACCGCCATCCGGCTTCGGGGCGTCGCCAAGAGTTTTGGCGGAATGCGCATCCTGGACGACATCAGTATCGACATCAAAAAGGGATCGGTTCACGCGCTCGTCGGTGAAAACGGCGCGGGCAAATCCTCCGTCGGCAAGATTGTCGGCGGCTATTATTCGGCGGATGAAGGCACGGTCGAAGTCTTTGGCGACACCGTTACCCGGTTTTCGCCGCGCGACGCGCTTCGCCGAGGCATCGCCATGATCCATCAGGAGCTTCAGCTCGTTCCGGAACTGACCGTTCTCGAAAACGTGTTCCTGGGCCTGGAGAGCAACACCGCCGGCTTTCTGCGCAAAGGCGATCTCGCCCGCTTCCACGCGCTGGAGGAGACCTGCGATTTCGGCCTCGATCCGCATACCCGGATCGCCGACATGCGGATCGCCGAACGTCAGAAGGTCGAGATCATGCGCGCGATTGCCCGTGATGCGCGGGTGATCATCATGGACGAGCCGACCTCGTCGCTCACCGAAGACGAGGCCGAGCGCCTGCACCAGCTGATCGCGCGGCTGAAGGCCCGCGACGTCACCGTGATCTATGTCAGCCATTTTCTCGATCATATCCTCGCCAATTGCGACCGGGTGACGATCATGCGCGACGGCAGGGTGATCCGTACCGATGCGATCGAAGGCGAGACCAAGGACAGCCTCATCGGCTCCATGCTGGGCGAGGCTTCCGAGATCATCTGGCCGGCTTTGCCGCCGCGCCCCCAGGGACATGCAACACCGGTGGTCGAGATGGAGAATGTCGCCACGGACACCGGCCTTTCCGATATCTCCCTGACGATTTTCCCCGGCGAGATCGTCGGGCTGATCGGCCTCGTCGGCTCCGGCCGTTCGGAAGTTGCGCGCGCGCTGTTCGGCGCCGATCCGATCGTCTCCGGCCGCTATGCCATAGGAGGCGTCGTGCAGAGCCGCCGGCTCAAGGTGCCGCGCGCCATCGCGCAAGGGCTGGCCTTCGTGCCCGAGGACCGACGCAAGCAAGGCCTTGTCCTGACCCAGACGACCCGCCCCAACATCTCGCTCGCCACCCTCGGCGCCATCTCGCGTCACGGCTTCATCAACCACAGGCTCGAGCGCAGCCGGGCGCGCAGGATGATCGACCATTTCGGCATCGTCCCTTCCGCCACGGACGGCGAGGTCGCCTTTTATTCCGGCGGCAACCAGCAGAAGGTGCTGCTGTCGAAATGGGCGGTGGAAAAACCCCGACTGCTGATCCTCGATGAACCGAGCCGCGGCGTTGACATCGGCGCTCGGCAGAGCATCCACGAATTCATCATCGAAATGGCCAAAAACGGCGTGGCCGTGCTTCTGATCTCCTCCGAACTCGAGGAGGTCATCAATCTCTCCCATCGCGGCTATCTGATGAGCGACGGCCGCATCTTCGCGGAGACCGACTGCCGGGACACCACGGTCGACGAGGCATTGCACCGCATCTTTGAAGAACAAGGCGCCGTCTCCCGCGGCAAGGAGGTCACCTAATCATGAGCGACGTTCAGACACCTGCCCGGCGATTTTCCATCACGCCCGGGGACTTCGCCCGCGAATACGGCGTTCTCACCATCATCGTCATTCTGATGATCGGCCTCAGCCTGATTTCCGATAGTTTCCTGACGGCACGGAACCTGCTCAACATTCTCAACCAGTCGGCGCCGCTCGCCATCATCGCCTGCGCGCTCACCCTGGTGATCATCGGCGGCGGGTTCGACCTGTCGACCGGCGCGATCTTCGGCGTGGCCTCGGTCGCGGCCGGCTGGATTGCCGTTCATGTCGACCCTTATACGGCCATTATCGCCGGGCCGCTGATCGGGCTTGCGCTCGGCACGCTGAACGGCGCGATCATCACCGGTTTCGGCGTGCACTCCTTCCTGGTGACGCTCGCCACCAGCCTCGTCTATCGCGGCATCGCAATCCTGATCACCGGCGGCGCGCTGATCCCGGTCCGGATCGCCGAGTTCTCCTGGATCGGTCGCGGTCGCATCGGCATGGTGAACATCGCCGTGATCGTGCTGATCATCTTCATGGTGATCTTCATGGTGCTGCTGAACCGCACCACCTTCGGCCGTCGCGTCTTCGCCGTCGGCGGCAATGAAGAGGCCGCGATCCTGTCGGGCATCCGCACCAATCTGATCAAGATCGTCACCTTCTCGCTCTCGGGCATGGCCGCAGGTCTCGCCGGCGTGATCGCCGTGTCGCGCATTTCCATGGCCTCCCCCCAAGCCGGCATAGGCATGGAATTCGAGGCGATCGCGGCGGTGATCCTCGGCGGAACCTCGATCATGGGCGGTTCGGGCGCGATCTGGCGCTCGGTCGCGGGCGTGCTGTTGATGGCGCTGATCGGCAACGGCTTCAACATTCTCAACGTGAACCCCTTCTTCAAGGACCTCACCACCGGCGTGATCATCGTCGTCGCGGTCGCGCTCGCCGCATCGGGCCGGCGCAGCCGCTGACATCCTTCACGCATTGAACAGAGACTTCCCATGACTGAGAAAATCACGCGCGTCTCGACCGATGTCGGCGGCACCTTCACCGATCTCGTCTATTTCGAGACCGACCTTGAAACCGGCGTCCAGACCGTGCGCACGGAAAAATCCGACACCACGCCGCCGGATTTCGAAAAGGGCGTTCTCAACGTTCTGGAAAAGGCGAAGGTCGATGTCGGCTCGGTCGATTTCTTCGCCCACGGCACCACCGTCGTCATCAACGCGCTGACGGAACGCAAGGGCGCCAAGGTCGGCCTGATCACCACCAAGGGATTTCGCGACTCCATCGAGATCGGCCGCGGCAACCGGCCGGACTTCTTCAATCTCAGATACAAGAAGCCGGCCCCGTTCGTGGAGCGTTACCTGCGCCGCGAGATCGTGGAGCGCATGGACTATCACGGCAACGAGGTCACGCCGCTGGATCTCGCCTCGCTCGACGAGACGCTCGCCCTGTTCCGCGCCGAGGGCATTGAAGCCATCGCCATCAGCCTGCTGCACGCGTATGCCAACCCCGAACACGAAATCCGCCTGAAGGCCGAGGTGGAGGCGCGCTGGCCCGATGTGACGGTGGTCGCATCGCACCAGATCACCCGCGAGTGGCGCGAATATGAGCGCACCAACACCGCGATCCTCTCGGCCTATGTCCAGCCGAAGGCGCAGCGTTATCTGGAGAAGCTGGAGTCGGGGCTCACCGGCAAGGGTTATGCCGGGCAGCTCTTCATCATGCAGTCGAATTGCGGCGTCGATTCGCTCGACGCGATCAAGGCCGTGCCGATCACCATGGTCGAAAGCGGCCCGGCCTCCGGCTTCTGGGGGGCTGCCGAGCTTGGCCGGATCATCGGCGAGCCGAACATTCTGGCGCTCGATATCGGCGGCACCACCGCCAAATGTTCGCTGATCGAAAACAATCAGGTCACCATCAAGACCGATTACTGGATCGAGCGAGACGGCAAATCCGCCGGTTACCCGATCATGGTGCCGGTGGTCGATCTCGTCGAAATCGGCAATGGCGGCGGGTCGATCGCCTGGGTCGACGATTTCGGCAAGCTGCATGTCGGCCCGCATTCGGCCGGCTCCACGCCCGGCCCCGCCGCCTATGGACGCGGCGGCGAGGACGCGACGACGACGGACGCCAATCTGGCGCTTGGCCGGATCAACAGGGACTATTTCTGCGGCGGCTCGGTGGAGGCGGATATCCCGGCACTGGAAAACGCGCTCGGAAAGCTGGCCGAACGCATGGGCAATAAGCCGGAAGACGTCGCGCGCGGCATCATCCGCATCGCCAATTCCAACATGGTCAACGCGCTGAAACTGGTCTCCGTCAATCGCGGCTATGACCCGCGCGACTTCACGCTGGTGGTGTTCGGCGGCGGCGGCCCGATGCATGGCGTGGCGCTTGGCCAGGAACTGGGCGTCAAGAAGGTTGTCGTGCCGCGCGGCGCGCCGGTGTTCTCGGCCTGGGGCATGATGATGTCGGACCTGCGCCGCGACTATTTCGTCACCCGGCTGATGGACAGCGCCGACCGAGAAGGTCTCGATGCGCTGCTCTCCCACACCATGGAGCGCGCCCGCGCCGAATATGCCCGCGAGGGCTTCGGCGTGGACAAGGTTTCGCTCAAGCCGATGGTGCGCTGCCGCTACCAGAACCAGGAGTTTGCCGTCGAGGTGCCGGTGCCCGCTGCCCCCGTGACCGATGAAACCCTGACGAAGATGGTCTCGGAATTCCACGAGATCTACGAGCGCGAATATACCTATCGCCTTGCGGCCGGCGTCGAGATCATCGGCCTGCATCTGGTCGCCGCCGCCGAGGTCGGCAAGCTCGAACTGGTGGCGCTGCCGAAAACCGGCGCGAAGCTGGAGGATGCGGTGAAGGGCAGGCGCATGGTCGACTACGCCACCGAAGGCCGTCACGAGGCCACCATCTATGACAGCACGAAATTCGAGCCGGGCATGCGCTTTACCGGACCGGCGGTGATCGAGGACCCGGGCACGACCATCGTCGTCCACCCCGGCAACCGCGTCTTCATCGACGATTTCGGCAACACGCATATCGAGACGAGGGGCTGAGCCATGACCGACAAGACCTTTGATCCCGTCACCTTCGACATTATCCAGAACGCCCTGGAAGCGATCGCCGACGAGATGTTCTACGCCCAGGTGAAGACCTCGATGAGCGCGATCATCTACGAGGTGCTCGACCTTTCCACCTCGATCCTCAACCCTGAAGGCCAGATCGCCGCGTCCGGCGCGGGCATCCCGGCCTTCATCGGTGTACTGGACAAGGCGATTGCGGGGATTCTCGCCAAGTTCCCGCTGGAAGACATACGCGAAGGCGATGTGTTCGCCTCCAACGATCCCTATTTCGGCGGCGTCACCCATCTCAACGACATGGTGCTGGCAGCGCCGGTGTTCCATGACGGCGTCATGGTCGCCTGGGTCGCCAATATCGCCCATTGGAACGATGTCGGCGGCAATGTGCCCGGTTCGATGTCGGCCGAGGCCACGGAAATCTTCCAGGAAGGCATCCGCATTCCGGCGGTGAAACTGTTCACCGCGGGCGTCGAGAACCATGCGGTTTTCGATATCATGAAGATCAATTCCCGCCTGCCGGACTACCTGAATGGCGATCTGTGGGCCGCGATCGCGGGTCTTCGCATCGGCGAGCGCCGGGTGCTGGAACTGGTCGCGAAATACGGCGCGGGCACGTTTGCGGCCGCAATCACCGACTATATGGATCTTGGCGAACGCCGCGCCCGGGCGGCGCTGGCGAACATTTCGCAGGGCAGTTACAGCTTCGCCGAGGAACAGGATAGCGGCGTGGTCCATAGGGTCACGCTGACGGTCACCGCCGACGAATTCATCGTCGACCTCACCGACAACCCGGCCCAGTCCGGCTCGCTCAACTGCTCGCGCGAGGGCACCGAGATTGCCGTGCAGCTCGCCTTCAAGGATTTCACCGACGCCGATGCGCCCGGCAATGGCGGCTTCTTCCGGCCGCTACGCGTGGTGACCAAACCCGGCACGATCTATCATGTCGAGGCCCCCGGCGCGCTCGGCTATTATGCCGAGGTCGAGATCCGGCTGTTCGACATGCTGTTGCGCGCGATGGCGGAACACTTCCCCGGCTCGGTTCCGGCCGGCAATTTCGCCTCGATCTGCGGCACCAATATCGGCGGCCCGCATCCCGATACCGGGCGCCACTACACCATCGTCGAACCGCAGGTCGGCGGCTGGGGCGCATGGGAAGGCTCCGACGGCGTGTCCGGCCAGTTCTCCGGCTTCCACGGCGAGACCTTCAACTGCCCCGCCGAGGTTGCCGAGGCCCGCTACGGGCTGGGGATCGAGCAGGTTGCGCTGAACGCCGAACCCGGCGGCGAAGGCCAGTGGCGCGGCGGCAAGGGCATCGAGGTGCATTACCGCGTGCGCGCCGACAACAACTTCCTCTCGGTCGGCTACACCCGCTCGCGCATGCCGCCCTGGGGCGCTTCCGGCGGGCTGGACGGTTCGGTCAATTATGTCGAGGTGCTGCGCCGCGATGGCTCCCGCGACCGCCACGCCTTCACCACCAACCTCACGGTCAACGAAGGCGACATCATCCGCGTCGTCACAGGCAATGGCGGCGGTTACGGCGATCCGCGTGAGCGCAGCCGCGCCGATATCGAGCGCGACCTGAAGAACGAATACCTCACGCCCGAACGCGCCAGGGAAATCTACGGCTACGAGGCCTGACCAAACCGGTTCGCGCGCCCTACCCGCTACCGAAACGGCTCGTCCATATTCTGGACGAGCCGTTTTGCTATGAAAAGACCAACCTTGGCCCTTCGACGCGCGGAAGCATGGCCTGGTTTTCCCGATCAGTCCTGATCGCGCAGGGCTGCCGGAAGCAGGTCTGTCGGCATATCCTGATAGGAGACCGGGCGCAGGAAGCGTTCGATGGCCATCGTGCCGACCGAGGTCGAGCGCACGTCCGACGTCGCCGGGTACGGCCCGCCATGGACCATGGCAGGCGACACCTCGACGCCGGTGCCAAACCCGTTGACGAGCAGGCGGCCGGCCAGCATTTCCAGCTTCGGCATCAGCTTCTTCGCCGCCGGATAGTCGGCTTCGGCGATGTGCAGCGCCACCGTCAACTGGCCTTCAATGCCGTCGACCACGGTTTCGAGTTCCGCCAGATCGCGGCATCTGACAATCAGCCCGGCGCTACCAAAGACTTCGTCATGCAGGCTCTTGTCGGCAAGGAAGGACGCGGCCGTCGTTTCAAAAAGGGCTGCCTGGCCGTGAAACTCGTCGCCTTCCTGCCCTTCAGCCAACTGCATCACGTCGCCATGGCCGATCAGTCTTGCAACGCCTTCGCGGTAGGCCTTGCAGATGCCGGAGGTCAGCATCGTCTGCGCCGGCACGGCCTTCAGAGCCTCGACGGCGCTTGCCTTGAAGGCCTCAAATCCCTCGCCTTCGACGGCGAGGATCAGGCCGGGATTGGTGCAGAACTGGCCGGCGCCGAGCGTCAGCGATGCGGCAAACGCCGCGCCGATCTTGTCGCCGCGCGCCTTCAGGGCTTCAGGAAACAGCAGGACCGGGTTGATTGCGCTCATCTCGGCATAGACCGGGATCGGCATGGCGCGTTTTGCGGCGATATCCACCAGCGCCAGTCCGCCCCGGCGCGAGCCGGTGAAGCCGACGGCGCGGATCAGCGGATGGGCCACCAGGGCACCGCCGATTTCATAGCCGCTATCGTGCAGCATCGAGACCGTGCCTTCCGGCATGCCGCAATCGATCACCGCCCGCTGCAAGGCGCGCGCGACCAGTTCCGAGGTGCCGGGATGGGCCGGATGCGCCTTGACCACGACCGGGCAGCCGCCGGCGAGCGCCGAGGCGGTGTCGCCGCCTGCGACCGAGAACGCCAGCGGGAAGTTCGACGCCCCGAAGACGGCGACCGGGCCAAGGCCGACCTTGCGCAGCCTGAGATCAGGCTTGGGCGGCGTGCGCGCCGCATCGGCGGGATCGAAACGCAGATCCTGAAATGCGCCTTTGCGCACGACGCCGGCAAACAGACGCAACTGGTTGACGGTACGCATGCGTTCGCCTTCGAGACGGCCACGCGGCAGGCCGCTTTCGGCCATGGCGCGCTCGATCAGAATATCGCCGATCTCCAGGATGTTCTCGGCCGCCTTTTCCAGAAATGCGGCGCGGTCTTCCAGCGCCGTCTCGCGATAGGCGAAGAAAGCGCGCCAGGCGAGCCGAACCGCCTCGTCGAGATCGGCCGCGCTCGCGCCGCCGAACGCGCCGGAAAGCGCCTTGCCGGTGGCCGCTTCCACGGCCGTCAGCGTGCCGTTTTCGCCCATGCGGGTTTGGTTGCCGATCAGCAATTCGCCGGTGATCTTCATTGGTGCGTCCTCAAAATGGTTTGCCTTTTGTTGTTAACGCGCGTCTGCGCGCATGCGGGAATGCGCACAGGCTTCAGGCAAAGGGCTCTGTCGGGCTTTTGCCTGGCTTCGTGAACCAGACCGGGCCGCTCTCGCCCATGTGGATAATGTCCTCAAGCCGCACGCCGAAAGCCTTCGGCACGACGATCATCGGTTCGTTGGAAAAACACATACCCGGTTCAAGCGGCGCGGCGTTGCCGCGCACGATGAACGGCGCTTCGTGGATATCCATGCCGAGCCCGTGCCCTGCCCGGTGCGGCAGGCCGGGCAGGCGATAATCGGGGCCGAGACCATGGGCGACAATCACGCGCCGCGCCGCCTCGTCGAGAACTTCCGCCGGGACGCCCGGCCTCGCGGCATCGAAAACGGCCTGCTGCGCCTCGCGTTCGATGCCCCATATCCGGGCGAACTCAGCCGACGGCTCGGCCTTCACATAGGTGCGCGTCATGTCCGACTGGTAGCCGCCGACAATGGTGCCGGTGTCGACCAGGATGATATCGCCCTCGGCATAGGTCTGGTCTTCATCGACGCCGTGCGGCAGCGCGGTTGCCGCGCCGAAGGAGCAGATCGCAAAGGTGCTGCCGGAACCGCACAGCGCGCGGTGGGTCTCGTCGATGAAGCGCACGACCTCGGAGGCGCGGATGCCCGGCTCGATCAGTGCGTGGACGCGCTTGTGCACTGCGAGCGTCGCATCCATCGCATATTGCATCAGCGCAATCTCGGCCGGCGATTTCACTGCGCGCAATGCGGAAATCATCGGCCCGCCGTCTGTCAGCCGTTCGGGCGCGAACTGCCGGGCGAGCGCCGAATAGGCAAAAAACGGCAACGCATCGTCCAGCGCCAGCGTCCGGCCCTGACCCGCGAGCTTTGCAACGAGCGCCGCCGGGTCTTCGTGCTCTTCCCACGCGGCGATATCGCCGTCGATCCGCTCAAGCGTCTCGATCTTCGAAACCTCGAAAGCCGGAGCGATATAGACCAAGCGATCGGCGGTGATCAGCGCGCCGACCAGGCGTTCGCTCGGATGCCAGACAAGCCCGGTGAAATAGGCAAGGCTGGTGGTCGAGCCCAGCAGCAGGGCATCGGCGCCGGAGGCCTGCATCGCAGCGCGCAGTCGCGTAACCCGGCCCTTTCGTTCGTCTTCGCTGATCGGTGCGGGACGGTTTTCGGCGGTCATGGCAGCGGTCTCCCCATCTTGCCCGATCGCGGACCGGGCGCTTGCATTCGTCAAAACTGCCTACCATATTTGTCGTCAGTTTGTCGACAGAAAGGCCGGATGAACTTTTTGGCCCCAAAACTGCATCGCCCGATCGGGGATGTGACCGCCCCCCGAAGAACCGCGCTAGCGGCCGGAAAACCGATCGAAGCGCAGGTGTTCGAGGTTCACGGATGGTTTCTGCTGCGCGGCGAGTTCCGCAATCAGGCGGCCCGTCGCCGCTGATTGGGTCAAGCCCAGATGGCCGTGACCGAAGGCATAAAGCACGTTCGGCGCGGCCTTCGAACGGTCGATCACCGGCAGGCAGTCGGGCATGGAGGGGCGAAACCCCATCCACCGCTCGCCGCCCTCGGTCTCAAGCCCGGGCATGAACCGCTTTGCAAGCCTCAGCAGCATGTCGGCGCGTTTGAAATTGGCGGGCAGGTCGAGACCGCCGAACTCCACGGCGCCGCCGACGCGGATGCCGGACGAGAGCGGCGTGACCACGAAGGAATGGTCGTTGAAATAGAGTTGGCGCCGCAACGGGAAGGCCGACGCCGGCAAGGTGGTGTTGTAGCCGCGCTCGGTATCGAGCGGCACCGTCTCGCCAAGGCTTTTCGCCAGCCGTTTCGACCACGCGCCGCAGGCGACAACGACGGTGCGGGCATCCATTGTTCCGCCATCGGCAAGGCGGATGCATGCGCCCGCCTCGGTCGGCTCTATGGCGACAGCTTCTCCGATCGCAATCGTGGCGCCGTCTTCCTGCAGGCTTTCAGCGAGCGCGCGGGTAAAGCCGGCCGGATCGGCAACCTGCAGCCCGTCATCGCTGTAGATCGCATGCTCGAACCGGGATGCGAGACCGGGCTGAAGCGTCTCGATCTCCCGCCGGCCGACGCGATGGAAATCAAAACCCGCCGCGCGCTTTCTTTCCCAGTCGGGCGCTGCGGCCAGAAAGCTCTTTTCGCTGTCGTAGAGGTCGAGCGTGCCGGTATTGACAACAAACGCGGCCAGCCGCTCGTCCTTGCGAACTGCTTCAAACTCGGCCGCGGCCAGTCGCATCAACGCTGCTTGAACCGTGAGGCCGCGTTCGAAGTTTCTCTTGGAACTCGCCCGCCAGAAATGCCAGAACCAAGGCGCGAGCCGTGCCGCATAGCCCGGGCGGATGGTGAGCGGCCCCAACGGATCGAGGAGCCACCCCGGCGCTTTCCATGTGATCCCCGGCGAGGGGATCGGCACGATCTCGGGGAATGCGAGGATGCCTGCGTTGCCCGCGCTGCTTCCCGCGGCAATCGCGCTGCGTTCCAGGATGGTGACCCTTCGCCCGGCCTCAACCAGATAGCGTGCGGCCATGCATCCAACGATGCCGCCGCCAATGACAACGGCGTCTGCGCCACTCTCGTCTTTCATCGGGATCTCCTTGTTCCGCAGCGTCTGACGGCCTGTCGCCGCGGCGCTGCAGCGCCCGTCCGCTTGCCCCTTTCCCGCGTCGGCAAAGCCTTCCGGTTTCGAAGCGCCGGGCCGTTGTTTCGGCTGCGATGTTTTTCCTCGACGTGGCCCTGCGCCATTTTCAGTCCAGCGGGAAGGCGCTGGCCTGAGCGGTTTCGCGCGCCAGATAGTCTTGTATCTGGCGCACGATCTGTCCGGCATGGGCGATCGCCAGCCGATCGGCCCTTTCGGCATCCCCGGCCTCAATCGCCGCAATGATATCCTCGTGTTCATTGACGTATTGGCGCGGAAGCCGGTCTTCGAAGGTGGAATAGTAGAGCCTGAGGACACGGCGCCCCTCGTCAAGCAGACGGGAGAAGAAGCCGGTGTAGTAGGCGTTGCCCGCAAGTTCTGCGATGGCGACGTGAAACTCGCGATTGGCCTCGATCATGGCAAAGGCGTCGCCTGCCTCCACAGCGGCGACGAACGCGTCCTGCCGCTCGCGGATGTCCTCCATCATTGCCGGCGCATGCGGGCCGCGCGCGGCGCCCCCCCTGACGGTGATGCGGTACATCAGCGTCAACGCCTCGAAATAATGGGGCATCTCGGCGAAATTGATGGCCGATACGATGGTGTTGCGATTGGGCAGCGTGGTCACCAGCGCGTCGCTGGCAAGCCTGAGCAAGGCCTCGCGCACCGGCGTGCGCGACATACCGAACCGTTCCGACAGCCTGACCTCGTCCAGTGGGCTGCCCGGCGTCAGCTCCATTGCCAGAATTTCCCGGCGCAGCGTTTCATAGACCGTCTGGGTTCCCGATCCGCGCGTCCTCGCCTTTGCCGTTTCTTCCGCCGCCGCCATCGCCGCTTGTTCTCCGGGTCTCCACACGCAGGCGCGTGGGCCATAGAGCATGTCCGAACTTCTTGAATCGCGAACACGCTAGCCTTTGGTTTTTCGCGCGTCCGGACGGAAAACCGGTCTCCACTTTTCCTCGGCGCGCTCCAACATCCATGCAGCAGGCCCGACCAGAACCTGCCAGAGCCCTGCAGGTCCCGAACATACGTTGCCGACAATCATTTGTCGACAGTTTGTGCTCAGAAAAACAAGCTGTTTGGCGCTCGGCGGCGCGGTCACGCCCGCGTTTGCCCGGCCGTCCTCGTCGCGGAGGAACGGCTGACGGTAAGGGATGACGGCACGGTCAAGGGGATCAGATCAACCGTTGCCGTCAGTCGACCTGTTCGAGATCGTCCTCCAGTTCGGCCATGTCCTCGCCGCCGGCCATCAGGTTCAGCACTTCCTCGCGGGTCTTCTCGCCGCGCCTGAAATCGGCGGCGACCTCGCCCTGGATCAGCACGCAGAATTCATCGCCGACGGCCATGGCATGGCGGGCATTGTGGGTGATGAAGACGATGCCGGCGCCATTTTCGCGCGCGATCCGCATCATCTTCAGCACCATCGAGGCTTCCTTGACGCCAAGCGCCGATGTCGGCTCGTCGAGGATCAGCATCTTGGCGCCGAAATACATGGCCCGGCCGATG
Source organism: Martelella lutilitoris (assembly GCF_016598595.1). Classification (NCBI taxonomy): domain Bacteria; kingdom Pseudomonadati; phylum Pseudomonadota; class Alphaproteobacteria; order Hyphomicrobiales; family Aurantimonadaceae; genus Martelella; species Martelella lutilitoris. The sequence continues at coordinate 4,321,185 of NZ_CP066786.1, forward strand.
GCGAGCACCTGCCGTTCGCCGCCCGACATGGTGCCGACCAACTGGTCGCCGCTTTTCACCCGCGTCAGCCCGAAGGCCTGCATCTGCTCGACTGCGACACGATTGGCCAGCGCGCTGTCGAAACGGCGCAGCGGCCATTTGCCCGTCACGGGTTCCGCGCCGAGGAAAAAATTGCGGCCAACGCTCATCAGCGGGATCGAGCCGACATCCTGATGCACGGTTGCAATGCCGCGCTTGCGCGCCTCGCGCGGGCCGGAAAACCGCGTTTCGCGGCCCTCGAAGATCAGCGTCCCGGAGGACGGCTGGTGGTAACCGGAGAGCACCTTGATCAGCGTCGACTTGCCCGCGCCATTGTCGCCCAGAAGGCAGAGGATCTTGCCGGGTTCGACGGTCATCGAGACCTTTTTCAGCGCATGGGTGGTGCCGAAATATTTGTCGACGCCGCGCAGTTCCATCAGGGACATCGAACCCTCCCTCAGCGTGAGGCCAGCGCGAGCCGGCGGATGTAGTTGTTGGCAAGCACGGCGATGGCGAGCAGGCCGCCAAGGAAAAGCTGGATCCAGTCGGTGTTCCAGCCGGTATAGAAGATGCCGGTCGAAATCACGCCGAACAGCGCCGTGCCGAGCACGATGCCCAGCACCGACCCATAGCCGCCGGTCAGAAGAATGCCGCCGATGACGACGACGATCGGCGCCTGAAACACATAGCCCATGCCATAGGTCGCATTGCCGGAATTCCACTGGATGCCCTGAAGGATGCCGACAAGGGCCGCGGCAAAGCCGGTTGCGACGAAGAGCGTGATCTTGACGCGCTCCACCGGAACGCCCGCCCCGCGCGCGGCATTGAGATTGCCACCGGTGGCATAGATCCAGTTGCCGAACACGGTTTTCGACAATAGCCAGAAACCGGCAAGGGCCGCCAGCCCCCACCACAGAATGGCGATGTTGGCCTGACCCCAACGGGCGGCGAAGACGAATTTCGCGCTGTCGGAGGCGATGATGGAGCTGGAGGTGACGTTGGCGATCAGCCTCGAGAAGCCCATCGTGGCACCGATGACGATGAAATTGGTGGCGAGCGTGACGATGAAGGAGGGCAGGTTGGTCTTGACCACGGCAAGCCCGTTGCAAAGCCCGATCACCATGCCGGCGACAAGCGCGACCCCGATCATCGGCCAGATCGGCAGGCCGAGCTGGTTGGTGCCGAGCGCGACGATCATCGAGGCGGCCCCGACAGTGGAGCCGATCGACAGGTCGAATTCGCCGGAGATCATCAACAGGCCGACCGGGATCGCGACAATGCCGAGTTCGGCGGCAAGGTTCAGCCAGCCGGCCGTGCCGTTGATCGACACAAAGCCGGCGCCGGAGGTGGCGACGGCGAAAAACAGATAGGTAAGGATGAAGGCGGCAAGCGCCCCTGTCTCCGGCCGTCGGATCACGGACTTGATCACGTCATTGCTCCAGTCTTGGCGTCATATTGCGGCATGTCATGGTTTCCGACCTTCTCAGGCGGAGACTGCCGGGCATGACCCGGCAGGTATTGCGTCTGGATGGCCTCGCGCGCTGGCTCAGGACGCGCCGCGCACGCCGCCATGGGCCTTGTTGACCTCGAGCGTCTTGTCGACATTGGAGCTGTCGATGACGAGCGGTCCGGTCTTCACATGGCCGATCGGGTGCAGGCCGTAGTTCAGATACTGGTTGGCGATCAGCATGGAGAGATAGCCCTGCAGATAGGGCTGCTGGTCCATGGCAAAGGCGAGATCGCCGTTCTTGATCGCCATCAGCGCCTCGTTGGAAAGGTCGGCCGTGCCGATCATGATCTCGCCCTTGCGGCCGACCTCATCGACGGCGCGCAGCGCGCTCATGGCCGGAACCGCGTTCAGCGTATAGATGCCGTCAATGTCCGGATTGGCCTGCAGCGTGCCCTTGATCGCCTGGGTCATGGCCTGCGGATTGGTGGCATCACCGGTGCCGATCGTCTGGTAGATCGTCTCGGCGCCGGCCTCTTCCATCGCCGCGACATAGCCGTTGCAGCGTTCTTCCACGGTCGGGTTGCCCGGCACCTGATTGAAGCAGAGGCCTTTCTTGACCCCGGCATCGGCCTGGATTTGCCCGGCCTTGTAGCCCATCTGGTAGGGATCCTCGCCGACAAAGCCGATCGAGCCGTTGTCTTCCCACAGCGTCTGCCCGGAATTGTGGATCAGCACCGGAATGCCGTCTGCCGTCGCCTCGCGGATCAGCGGATCCATGCCGTCAGGGAAGAACTCGCCGACGAGCAGCATTTTCGGATCACGGCTGATGGCCTGCTGCAGAAGCCGCGGATAGTCGCTGGTCATGTTGGCCGTGTCGGTGACGGCAATGTACTGGTAGTCGAGCCCGTAGGCTTCGGCCGCGTCGTCAAAGCCCTTCTTCACGGCGGCAAAAAACGGCCAGGACAGGGGACCGCTGACGACGAGCAGCGGGCCATCATCCGCCGCCTTGGCGGGTGCAGCGGCGGCAAGCGCGATCACGGCGGCCGCGCCGATGCCTTTCAGTGTGTCGGTGAACTTCATTATTCCCTCCCTCTGATACGGCGAAAACCGGAGTGGCAACCACGCATCCTCCATGCAGGTTCATCGCCTCGATCTCTCCCAATCATCCTCAAATAAATCGACCTGTCAATAATTATTCATGTTGATTTATTATTGACCTTGTTGCCGTCGCGACCTAGCTTGACGCTCATTGTCGGCCGGTCTTCATTCGCCCTGCCGGCACGGCGCCGACAGACGCCGGGGAAGAGGGAGGGAGAATGCGCTCAGTTCTTTGTTACGGGGATTCAAACACTTACGGCCAGACAACGGCCAATCGCCCCGATGATCGATATCCGCATGACGTACGCTGGCCGGGCATTGTCCGCGCCATTCTGGGCGATCGCTGGCTGGTGATCGAGGAGGGGCTTTCAGGCCGCACGACCGTCAGCGACGACCCGATCGAGGGCGCGGAAAAGAACGGACGCACCTATCTGAAGCCCTGCATCATGAGCCACAAGCCGCTTGATTTGGTGATCGTGATGCTCGGCACCAACGACCTGAAAATCCGCTTCAACAAGACCGCCGGCGAGATCGCCATGGGCGTCGGCGCGCTGGTCTCCGACATCAAGGCGCTGCCGGCGGGCATCAATGGCAAGGTGCCGGAAATCATGATCGTGGCCCCGCCGCCGACGGCCATGGAGCTGAAGGAATGGTCCGGCGTGTTCATGGGCGCGCAGGAGAAATCCCGGGCGCTGGCTGCCGAGTATGAGCGCATCGCCGAGGCCCAGGAAGTGCATTTCTTCGACGCGGGTCTGGTGGTCAGTTCAAGTGATGCCGACGGGTTCCATCTCGATGCCGCCGCCCATGCAGCCCTTGGCAAGGCCATCGCCGAGGAGATAGAGGCAATCGGCTGGGGCGAGGAACGCGCGCGCGCCTCCTGACGCCACCTGACGGATCAACCCATGCGCCCGTTTTCATCCCGGGCGTGGAGACTGCCAAAAATGCCAGATATGAGATTTGCCCCGCCGCCTTCCGTTCGCATTGCCGAGCGCAGCACCGGCATGAACCAGGTGCTCGCCCGCTCCTACAATGAGCGGCTGATCATGTCTCTGCTTCTGCAGAACCCCGGGCTGTCGCGCATGCAGCTTGGCGAGGCGAGCGGGCTTTCCGCCCAGACAATCTCAGTGATTGTGCGATCGCTGGAAAAGGACAATCTGGTCCTGAAGGGTGAGGCCGTGCGCGGGCGCATCGGCCCGCCGACAACCCCGATCAGCCTCAATCCGGAAGGGGCGTTTTCGATCGGCATCAATATCGGCCATCGCTATCTCGACGTGGTGATGAGCGATTTCGTCGGCAATCCGATCAGCCGCAGAGCGTTTGTCTACGACGAAGCCCGGCTGGACGATGTGCGCAGAACCGCCCGCGAGGCGGTGGAGACGGCCATGGCCGAAGCGCCAAAGGCCCGGCGCGACCGGCTTGCCGGCATCGGGCTTTCGTTGCCCTCCGACATGGGGCCGTCCATCGGCGAGGCCAGGGCCATTCTCGATTTCGATTTCGAAGCCGAACTCAGCCGCGCAAGCGGGCTCGACGTCTTCATCCAGAACGACGTCACGGCGGCGGCGAGCGCGGAATGCATGTTCGGCGCGGCGCGCAATCTCAACGACTACCTCTATTGCGTGGTCACGCCGCATATCGTGCCACGCCTCGTGCTCGGCGGGCGCATCTATGCCGGCCACGACCAGGCCTTTTCCGGCGAGAGCGAGGCGGCGATGATGGATCGCTTTCTGGCACTGCGCGACGCGCCGGAGGCATCCGGCGACAATATCGACAGCTGGATCGGGACGGTGGCGGACGAGCTGCACGCCCTGATCGCCTCGCTCGGGAAGTTCGCGCGCGTGAAGACGGCCATCATCGCCGGGCTCTTGCCCGATGCGGTGCTTGCGGAAATCGTCTCGCGGCTTTCAGAAATTTCCGGGACGGACAGCGAGACCGCGATCGAGAAAAGCAGGCTCGGGCCGTGGGGGCTGGCCATCGGCGCAGCGGCCCTGCCGTTCCATTCACGCTTCATGAATGACAGCCCGGCTTCCGCCGGCTGACGTTCGGTATTACTCGTACTGCATCAGCTTTTCATTGACAGCATCGACCTTGCGCAGCCGGTCGCGGCCCGTTCGCCCGGCGCTCAGCGTCGCGCGCACCACGATCTGATGACAGAGCGCCAGCACGGCGGCATGATTGAACTGCGGGCCGTCGGAATGAATACGGCAGTGAAAATGCCACTGCGCGGCAGGATGGCGGGCCATGTTCTCGTCCGAGATCAACGCCAGCCGCGCGCTGCTTTCAACAATCGTATCGAGCAATTGTCGCGTGCCGGCGATCCGGCGGCGCAGCGTGATCGCGATCACCAGATCGCCTTCCTCGATGCGCGCCACATGTTCGCCCAGCGTTTCGCCGCCCTGCGGGAAAACCACGACCTCGCCGACGATCTTGGTCAGCTGCCAGTAGAGGTAATGGGCGAAGGACTGGCTGATGCGCTGGCCGGTGATCCAGACCTTGCGCGCATCCACCACGGCAGCGGCGAGCGCTTCCAGCTCGCTTGCATCGAGATTGGCGAAGGTCCAGTCGAGATTGTCCTTCTCCTCGCGCATGTCGAGGGCAAGGGCCGCGGCATTGGCCTCCGGCTCGGCATGGGCGAAGAAGGCGCGCGAGCCGGTTTGGCGCTCGTCGCGCACCGCCTTTTTCGCCTGGTCGTAGCTGGTAAAGCCGAGCTTGCGGATGAAGCGCGAAACCGTGGCCTTGGAGACATCGCAAAGCCGCGCCAGTTCCTGCGCGTCATAGCTGCCGAGTTCGCCGGGAAAATCCAGCAGGAACTCGCCCAGCCTGCGCTCGGCCGGGCTCAGCTGCGGCAGAACGCGCTGCACGCGGCTGAGAAAGGGCGCCTCGTCGGCGGTGTTTTGAAATTCTGATTTCATCATTTGTCATTAAGGACGGCGACACTGAAAAGGCAAGCCATGGTGTTCGAAATCCTGATTTCAGTCAGCGGTTTCCCGTGCACGTGGTCATGAATGCCGGATTGGCAGGCTTTTCGCCATTGTCGATGCCCAAGGAGCAACCAGATTGCCTATAATTTATACAAAAATGATATTTGCCTATTTTTTACTTGCGCGATTTCTGAAACTGTAGTTTCCTTTCTTGGAACTTGAATTTCGTCAATGCCTTCGCCCCGACCCAAGACAGCAGAAACTGGAGTTCTGACATGCCGGTCCGACCGCTGAAATCCATCATCCTCGCCGCCACCGCCCTTGCCGCCCTCGCGCCCGCCGCTCTTGCAGCCGACTATCCAGAGCGCCCGGTGCGCATTCTCGTCTCGTTTCCGCCCGGCGGCTCCAGCGATCTCGTCGCCCGCCTGCTGTCCGAGCAGCTCGGCGCCGCGCTCGGCCAGCAATTCGTCGTTGAAAACAAGCCGGGCGCCGCCGGCACCGTGGCCGCGACCGAGCTGAAGAATGCCGAAGCCGATGGCTACACGCTGATGCTCTCCAACCTGACGCCGTTCAATGTCGCGCCGACAAGCTTCCCCGACACGCCCTATGATCCGGTCGCCGACTTCACCCATATCGGCTATATCGGCGCCGTCCATCTCGGCATGTTCGTCTCGCCCGAGCTTGAAACGCCGGACATGGCCGCCTTTGTCGAAAAGGCAAAGGCCGAGCCCGGCATGCTGGACTACGGATCGTCCGGCGTCGGCTCCTGGGGCCATGTCGTCGCCGTTGCCTATGAGAATGAGGCGGGCGTCGAACTCTCGCACATTCCCTACAAGGGCTCAGGCCCGATGCGGCTTGATTTCCGCGCCGGCGTCATCCCGGTGATCTTTGATGCCGTGCCGCAGAACCTGCCCGCCGTCGCCGAGGGAACGGCCATCCCGCTTGCCGTCTCTTCGCCGCAACGGCTTGACACCCTGCCCGACACTCCGACCCTTACCGAACTCGGCTATGATATCATTGCCGAAAACTGGCTCGGCATTTCCGCCCCCGCCGGCGTCGATCCGGCAATCGTCACGACGTTGCAGGACGCGCTCGCCACCGCGCTGGCAACCGATGAGGTCATTGCCCAGTTCGAGACCTGGGGCATTGTCGGCGGCACGATGACAAGCGACGAATTCACCGACTATGTTGCAAAGGGCGTCGCCGAATGGGCGCCGCTGGTCAACCAAGCGAGTGAATGATGCGCATCAGCCCGCTTTCCTCGGAAAAATCCGCTCTGCCGCAGATTGCCGTCGTCGTCATCGGCGAGGCGGAGGATGCGGGCTTCAATGCCAGCGGCCTTGCCGGCGCGCGAAAGGCAGCGCGCGCCGGAACCGCGCAGATCAGCATCATCGACGGGCTGGCCTATGATACGGCCGAGATCCTCGAAAGCCTTGACCGGGTCATGGCGGATTTCGACGGTCTGGTCTTCATCGGCGGGCAGGGCGACCGGGTCATGCCGGTTCTGGCCCTCGACTGGCCGGAAAAGCCCTTCGCCATCGTTCAGGGCCACGCCCATGGGCAAAACCTCGCAAGCTATGATGTGGCGCAGGAACACTCGGCCTATCTCGCCGGCTGCCTCGCGGCGCTGATGACGAGGACCGGCACGGTCGGCCACCTGTCCGGCCATCGCGTTCGCCCGGGGCTGAAGGGCCGCGCCGCCTTCGTGCAAGGCGTGAGGGAGACCGATACCTCCGTCACCGTGCTGACCGCCTTCTGCGGCTCGCAGGATGACAATGCGATTACCCGGCGCTGGGCCGCCGCCGAGATCAAGGCCGGTGCAGATATCATATTCACCATGCTGAACGGCGCAAGACAGGGCGCGATTGATGCCTGCCGGGCAGCCGGGCGCCGACAGATCGGCAACGCGCTTGACTGGACGGCGCTGGCGCCGGATGTGTTTGTCGCCTCTGCGCTGGCGCGCATCGATCTCGGCGTCGAGCGCGCCATTGCCGATGTCGCGGCAGGACGCCTGCCGCAAAAGCCGGTCCTGCTGGGCCTTCCGGAAGGCGACTATGCCGCGCTTGTGCTGGGAGCGGGCGTTCCGCAAGCCGTTGCGGAGCATGTCGCCGCCGCCGCCGCCGACATTCGCGTGGGCCGGATAATCGTCCGCGAGACCTATGAGGGCGCGGAGTTCGAACCGGAAACGGAGACCGGGCGATGCTGAGAAAGCTTTCGGCACAGGCGGGTACGCTTCTGATCGGCGCAATGGCGCTTGTCTTCATCATCGGCGCCGTCACCGTGCTCGATCTCGGCACGCCGCGCCGCATGGGCCCCGGCGCCTTTCCGCTGATCGCCGGCGGCATTCTCGTCATTCTCTCGATCGTCGCCCTCGTCGGCGACATCAAGGCCGGCGCCGAACACCTGAAGATCGACTGGCGGACGGTCGTGCCGATCGCGCTCGCCGTCGCAGGCTTCGCGCTGGTGACGCCGCGTTTCGGCGTTCTGCCGGGCGCGGGCGTCTGCGTGCTGATCGCAAGCTATTCCGTAGGCGCGCTCTCGCCGCTGCGGCGCGGCGGTCTCGTCATCGGCGCCGTCCTTGGCGTCTGGCTTGTCTTCATCGTCGGCCTCCGCCTGCCGCTTCAAGCCTTTCGGGGGTTCTGATCCATGCTCGACAATCTCGCCCTCGGCTTTGCCACCGCCACCACGGCCTCCAACCTTCTCTATTGTTTTCTCGGCACGTTTCTCGGCACCTTCATAGGCGTTCTGCCGGGTCTCGGGCCGCTCGCGGCCGTCGCCATGCTGCTGCCGGTCTCCTTCTATCTTCCGCCGGAAACGGCGCTGGTCATGCTGGCAGGCGTTTATTACGGCGCGGAATATGGCGGCTCGATCGCCTCCATCCTGCTCAATATTCCGGGAACGCCCTCCTCCTCGATCACCTGCCTCGACGGCTATCCGATGGCGCGCGAGGGCCGCGCCGGCGTGGCGCTGCTGATGACCGCGCTCGCCTCCTTCTTCGGCGGCGTGTTCGGCATTCTGGTGATCGCCGCGCTTGCCCCGGTGCTTGCAGATTTCGCGCTTCTTCTGGAGCCGGCGGATTATTTCGCGGTGATGCTGCTCGGCCTTGTGGCGGCCTCCGTGGTGTCGAGTTCCGGCACGCTCAGAGGCGTGATGATGGTGACGCTCGGCGTGCTGCTCGGCACGATCGGCGTTGACGTCAACAGCGGCGCCACACGCTTTACCGGCGGCGTCCAGGACCTGCGCGACGGCATCAATCTCGTCGTCGTCGCCATGGGCCTCTTCGGCGTGTCGGAGGCCATGTATTCGGCGCGCGGGGCTTCGGCCTCCTATGCGACGGAAAAAGTCTCCTGGCAGCGCTTCCTGCCCAAGCGCGGCGAATGGCTGCGCTCGCTCGGCCCCGCCATTCGCGGCAGCCTGATCGGCAGTTTCTTCGGCACTTTGCCGGGAACGGGCCAGACGGTCGCCTCCTCGATCGGCTATGCGGTGGAAAAGCGCGTCTCGCCCAACCGCGCCAATTTCGGAAAGGGCGCGATCGAAGGCGTGGTGGTGCCGGAATCGGCAAACAATGCCGCCGCGCAGACCGCCTTCATCCCGACGCTGACGCTCGGCATTCCGGGCTCCACCACCATGGCCCTGATGATCGGCGCGCTGATGATCCATGGCGTGACACCCGGCCCGCGCCTGATCTCCGATCATCCCCAGCTGTTCTGGGGCCTGATCGTCTCCTTCCTCTTCGGCAATCTCTTCCTGCTGGTGCTCAATATCCCGCTGATCGGCATCTGGGTGCGGCTGCTGCGCATCCCGCATTATTTCCTCTACCCCACCATCGTTGTGCTGATCTCGATCGGCGTCTACAGTCTCGATCATTCCCTCTTCGATGTCTGGGCCATGCTCGGCTTCGGCGTGCTCGGCTATGTGCTGAGGCTCTACCGCTACGAACCCGCGCCGCTGCTGATCGGCTTCATCCTCGGGCCGATGATGGAGGAATATCTGCGCCGGGCCATGCTGCTCTCGCGCGGTGACCCGATGACCTTTGTCGAGCATCCGGGCGCGGCCGCAATGATCGCGATCTCTCTCCTGCTTCTGATGCTGACAGCCATGCCGTGGTTGAAACGGCTGGCAAAATCGATCAACTGACGGCCTGCCACAGCGAAACCCGTCCAAATTCCGTTCTGCGCTTTAAACCCGGCGCCGGTTGGCCTAAGTGTAGATGGTCGGCGCCCTTGCTGCGGGCGATGCGCGCCCGGCGTTCGTCCCTGGCAGAGCGTCGCGCCGGCACGGGAGGCGGTGCAAGACGCGCCGCGCATGAGGACATTTCGCTATGACGATCATCGACGACTTCAACGGCACCTGGCTCGGACGCGTTTTCCTGCCCGAGGCGAACGGCCCGGCTGTGGTAACGCTGCGCGGCGGCGCGGTTTACGATATCACCGCCGCGATCGCCCCGCTGTCACGCGATATCTGCGAGATGGACGATCCGGCCTTTTATGTCAGCGAGGCCCCGGGCTTCCGGCTCGGCACGCTGGAGGAAATCGCCGCCGCAAAGCCGGGCGACGAGAGCCGCATCCATTTTCTCTGCCCTTGCGATCTGCAGCCAATCAAGGCCTGCGGTGTAACCTTCGCCCGCTCTATGGTCGAACGGGTGATCGAGGAGAAGGCGGCGGGCGATCCCAAAAAGGCGGAGGCGATCCGCGCGCGGATCGGCGCGGCGATCGGCGCCAGCCTGAAGAACATCGAGGCGGGATCGGAGGCCGCGGCGACGGCCAAGGAAGCGTTGATCCGCGAGGGCCTGTGGAGCCAGTATCTGGAAGTCGGCATCGGCCCGGACGCGGAAGTGTTTTCCAAGGCGCAGGCGCTTTCAGCCGTGGGGCCGGGCGCAGACGTCGGTCTTCATCCGATCTCGAAATGGAACAATCCTGAGCCCGAAGTGGTTCTCGCCGTATCCTCTGTCGGCAGGATCGTCGGCGCGACCCTCGGCAACGATGTCAATCTGCGCGACGTAGAGGGCCGTTCCGCGCTCCTGCTCGGCAAGGCCAAGGATAATAACGCCTCCGCCGCGATCGGCCCGATGATCAGGCTGTTTGACAGCGGCTTCACGCTTGACGATGTGCGCGACGCCGAGGTTGCGCTGCGGGTCGAGGGCGAAGACGGATTTGAAATGACGGGACATTCCTCGATGTCGGAAATCAGCCGCGACCCGGAAGCGCTGGTCGCCCAGACCATCGGCCGGCATCATCAGTATCCTGACGGCTTCATGCTCTATCTCGGCACGCTGTTCGCGCCCACCAAGGACCGGGATGTCCCCGGCGAGGGCTTCACCCACAAGCCGGGCGACCGCGTGACGATCTCTGCGAAAGGGCTCGGACGGCTTGAAAACACCGTGCGCCTGTCGACCGAATGCGCGCCCTGGACCTTCGGCATGCGCGCCCTGATGACCAATCTCGCCGCGCGCGACCTTCTTTAAACCACAAGACAAAACGCAAGAAATCGCAAAGCCCGAGGAGAATGACGATGAGTTTCAAACCGCATGGCAGGCATCTGGTCGGCGGCGAATGGATCGGAACCGATATCACCTTTCTCTCAAAGCCCGTCAGCGGCGAGCCCCACGCCTTCTGCGAGGCAAATGACAAGCTGATCGACCAGGCGGTCAAATCCGCCGAGGCGGCCTTCTGGACCTACGGCTATTCCACGCGCAGGGACCGCGCGGAGTTCCTCAACAAGATCGCCGACGAGATCGAGAAGCGCGGCAGCGACATCACCGAGATCGCCTCGGCCGAATCGGGCCTTCCGGTCGCGCGGCTCGAGGGCGAGCGCGGCCGCACCACCGGGCAGTTGCGCCTGTTCGCGCGCCATATTCTCGACGGCGACTATCTCGACCGCCGTCATGATGCGGCCAATCAGGACGCGACCCCGCCGAGTCCCGACCTGAAGATGGTGCAAAGGCCGATCGGCCCCGTCGCCGTCTTTGGCGCGTCCAATTTCCCGCTCGCCTTCTCGACTGCCGGCGGCGATACCGCGTCGGCGCTTGCCGCCGGCTGCCCGGTCGTGGTCAAGGGCCATCCCGCCCATCCCGGCACAGGCGAGATCGTCGCCGAGGCGATCGCGGCGGCGGCGGAAAAATGCGGCATTCATCCGGGCGTCTTCTCGCTGCTGCAGGGCGCCTCGCACGAGGCCGGCGGCACGCTCGTCACCCATCCGCTGATCCGGGCCGTCGGCTTTACCGGCTCGCTCGCCGGCGGAAAGGCGCTGTTTGACCTTTGCGCGCGGCGCGACGAGCCCATCCCCTTTTTCGGCGAACTGGGTTCGGTCAACCCGAACTTCCTCATGCCCGATGCGCTTGCCAATCGCGGCGAGGAGATCGCGAAGGGCTGGGCGGGATCACTGACCATGGGCGTCGGCCAGTTCTGCACCAATCCCGGCATCATGATCACGCTCGCCGGACCGGAATCCGATCGCTTCGCCGATGCCGCGGCCAGGGCGCTCGGCGATGTCGGGCCAGCGGTGATGCTGACGGAGGGAATTGCCGAGGCCTTCCGCCGCGGTCGCACGGAGATTGCGGGCACGGACGGCGTTGAAACGCTGGTGAAGGGCGATTGCGACGGACGCGAGGGCGCGCCGGCGCTCTTTACCGTCGCAGGCAAGGACTTTCTCGCCAATCCGAAGCTTGCCCATGAGGTGTTCGGCCCACTCGGCATCGTGGTGATGGCGGCCAATGCCCAGGAGATGCGCGCCATCGCCGAACGGCTTGAAGGCCAGCTGACCTGCACCCTGCACATGGACAATGACGATGTCGAGTTTGCGCAGAGCCTTGTGCCGCTCCTGGAACGCAAGGCGGGCCGATTGCTCGCCAACGGCTTTGCCACCGGCGTTGCCGTTGCCGACTCCATGGTCCATGGCGGGCCGTACCCGGCTTCGACCAATTTCGGCGCCACCTCCGTCGGCACGCTGGCGATCCGCCGCTTCTTGCGCCCGGTCTGCTACCAGAGCATGCCGTCCGCGCTTCTGCCGGAGGATCTGCGTCATATGGGCTGAGCGGGGACGCCGGGCGCGCCGCGCAGGGCGGCCTGCTATTTTTCGGGGGCGGCGGCGGCCGTGGTGGCAAGGCCCGGCGGAACAACGCCCGGCGGAAGAGGCTTCCCCTCTTGCCTGGCGCCGAGCTTCGCCCGCCATTCACCGGCAACCGCCCTCATCCGCAGCGCCGGACGAACATTGACCATGGGGGGCGCGAGACGCCACATGTCGATGCGCTCGCCGAGCGCCTTCAGGTCATCGGTGTCGAAGACCTGCCCGAATGTGCCGACGATCTCGTCATTGGCGCCGAGACCGCGCTGGACGATGACGGGCGTGCCGACGGCATTGGCCTCGGCCAGCAGCAGGCTGGCCGTATCGTCCGTGCGGGTCTGCGGATAAAAGACGCAGAGCGAGCGGCGCATGCGGGCAATCATCGCGCTGTGGGAGAGCCGCCCTAGAAAATTGACGCCCTCAAGCCCGTCTCCATCAGGCCAGGCAAGACTACCCGGCTCGGCGATGTCGAGTCTCAGTTCCGGCCTGCTCTTTCTGATTCCGGCGAATTTCGCGAGAACCTCGGAAATGCCCTTGAGCGGCATGCCGGGGAAGAACAGTCGGTCGCGATCACGCGGGGTGTCGTCGGCGACCAGATCGTCATCGACAGGGGAATAGATCCAGCCGATCTTCGGCAGGCGCCGGTTTTCAGGTGAAAGGAACTGCGTGACGTGGGCGGCGTGAGCCTGCGACGTGCAGACGATCTCGATCTGCGCCTCGGCCAGCGCCTCGCCCATGCGCCGGTTGTGCCGGCCGGGATGCGTGTGCGACCACAGGAAGATCGGGCAGCCGGGATTGAGGCGTCGCGCCTTCAGCGCTGCCTTCCAGGAGTTGATGACGATGATGCCGGTGACGCCGGCAAGATTTGCGACGCTGACGGCATCGAGCGGGCGGTAAAGCCCGCAGTCGTCGCGATCCATGTCGAGCCGCCCGTTCTGGTAAAAATGGAAGCGGAAATCGTCACAGAGCGCGCGCGCCACCTTGAGAACGATGGCCTCGGTGCCACCGACACGGTCGTTGGTCGAGGCGGTGATCGTTGCGGGCGTCAGGCAGAACGGGTCGATAATGGCAATGGCGGAGGACACTTAGCGTGCCCCCTTCCGCCGCGTGAGGCGGGCTTCGGACATTCAGGTTCTCCTCGTGTTGAGCCCCTTACTGAACCCTTGCGCCCGAGCCTGCATTAAACTGGTTTGAAATCAGAAGATTTTGCGAAATAAAGTCGCGGAAAGCGTGCTTTCGTTTACTTTTTCGTTGCGGCGACGCACCGGGCAAGCCATTTTCTCCCAGTTCCTGAACGTATTTGAAGGGGCATTATGAACGACGCCGGAGGGTGGGGGAAATGAGCCAGAACAGCTGTCTGGTACAGAAACTGTCGCATTATGTGCCGCTCAGCCAGCGCTCGCTGGACAGTATCGCATGCCTGGAGCGCGAGGAGCGTGACTATGCCAAGGGCACCGAAATCCATGCGGAGGGCGACAGCAACGCAAATCTTTACGTGGTCAGGCAAGGCTGGCTCTACAGCTATGCCGACATGAAGGACGGACGGCGCCAGATCGTCGAGATCCACCATCCCGGCGACATTATCGGTTTCCCCGACATTGCCTTCAAAGAACGGACCACGGTGCTGAAGGCGGCCGAGGATGTGCGCCTTTGCCCCTTTCCGAAGAAGGATCTCGACCAGGTGTTCTCGAACGCGCCGCAGCTTGCGGCGCTGCTGTTTGCGCTTGCCGTGCGCAATCAGGTGATCATGTCGGACTTTCTGCAGGCCATCGGCCGCATGAGCGCGCGCGAACGCATCGCCTATTTCCTGCTCGACCTGATGGCGCGCCTCAGGATCGCCAACAAGCCGATGTCGGCCGTCATACGGCTTCCGCTCAACCAGACGGAAATCTCGGATGTCCTGGGGCTGACGAATGTCTATGTCAGCCGCTCCTTCACTGCCCTGCAAAAGGACGGCCTGATCCGGCGGGAGAACGGCTCGGTCGAGGTTCTGGATGAGGACAAGCTGATCGGTCTTTGCGATTTCGTTGACCGGCATGCCTCCATCGACACGAGCTGGTTTCCCGAGAACTGACCGGGCGCGGCCACTGCGACGGCTTTCAGCTCTCCTCGCCGAAGCGGTCGGCAACAAGCGCCTCGATGGCGTCGAGGGCCGCTTCCGCCTCGGGACCGGCCGCCGAAACGATGATCGTGCTGTTGATTCCGGCCGCCAGCATCATCAGCCCCATGATCGACGTGCCGCCGACGGTCATCCCGTCCTTTGCGACGCTGACGGAGGCATTGAGCTTCTCCACCGTCTGGACGAATTTGGCCGAGGCGCGGGCGTGGAGCCCCCTGCGATTGACGATGGTGAGTTCACGCGAGACCGGGGCTTCCATCGGGCCTTCTATTTCCCGCTGAGGACGCGGCTTGCGACATTGATGTAGCGCCGGCCCGCATCCTCGGCCTCTGCAAGCGCCTTCGCCATGTCATTGTCGGCGCGGACGGCCACGAGCTTGATCAGCATCGGCAAGTTGACGCCGGCGATCACCTCGACGGTGCCGTTGTTCATGACCGAAATGGCGAGGTTGGACGGCGTGCCGCCGAACATGTCCGTCAGGATGATGACGCCGTTGCCGCTGTCGACCGTGCCGACGGCGGCGAGAATATCGTCGCGGCGGCGATCCATGTCATCCTCTGGGCCGATCGACACGGTTTCGATGGCGTTCTGCGGCCCGACGACATGCTCGACCGCCAGCCGGAATTCCTCCGCAAGGCCACCATGGGTCACAAGCACCAGTCCGATCATCTTCGCGCCACTCCTTAAAACAGCAACCGCCTGCGTCCGCCCGCGGCCTTTCGCCCCGCATCTTGTCGAAGCCGGAGCGAAGTGCAAGCCAAAAGGGCGAAAATACCATATGAAAACAGGCGAACCGTGCCTGCCGATGCAGGCCGGGTACACGTCGAGGCCGACGGACGACGCTTTACCCTTCCGCGTCGGCGCGCGCGGGAAGAACCGGACGGCCGGTGTCAAGCCCGGGGCAGAGCGCCGCAAGCTTCGAGAAGGGGTCCGGAGCTGGCCAGCGCAGGAAAAGCGCCGGCAGATCACCCCCCTCTTCGAGCTGAAGCCTGCTGTCGGACGGCGGCATGCGCTCGGCCGCGTGGGAGGGCACCGGCATGAGGGCGAAATCCATCACCGCGCTCTCGAGATGAGGGATTTTGGCCAGCCCGGACCCGCGAATCTCGATAAGCCCGGCAATTGCGGCCGGAGCACCGGCGATCACCCGGCCGGCAATGCACGAAATCAGCACCTGATCGTCGGCCACGAGCGCCGCATGAAGCCCGTTGAGCCGAGCGCCGTGGAGAAGGGCAAGGGCAAGCTCGCTCTTGCCCGCGCCCGAAGGTCCGCTGATCAGAATGCCGGTCGAACCGAGCACGATCGCGCTCGCATGAAGGTTGGTGCCGCCGCGCTCCGTCATTGCGCCTTGCCGGTGGCGGCCGGCAGCTTGAGGGTAAAGCGGGCGCCCTTGACCTCGCCGGTCTCCGGATCGGAAACATTCTCGGCCGTCAGCGTGCCGCCGTGGGCCTCGGCGATCTGGCGGGAAATGGAAAGGCCGAGCCCGGAATTCTGACCGAAAGCCTCGCCATCGGGCCTGTCGGTATAGAACCGCTCGAAGATGCGTTCCAGCGCATCCGGCCTGATCCCCGGACCGTTGTCCTCGACCGTAATGACGATCTGACTGCGCGTGCGGGCAAGCGCCACGTCGATGCGGCCGTCCCTTTCCGGCACGAAGGAGCGGGCATTCTCGATCAGATTGGTGACGATCTGGCCGATCCTCAGATCATGGCCAAAGGCCTCGAAGGCGCCCTTGCCGTGATTGCCGGGATGGACGGTGAAACCGATCGCAACCGCGCGGTTGCGCTTGCCGGTCTCGCGCGAAATCGTGATCAGGTCCTTCAGGAGCGCCTCGGCGTCAAACCGCTTGGCATCCTCGCGGGCGAGCTCCGCGTCCAGCCGCGACGCATCCGAAATGTCGCTGATCAGCCGGTCGAGGCGGCGGACATCGTGCTGGATGATCTCGGTCAGACGCGCCTTCGATTCTTCCGTCTTGGCGAGCGGCAGGGTCTCGACCGCGCTTCGAAGCGAGGTGAGCGGGTTCTTCAGCTCGTGGGCGACATCGGCGGCGAAACTGTCGATCGCGTCGATGCGGTCATAGAGCGCCGTCGTCATTTCCCGAAGCGTTGTCGACAGATGGCCGATCTCGTCCTGACGGGCCGAGAAATCCGGTATTTCCTCGCGTTCGCGCGGGCCGCCGCGACGCACCCTGACGGCCGCCTCGGAAAGCCGGCGCAGCGGACTGGCGATCGTCGAGGACAGCATGAAGGACAGGATCATGGTGACAAGCGCGGTCACCGCGAAGACGCGGATGATCGCGATCCGCTCGGCATGGACGATCTTGTCGATGTCGCCCGCCTGGGTGGACAGAAGCAGCACGCCGAGCACGGCGCGGAAACGCTGGATCGGCACGGCGACGGAGACGATCAGCCCGCCCTTGTCGGTGACCCGGACCACGGCCGAACGCTGGGCGTCGAGCGCCTTCGTCACTTCCGGGTAGATCGAGCCGTCGCCGCCGGGCGCTTCCTCATAGCGCGGCAGGTTGCCCGGCTGCAGGAAGCGGTTCATCAGGCTTCCAAGCTTGTCCGAGACGCTTTCCGCCGCCGATTTCTCGGTGTCCGGCAGGTCGTAGCGCAACACCTGGCCGCGCGAATACAAAAAGCGCGAATCGAGGATCAGATTGGCATCCGGATCATAGATGCGCGCACGCGTGCGCGTCGGCGAGATCAGCCGCCTCAGGATCGGCGCGACCTTTTCCGGATTGAGGGGGAAGCGCAGGTCCTCGTCGCTGGAGGTCGGCCTTGCGCTCTCGCCGGCCTGCAGTTCCAGAAGCTCCTGCGGGTCGATGGTCATCGTGTCGGTCTCGACCGAGGCGGAAGAGGCGATCGCGCCGGCGATGATCTCGCCCTGGGTCAGAAGGCTTTCAACGCGCGCGTCGATCAGCCCCTCGCGGAACTGGTTGAGATAGAGGATGCCGCCGACAAGGAAGAACAGCGCCAGAAGGTTGAAGAACAGGATGCGCCAGTTGAGGCTGGAGAAAACGGTGGACGCCAGCACCCAGCGCATCGCCGCAAAGGGCTTGCGCCAGCGCCGGCCCCTTTTCCTGCCGGCAAGGCCGCCTGCGCCGCCGCCCGGGGCTTTGTCTCTGGCCGTGTCGCTCGTCAATCTTCGCCCTGCCCGCATTGGCTGCCTGAGCCGCTATCAAGCCCGCGATTGCGGTCTTTGTGTGGTCACGCGCGCCTGAAGGCTTCCGGCTGACGCCGCCTGCCTTCAGGCGGCCTCGCGGAAGCGATAGCCGACGCCGTAGAGGGTTTCGATCATATCGAAATCGGTGTCAACCAGCTTGAATTTCTTGCGCAGGCGCTTGATGTGGCTGTCGATCGTGCGGTCATCGACATAGACCTGATCGTCATAGGCCGCATCCATCAGCGCGTCGCGGCTCTTGACCACGCCGGGGCGCTGGGCAAGCGAGTGCAGGATCAGGAATTCGGTGACCGTCAGCGTCACCGGGTCGCCCTTCCAGGTGCAGGTATGGCGCTCGCGGTCCATGACCAGCGGGCCGCGCTCCAGCGGACGGTTCGCCTCGCCCTCGCCGGACTTTGCGCCGCCGCCGGCAATCGCGGCCTCGCGGGCGGCGACCCGGCGCAGCACGGCGCGCACGCGCTCAACCAGAAGCCGTTGGGAAAAAGGCTTGGTGATGAAATCGTCAGCGCCCATCTTCAGGCCGAAAAGCTCGTCGATCTCCTCATCCTTCGAGGTGAGAAAGATCACCGGGATGTCGGATTTCTGCCGCAGGCGCCGCAGCAGCTCCATCCCGTCCATGCGCGGCATCTTGATGTCGAAGATGGCGAGTTGCGGCGGATTGGCCTGCAGCCCTGTCAGCGCCGTGGCGCCATCGGTATAGGTTTCGACGCGATAGCCTTCGGATTCCAGCGCAATCGACACCGAGGTCAGAATGTTCCGGTCGTCGTCCACGAGTGCGATCGTCTGCATTTGGGTCTCCCTGACTGCAGTTATTATGGTCTTTGGACGGCTCACGGTCCGCCGTCTCGCAATTTCTAGCATTTGTTGGAAAAAAACTGGAACAAATTGTGGCAGGACCAACCAAAACGGGCGATCAATCCCATCAAATCGAATTTGCAGATTTCCGGTTGCAGCCGGTTAACAGCCTGAGAATCCTTCATAATCCTGAAATTGTTCATTTCGGTAATTTTCTTTAATCGATTAAATACATGATATTATTATATTTTGTCAGATTCTCTGTTGTCTGATGCGAACTAATTTAATATGTTTTTAAAAAAATTAGATTTCGTTTAGAGAGGCATTTCGCATGGTGGAGCATGGAATCTACAATCGTCGTTTTCCGGTTGAGGCTGCAGGGCTGAAGGACCTGGCGGGCGTCTACTACAATCTGATGCCGTCGGAGCTTTGCGAGCTGGCGCTTCGCCGCAGCGAGGCCGTGCTGACGGCGGACGGCGCGCTCAGGGCGCTGACGGGCCTGCACACCGGCCGCTCTGCCAAGGACAAATTCGTCGTCTGCGATGACAAGACCAGAGACCAGATCTGGTGGGACAACAACAAGGCGATGTCGCCGGAGCATTTCGCCCTCCTCAAGGAAGACATGCTCGCCCATGCGGCCGGCAAGGAACTGTTCGTGCAGGATCTGGTCGGCGGCGCGGATGCCGAAAACCGCCTGCCGACGCGCGTCATCACCGAATATGCCTGGCACGCCCAGTTCATCCGCAATCTGCTAATCCGCCCGGAGCGCGACGCGCTGGAGGATTTCGAGGCGAAACTGACCATCATCAACCTGCCCTCCTTCGTTGCCGATCCGAAGCGCTATAATTGCCGCACGGAAACGGTGATCGCCTGCGACCTGGAGAACGGGCTGGTGCTGATCGGCGGTACATCCTATGCGGGTGAAATGAAGAAGTCGGTGTTCACCGCCCTCAACTATCTTCTGCCCTCGCGCGGCGTGATGCCGATGCACTGCTCGGCCAATGTCGGCGATGCGGGTGATGCCGCCGTGTTCTTCGGCCTGTCGGGCACCGGCAAGACCACGCTTTCGGCGGACCCGTCGCGCACGCTGATCGGCGATGACGAGCATGGCTGGGGCGAAAACGGCCTGTTCAATTTCGAGGGCGGCTGCTACGCCAAGACCATCCGCCTTTCGGCGGAGGCCGAACCGGAAATCTACGCCACGACCAGGCGTTTCGGCACGGTGCTGGAAAATGTCGTGCTCGACGCCAACCGCAAGCCCGACTTCGACGACGGATCGCTGACGGAGAACACCCGCTGCGCCTATCCGCTGGACTATATTCCCAATGCCTCGCGCACTGGACTTGCGCCGCATCCGAAGACGATCATCATGCTGACGGCCGATGCCTTCGGCGTGTTGCCGCCGATTGCCAAGCTGACGCCCGACCAGGCCATGTATCACTTCCTCTCCGGCTACACCGCCAAGGTGGCGGGCACGGAAAAGGGCGTGACCGAGCCCGAAGCGACGTTCTCGACCTGCTTCGGCGCGCCCTTCATGCCGCGCCACCCGACCGAATACGGCAATCTGCTGAAGTCGCTGATCGCAAAGCACGGCGTGCAGTGCTGGCTGGTCAACACCGGCTGGACCGGCGGCGCCTATGGCGCGGGTTCGCGCATGCCGATCCGCCAGACCCGTGCCATGCTGGCCGAGGCGCTTGCCGGAAGGCTTGCCGGCGCGGAATTCAGGGTGGATCCGAATTTCGGCTTCGAGGTTCCGGTCGCCGTTCCCGGCGTCGACGCGGCGATCCTCAACCCGCGCGGCACCTGGGCCGATGCGGCCGCCTATGACGCGCAGGCGGCGAAACTTGTCGATATGTTCGTCGCCAATTTCGCCAAATTCGAGGATCATGTGGATGCCAACGTGAAAGCCGCTGCCCCGGGCCTTCTGGCGGCAGCCTGAGTTATACGCAGGAGGAGCGCGGGAAATGCCCGGTCGCCGTCAGGCGCCGGGCGTTTCTTTTTTGGCGGGCCGCCGCCGGATTTACCAGGCGAGTTCCACATGCGGGCGGCCGTCCGACGTTTTCGCCGGCGATCGGCCGGTCTCATCAACGGTGCAGTTGATGCGGCTCCGGAAGGCGGAGAAACTGTCGAAGGTGACGACATCGACGGGCGCGTCGAATTTCAGCGTCAGGCGATAATGCCCCGGCTTGCCGGCAAAGGCGCTGACGGAAATGATCTCCGCATCGAAGGCGTGACCGAGATAGGTTCCCGAAACGCGGGCCCCAAGCATCCACGGATTGAGCGGCGGGCGATTGCCGATCCTGGCATGCAGCGTGTTCCAGTCGCGAAAGCCGTATTGAACGGCAATCAGTTCCAGCGCGCGGGAATGCGTAATTGTCTCGCCTGTGCGGTTCATATGGGCGCGCAGACGCTTTGCCTGATCCTTGAGGGTTTCAAGCGAGGGCAATGGTGAATTGGACACTGTGGGCATGGCGAAGTTTTCCCTTCGCATTCGCCTGTAAAGTGTTTCGGTGCCCGCATTGCCGGAACCGCGAATGCGCAAGGTTTTCGAAACATCGCTCATCGGTTCGATGGGGAACTTCACCATGGTTCTGGAGAAAACCGCGGGCGGCCGGCGTCCCTTGCCGTGGCCGTTCAATAGGCCGCATTTCCGTCGGCGTCAAGCAGAAGCCCCGTCTCGCCGGGCATTGCGGCCTTGAAGGGCAGGCTGCGGCGTGGGATAAGGCGGGCATGGCATCGCGCGACCTTACCATCAATGATCAGATCACCATTTCCGGCTGGGAGCTGACGGAGCAGTTTGTGCTTTCCGGCGGGCCCGGCGGGCAGAACGTCAACAAGGTGGCGACCGCCGTGCAGCTGTTCTTCCCTCTCGCCGCCTCCCCTTCCTTGCCCGAACGCGTGAAACGCAATGCGATGCGCCTCGGCGGCCGCAAGGTTTCCAAGGAGGGCGTGCTGCTGATCGAGGCCAATGGCCACCGCAGCCAGGAGCGCAACCGCGAGGAGGCGCGCGAAAAGCTGAAGGAACTGATCCTCGCCGCCGCCGCGCCGCCGCCGCCGCGCCGACGCAAGACCAAGCCGACGCGCGGATCAATCGAACGGCGGCTGAAGGAAAAGGCCGGGCGTGCGACAATCAAGAAGATGCGCGGCAAGCCCGCCTCCGACGAGTAAGCCATGAGCGCTGACAAACCCGTCCTCCCCGAGGGCTTTCGCTATCTGCCGGACTATCTCGACCGCGCCGCTCAGGAGGCGGTGGTCGAGGATATCCGCGCCGTTGTGGCAGAAGCGCCGCTCTATGTGCCGACCATGCCGCGCACGGGAAAGCCGATGTCCGTGCGCATGACCAATTGCGGCCCGCTCGGCTGGGTCACCGACAAGGAACGCGGCTATCGCTATCAGGCAACCCATCCCGCAACGGGAAAACCCTGGCCCGATATGCCCGAACGGCTCGCAGCGCTCTGGCGCGACCTTGCGGAATATCCCGAACCGCCGGAAGCCTGCCTGATCAATTTCTACGATGACGCGGCGAAGATGGGCATGCACCAGGACAGCGACGAGGCGGATTTCTCAGCCCCCGTGCTTTCCATCTCGCTCGGCGATACCTGCCTTTTTCGCGTGGGCGGCACCGACCGCAAGGACAAGGCCCAATCGCTGAAGCTTGCAAGCGGCGACATCGTGCTGCTTTCCGGCAAAAGCCGCCTTGCCTATCATGGGGTGACGCGGACCTATCCCGGCACCTCGACATTGCTGAAGCACGGCGGACGGATCAATCTGACGCTGCGACGGGTAAGCTCTCCACCTCTATAGCGTCCTCCTCGGGCTCGACCCGAGGAACCAGACCCCGTTTCCGCAAGAATGGCATTGGTTATGGTCTTCAGCCGTTGCGATACGCGCCGCAAGGACCTTTGACGCTTCTCGTGACAGCTGTGATTGGACCCTCTGGTCGAGCCCGAGGGTGACGCAAAAGGCGTGGGCCTTGACTAACAGGCGCAGCCCTCAAAAAGGCTCTGTACCACATCCGGTGCAGGCGCGCTCACAGCTTCCTCAGCGCCACCGTTTCCACTAGGTGATCCCGGCCTTTGCGCAGGATCAGGTCGGCGCGGGGGCGGGTGGGGAGGATGTTGTCCTCGAGATTCCTGAGGTTGATATTGTTCCAGAGGTCTTCCGCCGTCGACAGCGCATCCTTTTCCGAAAGCTGGGCGTAGCGATGGAAATAGGAGGCGGGGTCCTGGAAAGCAGTGTTGCGGAGCTTCTTGAAGCGCTCGATATACCAGTGGTGGATCAGCGAGACATCGGCGTCGATATAGATCGAGAAGTCGAAGAAGTCGGACACCATCGGCACCATGCGCCCGCCGGCGGGCAGGCTGCGCGCCTGCAGCACGTTGATCCCCTCGAAGATCAGGATATCCGGCCGGTCGACGGTCACGTAGGCGTCCGGCATCACGTCATAGCTCAGGTGCGAGTAAAGCGGCGCCTTCACATTCGGCATGCCGGCCTTTATGGCGGAGAGAAACCTGAGGATCGCCGCCGTGTCGAAACTCTCGGGAAAGCCCTTGCGGCGCATCAGCCCTTCCATTTCCAGAACCGCATTGGGAAACAGGAAACCGTCGGAGGTGACGAGATCGACCTTGGGGCTCGATGGCCAGCGCGCGAGCAGTTGTTTCAGAAGACGCGCGGTGGTGGACTTGCCGACCGCGACCGGACCGGCGACGCCGATGATGAAGGGCGTCTTGCTGTCCTGCTTGCCGAAGCTCAGGAAACGGCTGCGCTGGCGAAACAGCATCTGCGAGCTTTCCACATGGGTGGAGAGCAGCCGCGACAACGAGAGATAGATGCGGCGCACTTCCTCAAGCTCGATCGGGTCGTTGAGCGAACGCAGCTTGCGCACTTCTTCCGCCGTCAACGTCAGCGGCGTATCGGCGCGAAAGCGTGACCATTCTTCCGCAGAGAAAAAGCGATAGGGCGAGACCGGATCGGTCAGCGCCTCGCCGGCATTGTCCTGCAGAAACGTGTCCTCGAACTCCTGGATCATGAAGGCGCGCGCCCCGCCTTTTCGGCAAGGCCGGACTGACCCGTGCGCCGCGCCAGCTCGTCCATCACCGCGGCAAGCGGAATATCGGCGATCTTCAGCACCACGAGGAGGTGATAGAGCAGGTCGGCGCTCTCGCTGGTCAGGTTCTCCCGATCCTCGGCGATGGCCGCGATAACGGTCTCGACCGCTTCTTCGCCCAGCTTCTTGGCGGCCCTGCTCTGTCCCTTGGAAACGAGCTTCGCCGTCCAGCTTTCCTCCGGCGAGGCCTTGGCGCGCTCGGCGACGATCGCCTCGAGATCGGCGAGTGTGAATTCCGACATATCCTTCCTCCCCGCCTCAGTCGAGACGCATGGCGATGCCGTGATCAGCCATATACTGTTTTGCCTCGCCGATGGAATAGGTACCAAAGTGGAAGATCGAGGCGGCCAGCACGGCCGTCGCGCGGCCCTCGCGAATGCCCTCGACCATGTGATCGAGATTGCCGACGCCGCCCGAGGCGATGACGGGAACCGAAACCGCATCGGCGATTGCCCGCGTCAGCTCCAGATCGAAGCCGGCCTTGGTGCCGTCACGGTCCATCGAGGTCAGCAGGATTTCGCCCGCGCCGCGCGCAACGACCTTTTTCGCAAACGCCACGACGTCGATGCCGGTCGGCTGGCGTCCGCCATGGGTATAGATTTCCCAGTTGCTTTCGCCCTCCATCGGGACTTCGGTCCGGCGCTTGGCGTCGATCGCCACCACGATGCACTGATTGCCGAACTTGTCGGCCGCCTCGGCGACGAAATCCGGGTTCTTCACCGCCGCCGAGTTGATCGACACCTTGTCTGCGCCACACAGCAGAAGCTTGCGGATGTCGGCCACCGTGCGCACCCCGCCGCCAACGGTGAGCGGCATGAAGCAGTGTTCGGCCGTGCGCGTCACCACATCGAAGATCGTCTCGCGATTGTCGGAGGTGGCGGTGATGTCGAGAAAGCAGAGTTCGTCCGCGCCCGCAGCGTCATAGGCGCGCGCCGCCTCCACCGGATCGCCGGCATCGATCAGGTCGACAAAGTTCACCCCCTTGACGACGCGACCGTCCTTGACGTCGAGACAGGGGATTACGCGGGCTTTGAGTGTCATGATTGCACGCCTTTCAGCATCTCAAGCGCCTCGGCCGGATCGATGCGGCCATCATAAAGCGCTCGACCGGAGATTGCGCCTTCCAGGATCTGGGCGTCGGGCCTGGTCATGCGGGTGATGTCGTCCATCGAGGCGAGGCCGCCGGAGGCGATGACCGGGATGTTGACGGCGGCGGCAAGCGAAAGCGTTGAGTCCCAGTTGATGCCGGTCAGCACCCCGTCGCGGTCAATATCGGTATAGATGATCGCGGCAACGCCGGCGCCCTCGAAACGCTTGGCAAGCTCGACCACCTCGAGCTCGGACGCTTCCGCCCAGCCCTCGACCGCCACCTTGCCGCCGCGCGCATCGATGCCGACGGCGATCTTGCCGGGGAAAGCCTTGCAGGCCGCCTTCACCAGTTCGGGATCGCGCACGGCAACGGTGCCGAGAATGACGCGGGCCAAACCCTTTGTGAGCCAGTTTTCGATATGGTCGAGCGAGCGGATGCCGCCACCGAGCTGCACCGGTTTTTTCGTCGCCTTCAGGATGGCGTCAACCGCCTCGCCGTTGACGCTTTCACCGGCAAAGGCGCCATTCAGATCCACCACATGCAGATGGGTAAAGCCCTGGTCTTCAAAGGCTTTCGCCTGGGCGGCAGGATCGGGATTGTAGATCGTCGCCTGCTCCATATCGCCGAGCTTGAGGCGCACGCACTGGCCGTCTTTCAGGTCGATGGCGGGAAATAGGATCATTTAGGGTCTTTCAACGCGATTTACTGTGCAGGAAACAAGGCGTCGAGGACGGGCGAACCCGAAACCTTGGCTGCAATAAGAACAAGGGCAATAATGCCGGCAGAAATAAAGCTTGCGACGATCCCGGTCCAGACCTGAGACCAAAAACTGCTCTTTCGCGTGATCGCGGCTTCGATTGCCTGGGCCTGGCGCAGGGTCTCGCCGCTCAGGGCGATTTCCCGGATCTGTTGTTCGCTTGCGTCGACATAAACCTGCGCATAATTGCTCAGCAGGTCCTCTGCCCTGTCCCGCAGCGTTCTGCGCATATCGGAGGTGAGATAATTTTCAGTTATGGTCGCAAGCGCTTTGTCGTCGGGGCGTTCATTGTTGTGACGGGCACGATAGCCGATAATCCATTCTCGTTTCTGGCGCTTGTAGAGTGCGTAGGCCAAGAGGCCGACCAGATCGACATCGGTCTCATCCAGTTCGATGACATAGCTTTCAAAAACTTCGTTGTAATCTTTCGCGGAGACGCCGGAAGCGGAAGTCATCCCGTCAGCGTCCTGCGCGCCAGGCGGCATTAGCCCTGCTTTCTGAAAGCGCGCGCGGCGTTTTCCAGAGCGCGCTGGTGGACGGATTCATCGACGCGCCGGATAATCGTGCCATCCGGCAGCCGGACGTCCGAAAAAGTAGCCTGTCCCGGTTTGGAGGGACGCAGCGAGTAAACGACCTTGTCTTTCTTGCCCTGCTTCTGCAGTGTCGTCATTGTAGGAACTCCCGTTCAGGTCTCAATATAGGTGCAATTTTCACCTATGGGAATCCCTACGGCGTCCACGTCAGAAAATTGGCGATCAGCTTCAGGCCGAGCGTCTGGCTCTTTTCCGGGTGGAATTGCGAGCCGGCCTTGTTGCCGTCGGCGACGAAGGCGGTGACGGGGCCGCCGTAATCGGTGGTGGCGATTACCTGTTCCGGCCTTTTGGCGGCCAGGTGATAGGAATGGACGAAATAGGCGTGCAAGCCCTCTTCGCCGGTCGGGATGCCGTCGAAGAGCGGATGCGGCGTGTTCAGCGTCAGCGTGTTCCAGCCGATCTGCGGGATCTTGAGGTCAGGATCGGCGGGTGTGATTTCGGTCACGTCGCCGGCAATCCAGCCGAAACCTTGCGAGACGGTCTTTTCCAGGCCGCGCTCGGACATGAGCTGCATGCCGACGCAAATGCCGAGGAAGGGGCGGGCCTTGTCCTCGGCCACCTCGCGGATCGCCTCGACCATGCCGGGCACGACGTCCAGCCCGGCTCGGCAATCGGCATAGGCGCCAACGCCCGGCAGCACGATGCGGTCGGCCGCAGCCACGATCTCGGCCTTGTCGGTGAGGATGATCTCGGCATCGAGACCTTCCTCGCGCGCGGCCCGCTCGAAGGCCTTGGTGGCCGAGCGCAGATTGCCCGAGCCGTAATCGATTATCGCTACTTTCATCATCGTCATCTTGCAGAATAGGTGTCCATCAGGCCGATGCCGGATGGCATCGCTGCGCGAGTGCCGGCGGGGCCGGAGGTGAATTCGGTGAAAACGGGCTTCTCGCTCCGGCCGGCAAAATAGATCGCTTCCGCCGTTTCGATATCGGGCGCAACCACCACGTCGTCAGCTATGAAGCCACGCCGTTCCATGGCGAGCGCCTTCCATTCGCGTCCCTCGAACCCGATCAGCAGGTTGAGCGCGAGGGAGGCGGCGCTTGCACCAAGCGAAAGCGGTTCGAAATAGCCGGCAAGGGCCAGCGCGATCGAAAGCGCCAGCGTGATGAAACCCGCCAGCCAGGCCCGGTTCGCCAGAAGCCAGAACGGGCCGAACAGAAAGGCGAGCCAGGCGAAGCGGTCGCGGATGAAGCGGACCTTTTCCGGATCATTCTCGCCGGGCGGGATCAGAACGAGGTAACTTCCCATCTGGCCTCCTTCAGGCGAGCATGCCCTTTGTCGAGGGCACACGGCCCTGTTGGCGTGGATCGATCTCGGCGGCGGCGCGCAGCGCGCGGGCCACGGCCTTGAAGCAGGTTTCAGCGATATGGTGGCTGTTGGCGCCGTAATGGTTCATCACATGCAGCGTGATGCCGGCGTTCTGGGCGAATGCGTGGAAGAATTCGCGCACCAGTTCGGTGTCGAACGTGCCGATCTTTTCCGACGGGAAGGCGACATTCCAGACCAGAAACGGCCGGCCGGAAAGGTCGAGCGCGGCCTTGGTCATGGTTTCGTCCATGGCAAGGTCGATCGAGGCATAGCGCGTCACCCCGGCGCGGTCGCCAAGCGCCTTTGCCAGCGCCTGGCCGATGGCGATGCCGACGTCTTCCACCGTGTGATGATCATCGATATGCAGGTCGCCCTTCGCCTCGATCGTCATGTCGATCAGCGAATGGCGGGAAAGCTGGTCGAGCATGTGGTCGAAAAAGCCGATCCCCGTCGAAATCCGCGCCTCGCCCGTGCCGTCGATATTGACGGAAACGGAAATGGCGGTTTCCTTGGTCTTGCGCGCAATCTCCGCGCGGCGGGCTTCGCTTTCGGCTGCCATTCTCTTCGTCTCTCTCCATCACATGCCGGTATCGCCGTTTCTTAACAGGCAGGCCCGGCAAGCGCAAAAGAAAAGCGGGAACATCGGGTCGGGCAGGGATACCGGTCTTGACGTTTTCAAGGTCGTCGCGTGGTTTTTCACAGACGACCGGCATTCGCCGTCGCTTGCGCCTTTCAATGCGGAACGTTCTCGGCTACAGCCTGACAGGTGAATGCCTCCGGAAAGTCTCCCCTCATGTCAGCTCCAGCCCGCCCCTCGCTCATCTATTTCCTTGCCGCCTTTGCGGCCGGCTGCATCATGGCCGTGATGACCCACCTGAACGCGGTCGTCGCGCTCTATGGCTCGCCCATGTACGCCTCCTGGGCCGGCCACGGCTGCGGCACGCTGGCGGCCATCGCCATTCTCGTCTTCCTCCGGTTCCGCAAATCCGGAGCGGTTGAGAGCGGCCCGAAAGCCGAGAAAATCCGCGTGCCCTGGTGGGGCTATCTCGGCGGCGTCTCTGGTGCTGCCACCGTCGTTGCCGCATCGCTCGCGGTCAATTCGCCCCTGGCGCTGTCGGGCGCGATCGCGCTCGGCCTTGGCGGCCAGGTGCTGTTTTCGCTCGCTGCCGACCAGTGGGGCCTGTTCGGCCTTCCCGCGCGCCGCCTCGACCTCAGGGACCTTGCGGCCGTCGTATTCATTCTGGCGGGCAGCGTTCTCGTCATCATGTCAGGGGGAGCACAGGCATGATCCTTCCGATCCTCTTTGCCGTTGCCGCCGGCGTTCTCGTCGGCATCAGCCGTCAGGTCAACGGGCGTCTCAGCGTCTCCACCTCGCCGATGGTGTCCTCCTTCTACAATCACATTGTCGGCTTCATCACCGTCAGCGTGGTCGCCGTCATCATCGGCGGGCTGATCCCGCCAACGGTTTCGGAGGTCCCGCTCTACGGTTATCTCGCCGGTCCCGTCGGCGTCATCTTCGTCGCGGCCGGCTCATGGGTCATTCCGAAGATCGGCGCGGTCAACACCGCGGTGCTGATCATCGGCGGCCAGATGTGCATGAGCGCGCTCATGGATGTGGTCGAGGGCGTCGAGGGCCAGCCGCTTCTGAGGCTTGCCGGACTGGCGCTCATTCTCGTCGGCATGATCATCGCCCAGAGCCGCAAGAAACCGCAAGTCGCAAGCTAAGGCAGGCCTCACGGATTGCAAATGTGGCACGGCTGCCTACATAGGGAGCCGGACAGGTTTCGCGCGCCTTTTTGCGAAGCCGGAAACGAGGTGACTATCATGAGCGAACACAACCCCTTCGGCACCATGCACGCCACCACCATCATCACCGTGCGCAAGGACGGCAAGGTGGTGATGGCCGGCGACGGTCAGGTCTCGCTCGGCCAGACGGTGATGAAGGGCAATGCCCGCAAGGTGCGCCGCATCGGCAAGGGCAATGTCATTGCCGGTTTTGCCGGCGCCACCGCCGACGCCTTCACCCTGCTGGAGCGGCTGGAGCGCAAGCTGGAGCAATATCCCGACCAGCTGATGCGCGCCTGCGTCGAGCTTGCCAAGGACTGGCGCACGGACAAGTATCTGCGCAATCTCGAAGCCATGATGCTGGTCGCCGACAAGGACATTACCCTTGCTGTCACCGGCAATGGTGATGTGCTGGAACCCGAACACGGCGTTATGGCCATCGGCTCGGGCGGCAATTACGCCTATGCGGCGGCCTGGGCGCTGATGGACAGCGACAAGCCCGCCGATATCGTCGCCCGCCGCGCCATGGAGATCGCCTCGGAAATCTGCGTCTACACCAACGGCAACATCATCGTGGAAACGCTGGATGCCGCATGACGGGACCATAAGTTTCAGGCCGCTTGGCGAAGGCGACCTTGAACTGATGGCCCGCTGGCTGCGGTTGCCGCATGTCGCCATGTGGTGGCAAAGGGCGGAGAGACAGGTCGAGCAGATGCGTTCGCACCTTGAAGATCCGACGGTTTCCCCCTTTGTCGTTTTGCTGGACGATGTGCCGTTTGGCTATATCCAGCTCTGTGATCTCGACGGCGAGCGCGAAAAGGAGCCCGCCCTTGCCGGCCAGCCCGCCGGCACATTCGGGATCGACCAGTTTATCGGCCCGGCCGAAATGATCGGCAGGGGGCTCGGCACGAGGCTCGTCTCCGCCATGGCGGAGCGGGCACTGAGCAAAGACGCCAAGCGCGTCCTCGTCGATCCGCACCCCGACAATGCGGCGGCGATCCGCGCCTATGAGAAGGCCGGCTTTGTCCGGCTCGGTACCTTCAGCATGACAAGCGGTCCGGCGCTGCTGATGGCCCGCGACCCTTGAGGAGCAGTAACAGATGACCAATTTTTCCCCCCGCGAGATCGTCTCCGAGCTCGACCGTCACATCATCGGCCAGCACGACGCCAAGCGCGCGGTTGCCATCGCGCTCAGGAACCGCTGGCGCCGCCAGCAGCTTCCCGACGATCTGCGCGACGAGGTGATGCCGAAGAACATCCTGATGATCGGTCCGACCGGCGTCGGCAAGACCGAGATTTCACGCCGCCTCGCCAAGCTTGCAGGCGCGCCCTTCATCAAGGTCGAGGCCACCAAGTTCACCGAGGTCGGTTATGTCGGCCGCGATGTCGAGCAGATCATTCGCGACCTTGTCGAGCTCGGTCTTGTTCTGGTGCGCGAGAAGAAGCGCCAGGAAGTCCAGGCCAAGGCCCACGCCAATGCCGAGGAACGCGTGCTGGATGCGCTGGTTGGCAAGACCGCCTCGCCCGCGACCCGCGACAGCTTTCGAAAGAAACTGCGCGCCGGCGAGCTGGACGACAAGGAAATCGACATCGAGATCGCCGACACCGCTTCGGGCATGCCGGGGCTGGAAATTCCGGGCATGCCGGGCGCCAATATCGGCGTTCTGAACCTGTCGGAAATGTTCGGAAAGGGCATGGGCGGCAAGACCAAGAAGGTCCGCACCTCGGTCAAGGCTTCCTATGAGGACCTGATCCGCGACGAGAGCGACAAGCTTCTGGATGACGAAGTGATCCAGCGCGAGGCGCTGCGGCTGGTTCAGGAGGACGGCATCGTCTTCCTCGACGAGATCGACAAGATCGCCGCCGGCGACGGGCGCATGGGGGCCGGCGTCTCCCGCGAGGGCGTGCAGCGCGACCTGCTGCCGCTGGTCGAGGGCACGACGGTCGCCACCAAATACGGGCCGATCAAGACGGATCATATCCTGTTCATCGCCTCGGGCGCCTTCCATGTCTCCAAGCCATCCGATCTTCTGCCGGAGCTTCAGGGCCGTCTGCCGATCCGCGTCGAGCTGCAGGCGCTGACCAAGGAGGACTTCCGCCGCATCCTGACAGAAACCGAGGCGAGCCTGATCCGACAGTATCGGGCGCTGATGGAAACGGAGGAGTTGAAGCTCGACTTCACCGAGGATGCGATCGACGCTCTGGCCGATGTCGCCGTGCATTTGAACGCAACGGTCGAAAATATCGGCGCGCGCCGGCTGCAGACGGTGATGGAGCGGGTTCTGGACGAGATCTCGTTCACCGCGCCCGACCAGTCCGGCCAGGAAATCATGATCGATTCCGATTACGTCCGCGAGCATGTCGGCGATCTGGCCAACGACACGGACCTGTCGCGCTACATTCTCTAGGATCTGTTAACCCTGTTTTTTCACGTGAAACAATGAAGGCCGGCACTTGTTGCCGGATTCGGATCGCTGACGACACCCACCCAAACCGGGTCATCCTCGGGCTTGACCCGAGGATCCAGGCCGCCCGATGAAAGGTTTCAGAAGGCTATTGAGATCAATGTGTTAGGTCGCCTGGATGCTCGGATCAAGTCCGAGCATGACACCTGTGGGTAGGTAGGACCGGATTATTACCGGAAGGTTTTAAGCTTCGTCAGCAGTCTGAAGGCCAGCACCCGGTGCCGGCCTTTCTGCTTTCTCTGGGTCTTGCGTCCGAGCGGTCTCTAGCTGGTGCGGCTGGCGAGCTGGGTGCTGAGCCCCTTCTTCAGGCTCGGCACCGCGACGATATAGTCGACCTCGTTTTCGCGATAGGCTTTCAGGAACTTGTAATAGTCCTTGAACACCAGGCAGCCATGGGAATCGCCTGGCGTGCGCAGCATGTAGGTATGGGCGAGAATGCCGGTGCGCCCGAGCGGATGCGTGCCATCCACCGATGTCATGCGCAGCGCAGGAACGCCGTGGAACAATGACTCCCGCATCGACAGCCTGTAGGTGGCCGCCGGAACGGCGCCGGCCATCTTCACATGGGTGTGGTTGGGATCGTCGCGATACTTGCCGCGGCCGGAATGAGCCTCCATCACCTCGCCGTCTGGCATGTAGACCTTGCCTGCGGAAATGTCGTAGACCGCGACCTTCGATGTCCGCTCCGGCACTTCGCCGAAAATGCCGTCAAGGCCGTCATGACCGAAATCGGCATAGGCGAGCGTCAGGCCGGCGGGGCGTTTCTCCGGCGTCGGCACCTCGCCAGGCGCCAGGCGTGAATCGTCGGCGCCCTGCAGCACGAGTTCAAAGGCGCTGCTGGCGCCGTCTTCCTCAGGGCCGCTCGGCGAGACGGCGGCAAGCGCGGTGCTTGCCGGAATGGAAGCAGGGCCTTGGGTCCGTGTCGGCATGTTGGGCGTCAGTTCCGGCGGAACGCCGGCAAGGGCGATCTCGCTTCCGGCATTGTCGGCAATCTGTTCGGCAACCATCCTTCGCTGCAGGTCGGTGAGCGCCGTCCGGCCACTGCTCTCAAGCCTTGGCTTCAAAAAGGACAGGCGCACATCCTCAGGCTTCAGCCCCTTGGCCCGGCCCTGGCCTTCGCGGGCGGCGAGAAGCCGCGACGCCTTTGTGCTCTGGGCCCGTTCAGGCGACCTGAAGGCCGGGTTCAGCGTCAGGCCAAGCCCGCCGGCGGAAGAAAGCTGCGGTTTGGCGAGCGTTGCCGAGATGATCGGCGAGGCCGCGATCACAGCGACCGCGCCGCCTGTCACGAGCAGGAAGGCGACCGCCGTTGCAAGCCGGGTCAGACGGCTTTTCCTGGCGGCGCGGATGGACGAATTTCGATGCTTCTTCGACGTCACGAGGCACACTTCCTACGCATTACTCAAAGACGGTGTGTCTGTTTTCAGTCGGCAAAATACTGCCCGCAGGGTAAATTTTTCATTACCCGCGCCCGCTCCGCTTTCGAAGACCGGCACCGCTCCGGATCCGGGAACTACCGTCTCCCGGCGCGCGTTCAAGCATTTTCCAGATGTGTGCGGCAAAGACGCTGCGAGAAAATCCGCTGTCATGCGGTTGCCTTTCGTTCTCCGATTGGTCGCATAAGAACGCTGACGTTCGCGTCAGCTTTGTTCCACTGGTGCCGGTATTTGCAAAAAAGGGGCAAAATACGGCCGCGGGACAAAAAGGCCCAAAGCCCGGGCGACGGAGGAAGAAGCGCTGCCGGCCCCCCCCCCCGAAATTCGGTCTGCCTGAGACGCCTCGAGGCTTGCGGCAGCTTCCGTTTGCGTTCAATATCCGCCCGACCGGCTTGAAGCTGGCCAATTTCAGACCGCTTTTTGCATAACAAACCGCGGACCGATTTGACAAGTTCTGCCTGTCTTCCGCCGGAAGGCAGCGCCTTTATCGATTTTCGGCCACGAGGCCCCGACTTGGTTGAGAATTTTCATCTCTACGCCACGCTGGCAATTATCGCCGGAACCATCTTTCTCTACGCGCTTGACCGGATACCGGTCGAGAGCATCTCGCTTGGCGCGATCACGCTTCTTCTCGTGCTGTTCGGCACCTTTCCTTTCACGCCGGAGGGCAGCGAGACGGTCACGGTCGACGCGCTTCTGTCCGGTTTCGCCTCGCCGGCGCTGATCACGGTCCTGGCGCTGCTGATCGTCGGCAAGGGGCTTTTCGCCACGGATGCGCTGGAAGGGGTCACCAACCGGATTGGCCGGATTTACGGCGGCAATCCGCGGCTGTCGATCGCCATCATTCTCGTGGTCGCCGGCGTCACGTCGGCCTTCCTGAACAATACGCCCGTGGTGGTCATCTTCATTCCAGTGCTGACCTCGCTTGCCGCCCGTTTCCGCCTGCCGGCCTATCAGATCTTCATGCCGCTCTCCTTCATCACCATTCTCGGCGGCATGACGACGATGATCGGCTCGTCGACGAACCTGATTGCCGCCGGAATGGCAGCCAAGGAGGGTCTGGAGATCGGCTTTTTCGAGATCACCGGCATGGGCATGATTCTTGCCGGCATCGGCTATCTCTACGTGTTGTTCGTCCTGCCGCGCATCCTCGGCAGCGAGCGCTCCGAGCAGAAGTCGGGTCCGGAAAGTTCCGGCACGCAGTTTCTCGGCGAGATCGTGCTGCAACCGTCCAGCCGCTTTGTCGGCGACAGCCCGCGTTCGGGCTTTTTTCCCAATCTGGCTCCGATGTCTCTGCATGCGGTGATCCGCGAAGGCACGGTCCTGCTGCCGCCCTATGATGACGACCTGGCACTGCGCGAGGGCGACCGGCTGCAGATGACCGGCGCCCGCAAATCCTTCATGGACATGCTGGCCAAAGGCGAGATCAGCCTTGCCGAGCCACCGGACGGCACGATCCCGGCCACGGAAACCAAGGTCGGTCCGCATTATCACCTGGCAGAGGCGGTGATCGCGCCCGGCTCCCTGTTCGAGGGACGCACGGTGCGCTTCAGCGGCATCCAGCAGCGTTTCGACGTCACCGTTTTCGGCGTCCGGCGCAAAAGCCGCATGGCGCGCGCGCCGCTTGCCCAGCTCAGGTTCGAGGCCGGAGACACGCTCCTCGTCGGCGGCAATGAAGACAACATCATGTCAATGCGGGGCAATCATGACCTGCTCTTGCTGGAACATTCTGCCGAAAGCGTGCCGCCGCGCGACAAGGCGCTGATCGCAAGCTTTCTGTTTGCGGCAATCGTCATCTTCTCGGCCACCGGGCTTTCGCCCATGGTGGTCAATTCGGTTGCCGGCGCATTGCTGATGATCGTCTTCGGCTGCCTTACCTTCCAGCAGGCGGCCCGCGCCTTCGACCGGCAGATATTCCTGCTCGTGGGCGCTTCGATCGCCATGGCCACCGCGCTCGAGGCGACGGGCGGGGCACAGCTGATCGCAGAGGGCATTGTCGGCCTCGGCGGGGGCGCCTCGGCGCCGATCATTCTGGCGTTGCTCTTCGTCGGCGTGGCATTGCTGACGAATGTGCTCTCAAACAATGCGGCAGCCGCACTCTTCATTCCCATTGCGCTCGACATGGCAAACCGCATCGGCGCGCCGCCGGAAGTCTTCGCGGCGGCCGTCATCTATGCAGCGAACTGCTCGTTTGCAACACCGATCGCCTATCAGACCAATCTGATGGTCATGGGTCCGGGCCACTACGGCTTCGGCGATTTCCTGCGCGCCGGCCTGCCGCTGATCGGCGTCATCACCGTCGCCTTCTCGCTTCTGGCGCCATGGTATTACGGGCTCTGACACACCGGTGCGTCAGTTCATGCTGGTCCAGTCGGCGGACCTGCAGATCAGCTTGCCGAGGACGCAACCGCGCGTGCGCATGGCCGCGCCCTCCAGCGAGATCTCCATGGAATAGGTCATGCCGCGCCTGACATCGCGGGCCTTGCCCTCGTAGCGGCTCTGCGAAACAGGCTCGACGTCCATGATCAGCTTGTCGCCGACCCTCTCATGGCGCGTTCCGGGCTTGACCCAGATATTGGTGGCGCAAAGGTCCTCGCCGCAGCGGTCAACGCGCACCTGCGCCTTGCCGTCGCCGCGCGCCCAGACGCCCATGAGCTCGGAAGCTTCGGCAAGACAGGGCAAAGCCGCCATCGGAAGGGCAAACAATAGTCCGGTTCTGCTGGTCACTTTTGTTCTCCTCACATAACGCTATGAAGAGATACGGAAGAGCGGGCGGATTGGTTCAGTCGCCTGCGTTCCTATAGTCGAGGCCGATGTCGAGAACCGGCGCGGAATGGGTGAGCCAGCCGATGGAGATGAGGTCGACACCGGCTTCGGCGACAGCGCCCGCCGTTTCCGGCGTGATGCCGCCGGAGGCTTCCGTCACCGCCCGTCCGCTGACGATAGCAACCGCCCGCCTGAGCGTTTCAGGCGTCATGTTGTCGAGCAGCACGGCATCGACGCCCACATCCATCGCCTGTTCCAGCTGATCGAGCGTATCGACCTCCACCTCGATCTTCACCATATGCCCGGCGTTTTCCTTGGCGCGGAGAATGGCGGTCCTTATGTCGCCGGCAATGGCGATGTGATTGTCCTTGATCAGCACGGCATCGGCCAGCGAGAAGCGGTGATTGCCGCCGCCGCCTGCCTTGACCGCGTATTTCTCCAGCGCCCTCAGCCCCGGCGTTGTCTTGCGGGTGCAGACAATGCTGGCGCCGGTGCCGGTAACGGCATCGACAATGCCGCGCGTGACGGTGGCGATGCCGGAAAGATGGCCGAGAAAATTGAGCGCCGTGCGCTCGCCGGTCAAAAGCGCCCGCGACGGCCCGGTGACGGTCGCGATCGCCGCGCCGGCTGCGACTTTTTCACCGTCTCCTACATGGCGCGCCATGCGGATTTCCGGGTCGATGAGTGCAAAGGCGAGCGCCGCGGCATCGAGCCCGGCAATCGCGCCCTCCCTGCGCGCGGCCATCACCACCGTTGAGCGATGGTCCGCGGGAATGACGGCATTCGCCGTGATGTCGCCGGCAAGGCCGAGGTCTTCCTCCAGCGCGCGGCGCACAGCGGGTTCGATGATCAGGCGGGGAAGCGGTGCCAACATGTCAGGCGCTCCTTCGGCATGGGGTGTGGCAAAGCGCGTGCGCCGCGTCGAGAATCTGCGGCAGCGTCATGACCTGCCGTTCGGGCTGCGGCCGCTTCAGCGGGAAATCGCTGCGGGCATGGCCGCCGCGCGACTCCTCCCGCCGATGGGCGAAGACGGCGATCGAAAGCGCGACCAGCGCCGGATCGGAGGCGGCCTCTTCCGCCTCGACCCGCGGCAGCAGGGCTTCCACGGCCCGGGCGAGCCCCTCTCCCGTGCGCAACACGCCGAGCGTCTGCGAAACGATCTCCCGCACGACGCCGATCTCGGCCGGCATGGAAAGGTTGGCCGAAGGCAACGGCCGGCCCGATGCCTCTGGCAGGCGCGAGATATCGCGGGCGGCGGCAAGGCCGCACACGGCGGCTTCCAACAGCGAGTTGCTGGCAAGCCGGTTGGCGCCGTGAAGCCCGGTGGCAGCGCATTCGCCGACAGCCCAGAGGCCGGTCATGCTCGAGCGTGCGCGCTGATCGACGGCGATGCCGCCCATGGCATAGTGTTCGGCCGGGCGCACGGGAATGAGCTCTTCAGCCGGATTGAGGCCGGCTTTGGCGCAGATTGCCGAAATCGCCGGAAACCGGGCGGCAAAGCCACGTCCGAGCGCCTGTCTGGCGTCAAGATACACCCGGCCGCCGCGCCCGATCTCGGCGGCGATGGCGCGGGCGACTACGTCGCGCGGCGCAAGCTCGGCGCCAGGCGTCGCCGCGAGAAAACGCTCGCCCTTCTCGTTGACCAGCACGGCGCCCTCGCCGCGCACCGCCTCGCTGATCAGCGGCAGCGGGCGCAGATCGGCGGCAAGGGCCGTCGGGTGGAACTGGATGAATTCCATATCGGCAAGGGCGGCGCCGGCGCGGGCGGCCAGCATCACGCCCTGACCGAAATTGCCGGGCGGATTGGTGGAAATCTCATAGAGCCCGCCAAGTCCGCCGGTGGCGATCACCACCCGGCTTGCCGGAATGGTCAGCGTTTCGCCGTTCCGCGCCGCAACGAGGCCGCAGACCGCGCCGTCGGCGACAATCAGCCGCCGCACCTCGGTATCGGCCATGACGGTCACGGATGGCGTTTCCGCAACGGCCTTGGTCAGTGCGGCGATGACGGCAGCGCCCGTCGCATCGCCGCCGGCATGCAGGATGCGCCGACGCGCATGGGCCGCTTCCAGGCCGAAGGCGAGCCGGCCATCGGCATCACGGTCGAAGACAACGCCATGGCGCTCGAGAAAACCGATGGCCTCGGGCGCAGCGGCAAGGATCGCGTGAGCCGCCGCCCGGTCGCAAAGCCCGTCGCCTGCGGCAAGCGTGTCCTCAAGATGAAGCGCGGCGCTGTCATCATCGCCAAGGGCTGCGGCAATGCCGCCCTGGGCCCAGCCGGTGGAGGTTTCGCCGCCGGGCGTCGCCTTCGTCACCAGAGCCACCGGACGCGGCGCCAGGGCGAGAGCCGTCACCAGCCCGCCAATGCCCGAACCGATGACGACGACGGGCGCGCTCATACCGCGAGCATCCGTTCGACAGCGCGCCGCGCATCGGCGGCGATCGCCGGGTCGACTGTGACTTCGTGGCGGTTTTCTTCCAGAGCAGCGCGGATATTGGCAAGCGAGATGCGCTTCATGTGCGGACAGAGATTGCAGGGCCGGACAAAATCGACATCGGGATGCTGGACGGAAACATTGTCGCTCATCGAGCATTCTGTCAGCAGCACCACGCGGCCGGGCTTCGCCAAACCGACATAATCCGACATGCCGGCGGTCGAACCGGAGAAATCGGCCTCGGCAACGACATCGGGCGGGCATTCGGGATGGGCGATGATGGTCACGCCCGGCCAGGCGGCGCGCATCTCGCGCACATCGTCCGTGGTGAAAAGCTCGTGCACCTCGCAATGCCCGTGCCAGGCGATCAGCTCGACATCGGTCTCGCGCGCGATGTTCTTGGCGAGATATTCATCCGGCAGCATCAGCACCTTCGGCACGCCGAGGGATTCCACCACCTTTTTCG
Source organism: Martelella lutilitoris (assembly GCF_016598595.1). Classification (NCBI taxonomy): domain Bacteria; kingdom Pseudomonadati; phylum Pseudomonadota; class Alphaproteobacteria; order Hyphomicrobiales; family Aurantimonadaceae; genus Martelella; species Martelella lutilitoris. Next base: position 4,360,027 of record NZ_CP066786.1, read on the forward strand.
CGTTGCCGGAGGTGCAGCAGATGTCCGACACGGCTTTGACGGCGGCCGACGTGTTCACATAGGTGACCACCGGCACGCCGGGATGGGCCTGACGCAGAAGCGCGATGTCCTCCGGCGTGATCGAATCCGCGAGCGAGCAGCCGGCGCGCAGATCGGGGATCAGCACCGTCTTTTCCGGGTTCAGCAGCTTGGCGGTCTCGGCCATGAAATGCACGCCGGCCAGCACGATCACATCGGCCTCGACCTTGGTCGCCTCGCGCGCCAGCGCCAGGCTGTCGCCGACGATATCCGCCACGCCATGGAAAATCTCCGGCGTCTGGTAGTTATGCGCCAGAATGACGGCGTTTTTTTCCTTTTTGAGGCGCAGGATGGCGTCGATATCGTTCTCGAAGGAAAGCCATTCCGCTTTCGGCACGACATGGGCGACGCGGTCATAGAGCGCGGCGGCAGAGAGGGGAGCATTCATCGACACGTCCTCCTGATGGGGGGCAGGTTGCCCAGTTTGTCGATCCATTAATACTCAATTAGAGTATATCTATGCTGGAGTCATAGTCGCATGTCGTCGCAATGTCAAATTCGGTGTCCGGGACATGCTTCGACGAAGCTGTGGGTGACGGTCGGACTACATCCGCGCAACGGGAAGCCTCGAGCCGGATAGCGCTCGTTCCTCGCGCACGGCGTGGCGGTAGCGGAAGAGCTTGGCCGGGCGGCCGCCGGTTCCGGCGGTCGTCTCGCCCGTCTCCTCAATCAGCCGCTGCTGGTCGATCTGGCGGCGGAAATTCGACTTGTGGAGCGTCAGCCCCGCGAGCGCCTCGACGCCCTTTTGCAGCTGAAGAAGGGTGAAGCATTCTGGCATCAGCTCGAAGATTACCGGCCGGTATTTGATCTTGGCGCGCAGCCGGGCAATGCCGGTGGCAAGGATGCGCCGGTGGTCGGCGGCCATCGGTCTTCCGAACCAGAAGGCCGGCGCAAGGCCCGCCTCGGCGATCAGTCCGGCCTCATACATCAGCTCGTAGCGCTGCAGCACCAGTTCCTCGTTCCAGGCCATGCCGTTGAGCCCGAAGGCGAAGTCCAGCCGGTGGCTGCGCGCGGCCCGGCCGGGCCGTTCGCTCATCGCCCACTGGCCGAGCATGTCCGTCACCTGTTCAAGGATTTCCGGCCTGCCGGCGCGCAGGTCCTCCCAGGGAAAATAGGCGTACCAATCCTTCCACAGCGGTCCGCCGCTTCCCGGCGGCGGCTGTTCGCGCACCAGACCCAGATAGCTGATCGAGATCGTCCGGTGGTCGCCGGGATCGAAACCGCGATCACGGTCGGCGAAGGTGTAGAGCTGTTCGAGATAGCCGACAGGATGGCCCGTCTGGCTTTCCACCCAGGCGCGCAGTCCGGCCTGCAGGCTGCTGTGCGCGCTTTCAAAGGGTCCGGAGGGCAGGGCCTTTCCCATCGCGACCGTCATCACCCGCGGCGCGTCGTCGGTCAGCGCGGTCAGAACGGCAATCAGTTCGGGATGGGCAAGGGCCTCGGTCACGGGCGCTCCGCTGGTTGGGCTTCATCCATGGGCCTAACACCGAATGGCGGCATCGCCAAGCCAGGCGTCAGATGCAGATTGCCGCAAGACGGGGCCGCACACGCTCGTCAATCGTATCCAGCACCTCTGCCGGAAACCATCTTGCATCATGCACCTCATCCGGGTCCGGCGACAGCGTGCCCGAGACCCGCGCCGCAAAGCGGATGTCGAGATGATAGTGCTCGGGCTCGCGCTTCTTCGGGTTTTCGGGAATGCGGTGCAGGTCGATGCTGACCGGGTCGGCCTCGGGCGGAAGCGCGGCGACCAGTCCCGTCTCTTCCGCGCATTCGCGACATGCGGCCTGACGAACGGTTTCGCCCGCATCCACATGGCCGCCCGGCTGAAACCATTTGCCTGTTGCCTTGTGGTGGATGAGCGCAGTCTGCGCAAGATCGTCCGACAGCGCGAAAAGCGATGCCGTGACGTGAACAGGGTAAACGTCGCGCCTTGTATAGTCCTGCGGACCTCTGATAAAATCGGAGTAGAATGACAGCCAACGCGCGTCATAGCGGTCAACCAAGCGGCTAACTTCCTGGTTCAAGGTCACGTTTTGCGGTCCTTTTGAATAACAAACGTCAATTTGTTGCATGACGGAACGGTTTTCTGCCGCCACCGCGGAAAGCAATCATCCTAAAGAGAGAAACCGCAGCGAGGAAACAGAATTGCGCCGGAGCCGCCTTATTTTTATGAAAACGAGACTTCGGTGAATTTAAAAGCTTTTTCAGGTGTTTGACGATTGTTCAAATCGCCGGGGCACAAGCTTTTTGATTGCATGGTCAAAAAAAAACGATAGTCTCGCCATCAGTGTGGCAGCCGTTGTTGGGAACGGGGCCACGCGCTTGACTTTCGTGCGCGCCAGGGCAACTGCAACGATGCCGGCTGACGCCCGATACGGCTTTGATCCGTCGCGGCTGACATGTTTTCTGGCGGCGGCGCGGGTTTCACGGAGGATCCGGTTTCATGAAAACCGGTCCGATGACCAACAAGGGGAAAATGATGAAAAAACTGAAGGCTTTGGCGCTCGCCACGAGCTTCTTCGTCGCGCTTGGCGGTGCGGCCAGCGCGAAGACTCTTGTCTATTGTTCGGAAGGTTCGCCCGAGGGCTTTGATCCGGCGCCTTATACGTCCGGCACGACCTTCGACGCTGCCTCGCGCACCGTCTACAACCGTCTTGCCGAATTCAAGCACGGCTCCACCGAAGTCGAGCCGGGCCTTGCCGAGAGCTGGGACGTTTCCGATGACGGACTGGAATACACATTCCACCTGCGACCGGGCGTCAAGTTCCAGACCACCGATTATTTCACGCCGACGCGCGAGATGAATGCCGACGACGTCATCTTCTCGTTCATGCGCCAGATGGACGAGCAGAGCCCCTGGTATCAGTATGCGCCGGGCATTTCCTGGGAATATTTCAACGGCATGTCGATGCCGGACCTGATCGAAAGCATCGAAAAGGTCGATGACATGACGGTCAAGTTCGTGCTCACGCGTCCCGAGGCGCCGATGATCGCCAACCTTGCCATGGACTTCGCCTCGATCGTCTCCAAGGAATATGCCGATCAGCTCGCAGAAGCCGGCACGATGGAGCAGTTCAACCAGAAGCCGGTCGGGACGGGTCCGTTCACCTTCGTGAACTACCAGCAGGATGCCGTCATCCGCTACAAGGCCAATCCGGACTACTTCAAGGGCCAGGAAGAAATCGACAACCTGATCTTCGCGATCACCACCGATGCCGCCGTGCGCCGCCAGAAGCTCGAAGCCGGCGAATGCCACATCATGCCCTATCCGTCGCCTGCCGATCTCGAGGCTCTGGAAGCCAATGACGATCTGACCGTCATGGAAAAGGAAGGCCTGAACGTCGGCTACCTCGCCTACAACACCAAGGTCGCCCCCTTCGACAATCCGAAGGTCCGGAAGGCCCTGAACATGGCAATCGACAAGCAGGCCATTCTGGAATCGGTCTTCCAGGGCGCCGGCGAAGTGGCCAAGAACCCGATCCCGCCGACCATGTGGTCCTATAACGATGCCGTTGAGGACGACCCCTACGATCCGGAAGGCGCAAAGGCCATGCTGGAAGCAGAAGGCGTGACCGATCTTTCGATGAAGATCTGGGCGATGCCGGTACAGCGTCCGTATAACCCGAACGCGCGCCGCATGGCCGAGCTGATGCAGGCCGACCTGGCGGAAGTCGGCGTGGACGCCGAAGTCGTTTCCTATGAATGGGGCGAATATCTGGCCCGTTCGTCGGCTGAAGATCGTGACGGCGCCGTGCTTCTCGGCTGGACCGGCGACAACGGCGACCCGGACAACTTCCTCGCCGTCCTGCTCGGCTGCGACGCTGTCGGCGGCTCCAACCGCGCGCAGTGGTGCTACCAGCCCTTCGAGGACCTGATCCAGAAGGCCAAGGTCACCTCCGACACCGAGGAGCGCACCGCGCTTTATGAAGAGGCCCAGGTCGTCTTCAAGGAACAGGCACCGTGGAACACGATCGCCCATTCCAAGGTGTTCATGCCGATGTCGACCGCCGTCGAAGGCTTCGTCATGGATCCGCTGGGTTACCACCGCTTCGACGATGTGACCATCAACGAATAAGAATAAACGTTCAAGCTTGGGGGCCGGTCAAACCCGGCCCCTTCGCAATCAAGGCGTCATCGCGTTATGCTCAGATTTCTCTTCAGCAAGCTGCTGCTGATCGTCCCGACCTTTATCGGGATCACCATTGTTGCCTTCGGTTTTGTGCGCGTGCTGCCCGGCGATCCCGTCCTGCTTCTGGCCGGTGAACGCGGCATGGACCCCGACCGTTACCAGGCGCTTCTTCATCAATTCGGCTATGACCGACCGATCGTCGTCCAGTATCTCGACTATGTCTGGGGCCTGCTGCACGGCGATTTCGGCATTTCGATCTCGACCAAGCAGCCGGTGTTCCAGGAATTCCTGAACCTGTTTCCGGCGACCGCGGAGCTCGCCATCTGCGCCATGCTGCTGGCCATCATCATCGGCATTCCCGCCGGCATCCTCTCTGCCGTCAAGCGCGGTTCGGTGTTCGATCAGGCAACCATGGGCATTGCGCTCACCGGTTATTCCATGCCGATCTTCTGGTGGGGCCTGCTGCTGATCATTCTGTTTTCCGGCATTCTCGGCTGGACGCCGGTCTCCGGCCGGATCTCGCTTCTCTACTATTTCCCTTCGGTGACCGGCTTCATGACGATCGACTCGCTGCTTTCGGGCGAAAAAGGCGCGTTTACCTCCGCGCTCTCGCATCTGATCCTGCCGTCAATCGTGCTGGCCACCATTCCGCTCGCCGTCATCGCGCGGCAGACGCGCTCGGCCATGCTGGAAGTGCTCGGCGAGGACTATGTGCGTACGGCGCGCGCCAAGGGGCTTTCGGCAAAGCGCGTCATCGGCGTTCATGCGCTCAGAAACGCGATGATCCCGGTCATCACCACGATCGGTCTGCAGATCGGCATGCTGATGGCCGGCGCGATCCTGACGGAGACGATCTTCTCCTGGCCGGGCATCGGCAAGTGGATGATCGATTCGATCTCCCGGCGCGACTATCCGGTCGTGCAAGGCGGGCTGGTGCTGATTGCCGCCCTCGTCATGTTCGTCAATCTCGTGGTCGACCTGCTCTACGGTCTGATCAACCCCCGTATCCGTCACCAGTAGGAGCTCAGCCATGTCAGACAGCACGCTGGGCCAGCCGGTCCAAAAACGAAATATTCGCCTGCAGTTGCTTTCCGAGTTCTGGCACTATTTCAGCCAGAACAAGGGTGCCGTCGTGGGTCTCGTCATTCTCATTCTTCTGGTGCTGGTGGCGATCTTCGCGCCGCTGCTCGCGCCGCATAACCCGATCGAACAATATCGCGACATGTTCCTCACCCCTCCCTTCTGGCAGGAGGGCGGCACGCTTGAATTCCCGCTCGGAACCGACGCAGTCGGCCGCGATATCCTATCGCGCCTCATCTATGGGTCGCGCTATTCGCTGGCAATCGGCATGATCGTCGTCTCGATCGCGCTGCTCCTTGGCATCACGCTCGGCCTTGTCGCCGGTTTCTTCAGGGGCTGGGTCGATGTGGCGATCATGCGTGTCATGGACGTGATCCTCGCCTTCCCGCCGTTGCTTCTGGCGCTGGTTCTGGTCGCCGTGCTTGGCCCCGGCCTGTTCAACGCCATGATCGCGATCGCGCTCGTGCTGCAGCCGCATTTTGCCCGGCTCACCCGCGCGGCGGTGATGGCGGAAGCGAAACGCGAATATGTCGTCTCCGCCCGCGTTGCCGGCGCCCGCAATTTCCGGCTGATGTTCAAGACCATCCTGCCGAACTGCCTGGCGCCGTTGATCGTGCAGGCGACGCTTTCGTTCTCCAACGCCATTCTCGAAGCGGCAGCGCTTGGCTTTCTCGGCATGGGCGCCCAGCCGCCGACGCCGGAATGGGGCACGATGCTAGCCGAAGCGCGGGAATTCATCCTGCGCGCCTGGTGGGTTGTCACCTTCCCCGGCCTTGCCATCCTGATCACCGTGCTGGCGATCAACCTCGTCGGCGATGGTCTGCGCGATGCGCTCGATCCCAAGCTGAAGCGGAGCTAGAGACATGGAACCGCTACTCGACGTTCAAAACCTTTCCGTCAGCTTTCCGACCGCAGCGGGCGAGACCACGGTGCTGCACAATGCTTCCTATCGCATCGACCGCGGCGAGGTGCTCGCCATTGTCGGCGAGAGCGGCTCCGGCAAGTCGGTGGCCATGCTCGCCGTGATGGGGCTCCTGCCGACAACGGCGCGCGTAACGGCCGACCGCATCGCCTTCGAGGGCCGCGACATCGTCAACATGCCGGCCAAGGAACGGCGCAAGATCATCGGACGCGACATCTCGATGATCTTCCAGGAGCCGATCGCCAGCCTCAATCCGTGCTTCACCGCAGGTTTCCAGATCGAGGAAGTGCTGAAACAGCATACCGATCTCGACACGAAGGCCCGCCACAGGCGCGCCGTCGAACTGCTGGAAGCCGTCGGCCTGCCGAACCCGGAAGACCGGCTGAAGGCCTATCCGCACCAGATGTCCGGCGGCCAGTGCCAGCGCATCATGATCGCGATCGCCATGGCCTGCTCGCCGAAACTGCTGATCGCCGACGAGCCGACCACGGCGCTCGACGTGACCATCCAGAAGCAGATCCTCGAGCTGCTTGCCCGCCTGCAGGCGGAAACCGGTATGGCGATGATCATGATCACCCACGACATGGGCGTCGTTGCCGAGACCGCAGACCGGGTGGTGGTGCAGTACAAGGGCCGCAAGATGGAAGAGGCCGACGTGCTGTCGCTGTTTGAAAACCCGAAGCATGCCTATACCCGGGCACTGCTGTCCGCCCTGCCGGAAAATGCCACCGGCGACCGGTTGCCGACCATCGACTATTCGGCCGACTTTACGGGAGAAACGCTGTGAGCGAGATCGTCGCAGAGGGAAAGAACATCGTCCGCGACTACATCGTGCCGGGCGGCATGTTCCACAAGGCGCGCACGGTTCGGGCGCTGAAGGGCGTCGATTTCTCCGTCGAGCGCGGCAAGACGCTGGCGCTCGTGGGGGAATCGGGCTGCGGCAAGTCCACCCTTGCCCGCATCATCACCATGATCGATGCGCAGACGGACGGCGAACTGACGATCGAAGGCCAGAAGGTCGACATTTCCGGCACGCGGCCGACGCCGGAGCAGCGCCGCAAGGTGCAGATCGTGTTCCAGAACCCCTATGGCTCGCTCAATCCGCGCCAGAAGGTGGGCGACGTTCTGATGGAGCCGCTTCTGCTCAACACCGATTATTCGGCAACGGACCGGCGCGACAGGGCGCAGGACCTGTTGAAGAAGGTTGGCCTCGGGCCGGAGCACTTCGACCGCTATCCGCACATGTTTTCCGGCGGTCAGCGCCAGCGCATCGCCATTGCCCGCGCGCTGATCCTCAACCCGTCCCTGCTGGTGCTGGACGAACCGGTTTCCGCGCTCGACCTGTCGGTCCAGGCCCAGATCCTGAACCTGCTTGCCGACCTGCAGGATGAGTTCAACCTCACCTATATCTTCGTCAGCCACGACCTTTCCGTGGTGCGCTATATCTGCGACGAGATCATGGTGATGTATTTCGGCGAAGTCGTGGAGCGCGGCTCGCGCGATCAGGTGTTCACCGATCCGCAGCACGCATATACCCAGACGCTGTTCAAGGCGACGCCGCGCGCCGATGTCGAAAGCATCCGCGCGCGCCTTGCCGCCAAACAGGCGAAAATGGCAGCCGGCAACTGAACTTGCCGGCAAGTCTCAACGGTCTGACGTTTCCCAGCGCGGATTGAGCCAGGGCGCGGCATTTTCAGGCGCGAGCGGCTGGCGGCCCAGGATATGGTCGCTCGCCTTTTCGCCGACCATGATCGACGGCGCGTTGAGATTGCCGTTGGTGATGCGCGGGAAGACCGAACTGTCGGCGACCCTCAAGCCCTCGACGCCGATCACCCGGCATTCCGGATCGACCACCGCCATCTTGTCATCGGCGCGGCCCATCTTCGCCGTGCCGCAAGGGTGGTAGGCGCTTTCGGCATGTTCGCGGATGAAGCCGTCGATCTCGTCGTCGTTTTGAACATCGCTGCCCGGCTGGATCTCCTTGCCGCGATAGGGGTCGAACGCGGCTTGCGCGAAAATCTCGCGGGTGAGGCGCACGCAGCGGCGGAAATCGGCCCAATCCTTCTCGTGGCTCATATAGTTGAAGACGATCTTCGGCGCTTCCCGCGGGTTGTCGCTCTTCAGCGTGATTTCCCCGCGCGAGGGCGAGCGCATCGGCCCGACATGAGCCTGGAAACCGTGGCCTTCAGCCGGCGCGGTGCCATCATAGCGCACCGCCATCGGCAGGAAATGATACTGGATATCCGGATAGTCGACGCCCGGACGGGAGCGCACGAAGGCGGCGCTCTCGAACTGGTTGGAGGCGCCGATGCCGTTCTTGAAGAACAGCCATTGCGCGCCCGCAAGCCCCTTGCCGAAGATGTTCCAGTGCTTGTAGAGGGTGATTGGCTGGGTGCTGGCCTGCTGGATATAGACTTCCAGATGGTCCTGCAGGTTCTTGCCGACGCCGGGCCGGTCGGCGACGAGCGGAATGCCGTGCTCGGCAAGCTCGGCTGCCGGACCGATGCCGGAAAGAAGCAGCATTTTCGGCGTGTTGATCGAGGACGCCGCCAGAATGACGTCGCGGCGCGCGCGGATTGTCTCGATCCGGCCGCCGCGCTCCACCTCGACGCCGACGGCGCGGCCATCCTCGATGATCACCTTGCGGGCGAAGCAGCGGATGAGGTCGAGGTTCTGTCGCTTGAGCGCCGGCTTCAGATAGGCATTAGCCGCCGACCAGCGCCTGCCCTTCCACACCGTCTGCTCCATCGGCCCGAAGCCTTCCTGTTTCTCGCCGTTGTAATCCCCGGTCGTCTCGAAGCCCGCCTGTCTGCCCGCCTCGACAAAGGCATGGAACAGCGGGTTCCTGCGCGGGCCGCGCGTCACATGCAGCGGACCGTCCTTGCCCCGCCACGACGGATCGCCGCCATGGCCGCCCTCATGCCAGTGCTCCATGCGCTTGAAATAGGGCAGCACATCCGCGTAAGCCCAGCCGCTCGCACCCGATTCCGCCCAGTGGTCATAGTCGCGCGCGTGGCCGCGCACATAGACCATGCCGTTGATCGAGGACGAGCCGCCGATCACCTTGCCGCGCGGGGTCACCAGACGGCGATTGCCGAGATGCGGTTCCGGCTCGGATACAAAACCCCAGTCATAGCGCTTCATGTTCATCGGGTAGGAAAGGGCGGCCGGCATCTGGATGAAGGGACCGATATCGGTCCCGCCGAATTCCAGCACCAGAACGGAATGCTTGCCGTCTTCCGACAGCCGTGCGGCCATGGCCGAACCTGCCGAACCGGAACCAACAATGACAAAATCTGCTTCAGTCAATTTCGAACCTTTCATTGCCGCGGCGGGCAATTATCTTACGAGGCGCCGCTTGCGGCGTTTAACCGCCCCCTCGCTACCTGACACCCTCTCCCTCCTCTCTGCGTCATCCTCGGGCTTGACCCGAGGATCTAATCACCGTTCCATACGAGACGCGTACCGGCTGTTCCGCTAGGGTATTTCACAGCAAAACCCGCCTACTCCGCTCGCGACCAGCCGGCGTTGAACTCCCCCCTATCCCCCTTGCGTCATCTTCGGGCTTGACCCGAAGATCCATGAAGCCTCTCCCCTTGCGCCTGGATCCTCGGGTCAAGCCCGAGGATGACACCGGAAGCGAAGGTCTTGCTTTCATCAGCCATCGCATGAGGCGCAACTGATCAAGGCCCGGTCCCCCGCTCAATACGGACTGTCGACCTTGCCGAGCGCCACCTGCACGGTCTTCAGCTGCGAATAGAATTCCATCGCCGCGCGGCCATTTTCCCGGCCGAAGCCCGATTGCTTGACGCCGCCGAAGGGAATTTCGACCGGGGTCAGATTGTAGGTGTTGATCCAGCAGATGCCGGCCTGAAGCGCGTCCGCGACGCGGTGGCCCCGGGCGAGATCGCGGGTGAAGACGCCGGCGGCAAGGCCGAAGGGCGTGTCATTGGCGCGGGCGATCGCTTCCTCTTCCGTTTCGAAGGCGAGCACGCTCATCACCGGCCCGAAAATCTCCTCGCGCGCGATCGTCATGTCGTCGGTGACATCGGCGAAGACGGTGGGCTCGATATAGGCGCCTCTGGCAAAGGCCTCGCCTTCGGGAGTGCCGCCGCCGGTCACAAGCCGTGCGCCCTCGCTCTTTCCCGCCTCGATATAGAACAGCACCTTGCGGCGCTGCTCCTCGGAAATCAGCGGGCCGAGATGGGTCTCGGGATCGAGCGGATCGCCGAGGCGGATTGTCTTCGTGCGCTCGACAAGCCGGGAAAGAAACGCCTCCAGAATGGATTTCTGCACGAAGACGCGGGTGCCGTTGGAGCAGATCTGGCCGGTCGAATAGAAATTGCCGAGCATTGCGCCGCCGATCGCGTCTTCCAGATCGGCATCCTCGAAGACAACCATGGGCGATTTGCCGCCAAGCTCCATCGTGGCGTGGCGCATGCCGGAAGCAGCGGCGGCATAGACCTTGCCGCCGGTGGGGACCGAACCGGTGAGCGACACCTTGGCGGTCTTTGCGTGGGTGGAAAGGGCCGCCCCCACATCGCCAAAGCCCTGCACCACGTTGAAAAGCCCCTTCGGCGCGCCGGCCTCCATCAGGATTTCGGCAAGCTTCAGGGCTGAAAGCGGCGTCATTTCCGAGGGCTTGAACACCATGGCATTGCCGCAGGCAAGCGCGGGCGCGGCCTTCCACGCGGCAATCTGGATCGGATAGTTCCATGCGCCGATGCCGACGCAGACGCCAAGCGGCTCGCGCCTGGTATAGGCAAAGCCTTCCGCAAGCGGCACGCTTTCACCGGAAAGGCCGGCGGCCTGGGCCGAAAACCATTCGAGCGCATCCGCGCCGGAGGCAGGATCGGCGACCAGCGTTTCCTGAATGGCCTTGCCGGTGTCGAGCGTCTCGAGCTTCGCCAGTGCGTCATTGCGCTCGCGCATCAGGTCGGACGCCTTTCGCAGCACGCGGGCGCGCTCGACCGGTAGCCACGCCGCCCATTCGCGCTGGGCGCGCTCGGCGGCCACCATGGCGCGTTCGATGATCGCCGGCGTTGCCGCATGCAGCGTCGCGATCACCTCGCCGGTTGCCGGGTTGATGCTGTCAAAGGCCCGGCCGTCGGTATCCTCGACATAGTCGCCGTCGATGAAATGGCTGGCTTTTTCGTGCATTGTTGCTCTCCGCTTTCGCGTTCGTTGGTTTTGAGGACGAGAACGCCCTATTCGCCGCGCGGCCAGCGCTGGCTGGCCTCCAGAATGTTGAGGTCCATGTGGTTGCGCATGAAGCGCTCGGAGGCGTCCTTCATCGGCTGATGGTCCCAGGGGTGATAGTCGCCCTGACGCAGCGCCTCATAGACGATGTGGCGGCGCGCCTGGCTTTCGCGGATTTCGGCATCATAGGCCGCCATGTCCCAGTATTCCCGCACCTTTGCCGCGAAGGCGGCAGCGGTTTCGGCATGGGCGGGATCGTCTGCGAGGTTGGTCAGCTCGTGCGGGTCGGCCTCAAGGTCGAAGAGTTGCGGCGCGTCGAGCTCACAATGATTATACTTGAACCGGCCCTCACGGATGGAAACCAGCGGCGCTTCCGAGGCTTCGGCCGCATATTCCATGCGCACCGGCATTTTTCGCTCCTGCCCGGCTGCTACGGGAACAAGGCTTTCTCCGTCGGTCCACGGCGCAACGCTTGCCATGTCGACCCGCGCGAGATCGGCGAGCGTCGCGGCGATGTCGACGGTCGAGGCGGGCGTCCTGACGAGGCCCGGTTCCATGCCCGGCGCTGCAATCATCAGCGGCACGCGCGACGAGCCCTCGTAAAAGCTCATCTTGAACCACAGGCCGCGCTCGCCCAGCATGTCGCCATGGTCGGAGAGGAAGACGATGACGGTGTCTTCGGAAAGCCCGACGCCGTCCAGCGCCTCGAGGATCTCGCCGATCTTGTCGTCGATATAGGAGACATTGGCGAAATAGGCGCGCCGCGCCCTGCGGATGTCCTCCTTGGTGATATCGAAACTGCGAAAATCATTGGCATCGAAGATCCGCTTCGAATGGCCGTCCTGCGCCGCGTAGTCGATCGGGCCGACCTCCGGCTCCAGATGGTCGCAATCCTCGTAGAGGTCCCAGTACTTCTTCCGCGCCACGTAAGGATCGTGCGGATGGGTGAAGGAGACGGTCAGCATGAAGGGCCGGTCATCCTTGCGGCGGCCGAGATCATAGACCTTGCGCACCGCCTCATAGGCGACCTCGTCATCATATTCGAGCTGGTTGGTGATCTCGCCAATGCCCGCACCCGTGACCGAACCCATATTGTGATACCACCAGTCGATACGTTCGCCCGGCTTGCCGTAATCCGGCGTCCAGCCGTAATCGGCGGGGTAAACGTCTGTCGTCAGCCGTTCCTCGAAACCGTGAAGCTGATCGGGGCCGACGAAGTGCATCTTGCCGGCGAGCGACGTCTGATAGCCGGCGCGGCGCAGATGATGGGCATAGGTGACGATATCGGGCGAGAACTCCGCCGCATTGTCATAGACGCGGGTGCGGCGCGGCAACTGCCCGCTCATGAAAGAGGCGCGCGCCGGGGCGCAGAGCGGCGAGCCGGTATAGGCGTTCTGAAACCGCGTCGAGCGATCCGCCAGCTTCTTCAGGTTCGGCGTGTGCAGGAAATCGGCCGGGCCATCGGGAAACAGGGTCCCGGCGAGCTGATCGACCATCAGAACGAGAATGTTCGGCCGCGCGGTCATTTGGACATCTCCTTGGCAAGCGTGAGTTCGAGATATTCCCTGGTCATTTCGATAGCGCCCTTGCGCGTGGTGCTGAAATCCTTCAGCGCCGCGCGCAGGTAGAACCCGTCGATCATCGAGCCGAGGCCGGTGGCGATGCGATGGGCCGCCTCACGGCTGACGCGCTGGCGAAGCGCGAAGACGAGATTGGAGCGCAGCCGCGCTTCATAGATCGAAAGAAGCCGGCTGGCATCGCCCTTGCGCTGTGCCTGCACATAGAAGGCAAGCCAGGCGGCAACGACGGCGGGGTCAAACTGGTCGGGACCGAAACTCGCCTCGATGATGGCGACAAGCCTCTCCTCCGGCGTATGGGCGCTTTTGTAGCGGGCCTTGACCGAGGCTCCGAACTCATCAAGGATGCGCCGCATGGCCGCGAACAATATCTTGTCCTTGGAGCCGAAATAATGATGCGCGAGCGCAGGCGAGACGCCCGCCCGCTTCGCGATCTTCGCGACCGTGACCTCGACCATGCCGACTTCGCCGACTTCCTCGATCGCGGCCCTGACAAGGGCATCGCGTCGGATCGTTTCCATTCCGGTTTTCGGCATCGGCTCAACCCGCTGAAAAAATGCTCAGAGACGTTTGGTGGCGAAGAAATATGCAACTTTGCCTGCTTCGCCGTTTACAGGAATTAACATATGTTATATTGATTGACTGATCAATCAAAGAAGCCAACAGTTTTTCGCCGCGCCGGTCAAGGCGCAATGGCAATCTTGCAACGGACCCGAAAGGAACGCTGACATGTCTGATAACTTCCGAATGATCCTCGCCGCTCTTGCCGCCGCGACAACCCTTTCCGCCGGCGCCGCATCAGCCCAGGAAACGGCCTGCGACAGCGTAAGCTTCTCCGATGTCGGCTGGACGGACATCACCACCACGACCGCGACGGCCAAGCACCTGCTCGAAGGTCTCGGCTACAAGGTCGACGTCAAGGTCCTGTCCGTTCCGGTCACCTTCGCCTCGCTGAAGAGCGACGATGTCGACGTGTTCCTCGGCAACTGGATGCCGGCCCAGACGAGCGCCATTACCCCCTATATTGATGAGGGCGAGATCGACGTCGTCGCCACCAATCTGGAAGGCACCAAATACACGCTCGCCGTGCCGACCTACACCTACGACAAGGGCCTGACGACCTATGCCGACATCGCCAAGTTCGGCGAAGAGCTCGACAACAAGATTTACGGTATCGAGCCCGGCAATGAGGGCAATGCCTATCTCGTCTCGCTGATCGACGAGAACAAGTTCGGCCTGAAGGATTTCGAGGTTGTCGAAAGCTCCGAGCAGGGCATGCTCGCCATGGTCGGCCGCAAATACCGCCAGGAACAGCCGATCGTCTTCCTCGGCTGGGAACCCCATCCGATGAACGCCACCTATTCGCTGAAATACCTGACCGGCGGCGAGGACTTCTTCGGCGGCGAGGGCATTGTCCGCACCGTGACCCGCAAGGGCTTTGCCGACGAATGCCCGAATGTCGGCAAGCTTCTGACAAACCTGAAGTTCTCGCTGGCCATGGAAAACGAGATCATGGGCAA
>NZ_CP066787.1 GCF_016598595.1 Martelella lutilitoris
TGCTCAGGCACGGCTGACCTTGGCGTCATAGACATCCTCGGGAGAGAGTGGCACCAGACGATCACCCATTTCGCGCTTCAACGCGGCAAGCTGTATCTCGTCTTCGGCTGTCCTGTCCTCCTTGCGAGCCAGCGTGATAAACTCGGGGCGGACATGGCCGGGACGGATCGTCACCTCAACGACGGTACCCCGATAGGTGAAGCGGAAGTAGTATTTGCCCTTGGGGCTTTCCTCGATGCCATCCCAACCGAGCGACCGGTCAACCGTGTAGCGGTCGTCCGTCAGGGCGCGCGTGACGAATTCGATGGCGTCGCGGCCGCCGGGGCCGGGAAACGCCGTATCGATGCGCACCTCGCGGCGCTCGATCGGGCGGCCCTCGTCGAGCAGCGGAAAGGCGCGTTGCATCACTTTCAGGCCATGCGCCACGCCGCCCGGAAAGGTGGTGCCGTGATAGTTCAGTAGTTCGGCAAAGCTGACGGTGAAGGTTTCGCCGTTTTCGAGATAGGTGATCGTATCCAAGATTGGCTCCTGTCTTGCGGTTATGATGGAAGGGCCGCCTCCCCGAAGATCGGGGAAACGACATCTGGCCGGCCGGGGCCGGGAGTATGGCGGGCAAACGGCACGCCGTAGAGACGGGCGAGTTCTCCGTCCGTCATCATCGCGGAGGCTTGGCCATAGCGGACCTCGTCTCCGGCATGCATCATCAGCGCCCGGTCCGCAAGGAACAGGCCGTGCTGCGGATGGTGGGTCGTAAAGATGATCGTATGGCCGCGCGCCTGCCGCAGGCGCATGAGGACTCCGAGCAGAAGGTCCTGATTGGCGAGGTCGAGCGAGGCGGCTGGCTCGTCGAGCACCAGTACTTTCGTTTCCGTCGCCAGCGCCCGGGCAAGCAGCACAACCTGCCGCTCGCCGCCGGAAAGCTGGCCGAAGGGCCGCCCGGCGAAACACTCGGCGCCCACGGCCGCGAGCGCGGAGAGCGCCGCCGCCTCGTCCTGCTTGCCCGGCAGGCCGAAAAGCCCGAGCCGCCCGGCCCGTCCCATCGTCACGATATCGAGGCAGCGATGCTGCTCGCCGCCACTTTGCAACTGCGGCACGTAGCCGACGAGCGCCGGCATGGTGCGCTCACCCTCGGTCAATGTCAGCGAACCGAGCAAGGTGCGCAGCAGCGTCGTCTTGCCCCGTCCGTTACGGCCGAGGATCGCCAGCACCTCACCCTCCGCCAGCTTGAAGCTGACATGGCGGAAGATCCAGCGCTCACCCCTTCGAAGGCCGGCATCCTTGAGTGTGATCATCGGGCAGGGCCTCCCTGCGTCTGGCGCGTGCACAGGAGATAGATGAAGACGGGTGCGCCTATGACCGCCGTCAGGATACCGAGCGGCAGTTCCGCGCTCGTCACGGTGCGGGCGAGCGTATCGACCGTCACCATGAAGCTGGCGCCGAGCAGCGCCGCCGTACCGTGGAAGCGGCGATGGCTTTCGCCGACGAGCAGGCGCGCGGCATGGGGAATGACGAGGCCGACCCAGCCGATGACGCCGGAAACCACAACGCAACCGCCGATGATCACCGAGATGACCGCAAAGACAAGCCAGCGCGAGAAGCCGACATTGACGCCGAAGGACCGCGCCTCCTCTTCCCCCATCGAGAGCACCGCGATGCGGAAACGCAGGCGATAGAGAAGCGCGATGGCGACGAGGATGACCGGACCATGCTCACCGACTTTTTGCCAGCTTGACGAGGAAAAGCTGCCCATCAGCCAGAAGACGATGGCGGGAAGCGAGGTCTCCGGATCGGCGACATATTGCGTGAGCGAGATCATGGCGGAAAACAATGCGTCTATGACGATGCCGGCCAGGACGATGGAAAGGATCGAACGCCCTGCCATATGCGAAATCACCGCCACCAGGACCAGCGCCGTAAGCGCCGAGGCGAAGGTGGCCGCAAACAGCATCGCGGCACTGCCTCCGACGAGCAGGGTCAGCGTGCCGCCCAGTGCCGCGCCGGAGGAAAGACCCAGGACACGGGGCGAGACGAGCGGATTGCGAAAGAGCGCCTGCAGGGCCGCACCGCAGAGCGCAAGTCCCGCTCCGACGATCGCTGCGAGCAGGATCCGCGGCAGGCGCACATTGATGAGTATGCGCTCTTCCATCGTTTCCGGTGCGGCCATGCTGGAAAGCCAGCGGCCGAGAATCTGCCATACGTCGGCAAGCGGTATGTGGAACCGCCCGGTGGCGGCGGAGACGAAAGCCGCCACCGCAAGGACAAGCACGAGCGACAGCCAGTGAAGGGCGCCGCCAGCCGCCTGCCCGTTCGAAAGCCGGGCCTCGGTCAGGGCGGACGTCATTTGCGGGCAAACTGCTCGTAGTTGGCGGCACCCTTGTTGAGTTCGAGCTTCAGCACGGCATCGATCTCTTCATCGGTGGGCGTATAGTTATAGAGCTGCTCGAAGCCGCTCTTCACCTCGGTGCGCAGGTCGAAATGGAAGAGGTCCGGATGGGCGAGATTGGCGAGCCACATCCAGGTGAAGGGGCTTTCATGGCTGGCGCTGTCCCAGACATAACCGCCGTTCGGCGTCTTGTAGACGCGACCAGCCTTTGCCGCGGCTGTCTGCGACAGGATTGCATCCTCCAGGATCGTTTCGCGGCCGGCGTCGGCTTCGTGCGCCGTCAGCATGATAAGGTCGGGGTTCCAGGCCGCGATCTGCTCTGCATTGACCTCGGCCCGGACGCCAAGACCTGCGGCGACATTTTCGCCGCCCACCAATGTGATGTAGAAGTTCTGGTAGCTCTTCTCACCGGTCGCCGTGAACTTGCTCTTGGAGGATCGCAGGTGCAGGATTCTCGGTCTGGTGGCGTCCTGATGCGCGGCAAGCGTCGCCTTGATCTCGTCGATCACCGCGTCACGCCATTTGAACAACGCCTCCGCCTTGTCTTGCTTGCCAAGGATATTGGCGACGAGGCGGATATTCTCCCGCGCCAGTTCCTCCGTGCCACCATTGCCGCCACCGACCATCAGCGCGACGGGAATACCGGCATTGCGCAGGGGGGCCACCAGTTCGTCGCCACGTCCGCCCCACTGGATGACGAGGTCCGGCTTCAGCGCAGCGATCGCCTCGACATTCGGCATCCACCCGTTGCCGCCCTCCGCGACAATGCCACTCTCGATGGACGCGGCATCCGGGAACATCTTTTTGAGAAGACCTGTTTCGAAGGCCTTGCGCGAAACAGGATTCATGCCGACCAGGTGCTCCGAGGAGCCGTCCACCGCAATGACAGTCGCGGCACCGGGCTGCGGCAGCGTTACGATCCGCTTCGCTGGGCCGGGCAGCGTAATCTCCGCGCCCGTAACATCCTTGAAGGTGACGGGATCAGCAAGGAGCGGCGCCGGCGAAAGGGCGAGAAGGAAAAAGGCGGCAGACAGGCGCAGTTTCAAAGTCATCGGTTGTCCCATTATTCATGATAATAATACTCATGTTTTTTTGTACAAAGGGGAAGGCGTCGTATCAAGTCGAACAAATCGGACAATGTGGAAAGGAATTTCGAACAGCGGCGCCATCGGGAAAGCTGCTGCCAGACAACTATCGATCGCATTAATGCCGACGACAGGTGACCGCCATTGACGGGAAATCGTGTCAAGCATTCGCACAGGCCCTCAGATTGGGTGCAAAGCGGTCGAGGAAGCGGGTCGTTGCAGGCATGAAGCGTGAACCGTGATGGAACATCGGGTCGAGCGAGGAGATGACCATCGTGCCGGCCGTCGAAATCGTGTCCATGTAGAGGATGGCGCGCCCCTCGCCGTCGCGAGCCAGAACCGGTGCGCCTTCCGGTGGCGTGAACCAGCCGTGCAGATGCCAGGTCACGTCCTGCTTGCCGATGTGGCGCATCAATGGGTGTGTCTTAGCCTGATCGGTCAGTTCGACCCCGAGATCAGCCCCAGGGGTGAGCCACCACCACCAATTTGTCGGCGTTCTGGTGAAATGGACCGCAGGAAGCCATAATTCCGACTGGCTTTCTCACAACGCGATCACCGTGCCGCCGGCATCAAGCTGGCGCGCGATGACAGCCCTCTGCTTGATCATGCGCTGGGCCGGGGTTCGGCATGGCACCCAGAGGATATCCTGGGGGCGCAGTACGTTAACGAGGTCCTCGGGTGCGCAGATGACATCGAAAATACCGGTATAGGCCGACCCTTCCAGACTATGGATATGATAGTAGGTTCCGGAACTCGACGCGACGATGCGTGGGCCCACCCTGCCTGTATCGCGCGCGCCGCCATAGCTCTCGGCCCTGGTCAGCGGCAAGTCTTCGAGCGGCAGTGTCAGCGCGAAGCAATTCGAGGAGAGGCAGGAACCGCCGTTTGCCCAGTTGATAATGCGCCGCGTCAGGTCCGGGGCGAGATTCCATTCAAGCCCGATCGTGCCGAGGTCATTGCCGGCATGGGAGAAGAACCGGCCACCCCGCGGCCTTGCCCACACCCAATCGACCGGGACTTGCGTGGGACCCAGCCCATTGACGGCCACCGCGCCCTCCGGTGGCGGATTGCAGCCGCGTCCGTAGAAACCCGCGACGCCCCTGTTGGTCTCGATCTTCTTCAGGTCGATACCGTCATAGAGCGAATGAGGATTGATCGACGACAGATCTAAATTTTGTCGTTTTGGTGCGACGATCGAACGATACTGACCGATGCCATCAACCAGCGGACGCGCCATATGGCCGTTGATGAACCAGCGCCCACCGTGATCGAGAAAAGACGCGAGCGCATCCTTGAGCGCCAGCATGGCATTCTGGTCGAGCTAATTACCGGTGATCAGCCCCTTGTGCGACATGAGAATCTCGGCCGTGAGATCGGCTTGCTCTGTGATGGCGACTTCTCCACGGAGCGCGGCAGCCCGAACCGTCTCGGATGGCTCTTCGAAAGTGGATTTCAAGAAAATCGTGGTCATGCTGCCCCCTACCGATCAGTTCTGTCTGCAAGGCAAAGTCATGAGCCAGCATGGTTCTGAATATCATGACTAGTACTATCATGTTTTTTCGGATAGGAGATGAGGTGGCGTTTGGACAAGTCGAATGAATAGAACAGATCGAACGATCATATCGAACAAGCTATCGGCGGTCTCGATACGGGATTTTCTCCTTGTTACGACCGTCTGGAAGCGCTCCAGCTTTAGGGTCGTTGCGCGGGAGTTAGGGATAAGCCCGTCGGGCCTCTCCCATCAGGTTCGCAAGGTCGAGGAAGCTCTTGGCACGACCTTATTCGAACGGTCCAGCCAGCAGGTGAAGGCGACCCTGGAAGGTGAGGTTCTCTTGTCTCACATTCAGGATGTCCTCGGGGTGGTTGGTAAACTTGACCTACTCGCCGTGAAGACGAGCCGGCCCTTCGGAGGGCACCTTAAACTTGGCGCGATCTCAACGATCGGTGCCTATGTTTTGCCTCACGTCGTAAATCTGTTCGAGGCAAACTTTCCTGATGTCAGAATTGATCTCCTGGAAGGCAAGACCGAAGGGGTCACCCAACGTCTGCGCGGAAGTGAAATTGACATGATGTTATCTTGCTGTTTCGCTGACAATGCGGATCTGGAAACAAAACCTCTGTTCACCGAGCGCTTTGATTTGATCGCCAACGTAGCTCATCCGCTTGCGGCAAAGACATCAATAAACGTTCAGGATCTTGATGCATCTGAGTTTATGACGATGGCAGACGGCGAGGGTTATAGCGAAGATACGCTACCTGCAGCGATACGCACGACACAGCACGACTACAATGCTTGTCGCACCGAAATCAGAGGGTTGAGTCTCGAAACAATCGGTGCGCTCGTTTCAATGAAAGGGGGGGCTAGTATGGTTCCTTCGTTAGCCTCTCCCCGGCTAAGTACCTTTCCTAATGTAAAAATTGTGAGCATCTCCGGCCGCGCGCCACAACGAACCATATACGCTTCTTGGCGCAGATCGTCGCCTCATCAGGAGGCATTTCATCAGTTGTGCCATATTTTGAGCGAGATGCAGGCGGTATGCGATCTTCCGATCGCAGGCGCGAGTTCCTTATAGTTGGTTAGAAAAGTTGCAAGGTCGTATTTGGTCTCCATTGTGGCCATAGGCGACGGGCACGGAATAGTCGTTCGTCTTGTAGCGAACGAGAGACTGGGCCGTCACCCTGGCGCTGGCTTGGTCGCAGGCGTCAAATGGCGACGCTGGCAAGGACTGCATGGCAGCCAGATCGCGCTGCAGTCGTTCACCGATCGTCTCGCTCTCACCGCGCAGCCTGTCACATTGGCGCTTCCGGCACTGTTCTTCCAGAAAGGCATTGAAAGCATCCCAGGTCGCAAACTGCGGGATGGGGACCATGAAGTTACGCCGGGCATAGCCGACAAGGCCCTCGACATTCCCCTTATCTGGCATGATCACGCTGACGCCTCGATATCTTTGCCGCACTTCGGTGGCAGGCGCACCACATCAGTAGCAATGCGTTCGTCTTCAACAATACGAGCGCGTTCGAGTTCGCTGAGAAGAAAATCGGCAAGGCCAGCATTCTGCTCGGCAAAGCGTTCGGCAAGAAGCAGAAGGCGCTTGTGGTCGGTTTTCGTCAGAACAATTGCAGGTTTGCGCAGTTTCTTTTGGTTTGAAGGCGCAGTCTGTCTCCTTGCTGAGATCATCAGCAAAATGAAGGCCGCGAGTGCGGGCGTTATCTCTGCTATCTAGGGATTTGTGTCGCTTGACAGGCGCTGTTTCGAGCGCCCGGTGGCAAAATGCCCGTGCCCCGCGACCGGGGCGCGACGCGACCAGGCCGGGGGCTATTTGCCTACGTTAAGGCGAACCCGTTGGGAGCGGAGATGGAAACTCGTATAGTTCATAGTGATAAGGTGTGTCCTCGCAATCGATCAAAGTCAAGTGGGCTGGCGTGGGAGCCGGTGCGGCGAAGTGTCTGATGTTAGCATTACAGTTGCGATTTTGATTTGATATGGGCTCGTCGCCAGAGCGACCATGAGATGATGTGTGCGGGTCGGATTTGCTGACGCGCGAGGCGGTTGGCGATGCGACGCACCGTTTTTGGGGGTGGCGCGGCGTTGGCATGATGGCGGATGGTGGCCATCATGGCGAAGGCGAGCATGACGAGCGAGACGTGGCGATGCCAGCCATGCCAGGAACGGGTTTCACAAGGTCGAACGTTGCATGGACTCGAAGCGGCTTTTCTTGCCCATCCGTAACCTTCGTAGATCATTCGCCCCTGCGTTCGCTCATCGGCGTCCCACTCGGTCTTGCTTCGGCGCTGGTGATTTTCTTGACCGTCTATTGGGGTCTTCATGCCGCCTTTTTCCGCGCGGACCGCTGGCTCTGGCGGATATGAACGGAGGCGATGGCGAGCTGGGGGCAGGCGCTCCGGAGCTGGCACTCTGACGGTGATCGAAGCCTACGAACAGTCGATGATGGGGATGCATGAAGAGATGATGGACGGCTTGCGCTATGACGATCCGGGCGTGGCTTTCGCGCCCGGCATGATACCGCATCACCAGGCGCGATCGACATGTGCATCTGGCGGCGTCAGCGCCGTATCGAAAGCGAGCCATTCCCGCCATACGCTGGCCATAGAGGAGGCGAGACGGATCTGTCTTGTCGTCTCGCCTTATGGCGGAGAGGATCGTGCCGGTGACCCCGGCCCGAAGACCTGGGGCGACAGCACGATGTCGGCGAGCGTGTAGTGATCAAAAACGGTGAGGAAGGATATAAGCGCTTCGTTCAGGATCGCCGGCAGCTTGCAGGTTTTCGTGACCACGCACTGGTTGCCGGTCGCAAAGCACTCGACAAGCGCGAAATCGGCTTCCGTTGCACGAATGACCGCACCGAGATTGATCCGCTCGGGCGGCAGCGCCAGCCGGAAACCGCCGGAGCGCCCGCGCACGCTGACCAGATATCCGTGTCTGGTCAGAACATTCACGACCTTCATCAGATGCGTCTTCGAGATCGCATAGGCGGTCGACGTCTCTTCGATGGTGATCAGCCGGTCGCCGGCGGATGCCGCGTACATCAATACGCGCAGCGCATAATCGGAAAAGGTTGTCAGACGCATGAACGCACTCCGTGGATGCTGTGGCGGCGGAACGCAGAGGACGTTCCGCATCCGGGCATTTCCTCTGTTGCCGGTATTATCATATACCGAAGATGAATCTTATATTTCGTCCGAAGGCGGGACCAAGACATGACGAATTTTCTGCTCGCGATTTTCGCTTTCCTGCTGGCCCATGTCATTCCGCCGGCGCCCCCCGTGCGGACAAGGCTGATCGCCCTGCTAGGGCGTCCTGTCTATCTCTTCGCCTATTCTTTTCTGTCGATCCTGCTTCTGGTCTGGATCATCGTCGCGGCCCGGCAGGCACCGTTGATTTATCTCTGGTATCCAGCGCCCTGGCAGGCTCTTGTGCCCGTAATCGCGATGCCGTTCGCCTTCTGGTTCATCACAGCCGGGCTTGCGGCGCAAAACCGGCTTTCGATCACCTTCCGGCGCAGTGGCGAGGCGGGCGCGCATGGCCCGATCACCGCCATAACCCGCCACCCCGTGCTGATCGGTTTTCTGATCTGGTCGCTCGCCCATATTCCGCCGAACGGGGATGTCGTGTCGCTGATCCTGTTTGGCGGCATGGGGTTGCTCGCGCTTGCCGGAATACCTGTGCTCGACCGTCGTGCGCGCCGCCGGTTGGGCGATGGCGAGTGGGCGACGGTGCGCGCGCAAACCTCCGTTGTGCCATTTCTGGCGCTCATTGAAGGGCGCACGCATCTGCGGATGGATCGAGACTTCTGGCTCTGGACCAGCCTTGGGCTGGCCTTCTATGTCTGGTTCCTGTTGCAGGGACACCGTCTGCTGATCGGCGTCGATCCGATGGCCTGGCTGTAACCGTTTCAGCCGCGAGGCCTGAGCAGCATTGGTCCGTAGACCACGCAGAAGCCGGCAAAGGCGAGAACCCACGCCAGACCGGCGAAGGGCATCAGCGTGAATGTCCAGTTGGGATTGAAAGCGGCCGCAAGACGCAGGACCAGTGCGATCATGATCGCCAGATAGATTGCCGCCGTTGCCGGCGGCGCCGTCAGCGGATGGCCGGTGTGGCCGCGGCTGGCGCGGGTCATGATTGCAAGCGTCATGCCGCCGATGGCGCCGACGGTCCAGCAGTGGATCGCCGCACTTTCAGCGCCCCCATCGCCCGTAAAGGCAGCATAGCCGGCGAAGACGAAGCCGAGACTGACCGGCAGGAACGCCAGATGCAGAATGAAGACCAGCGGCTCAGCCAGGGTTTTCAGTGGTCGCCAGCGCCATTGCCGGAACAGGTTGAAGGCACCGATGGCCATCAGCAGCAAACCCAGCACCGGCTCTTCTATGTCGAATGCAGGGAACACGACCCATGCGCAGAGACCGGCAGCGCTCATCACCATCACGAACCGGTCGAATTGGCCGAAAGCAGGCGGAAGAACCGGAGAACCCTGCTTCTTGAGCCAGTTTCGGGTGAAGCTTGGAACCACCCGGCCGCCGATGATCTGGATCAGCATGATGATGAGGGCGATCGCGGCGCGTTCGGCATAGACCGACGTGCCGTAGCGGCTGTTTTCGTAGTAAAACAGGATCTGCGTGGTGGTAAAAAGGGTGAGAACCAAGACCACCTTCAGGTTCCGCCAGTTACGCCCGGCCAGAATTTCCCGCGTCAGAAACCCGATCAGCGCCAGCGGGAAAGCGAGGGCAGCGAGATAGACAAGGGCGGGCGTCAGCGAAGCCGAAAAGGCGACGAGGACCCGCGCGCCAAGCCAGAGGCCAAACAGGCCCGCAAGCGGCCAGCCGACCACCGGCAGACGGCCCGTCCAGTTGGGAACGGCGGTCAGAAGAAAGCCGGCGATGATCGCTGGAACATAGCCGTAAAGCAGTTCGTGCACATGCCATGAGACGGGCGTGAACATGCTCGGCACTTGAATAAAGCCCAGATACCACGGCACCCAGAGTGCGATCAGCAGGGCGGCGTCAAGCGCGCCGAAAAGGAAGAAGGGCCGGAAACCATAGCTGAAAATCGCCGGTCCCTGCCATGCGCGCAGTCTTGCCATTGTCGTCATTGTTCTTCTCAGCAATCATGTTGGTTGAGTGTTGCAGGATCGGCGAACGCTGGCCAGTAGACCCTGAGCCAGAGCAGAAAGCCGCCGGCCCAGAAAATTGCCGCCACTGCGTGGTGGTGACCGACGAGCCCGGACGCGATCCCGAATTCTGGAAGAGTTCGGATTGCGATCGCGATGACGATCAGTGCGATTGTAATCTTCGTCGCCACGGAGAATGCGAGCGGCTGACCCGTGTGTCTTAATCCGGCAATGCAGAAGACCGCGATGACGCCGAGGCCAAGCCCTCCCATCAGGGCTATGTGCAGGCCGGTGGTTTCCATTACCGGCAGCCCTAGCCGGGCGCAGCCGATCGCGATGAGGCCGATGCCTGCCAGCGCGCTTGATCCGGCCAGCACTGCGATTTCAGCCCGGAAAAAAGCGCGTCCGACGAAAGCTTCGGCCACGCGGTCGAGAAAGGCCGCACCGGCGGCGATGAAGACAAATCCCGTGACCTCGGAGGACAATCCGGAAAGTTCCGCCGCGATCAGGATGGTCATCACACCGGGGGCGAGATTGAGACGCCCGGGATGCGGCCTGAACGGGGATGTCTCTCCCGAAGGATCCAGAATGTCGTTGGTAACGGGCACTGTGATGCGTGCCAGAGCAAGACCGAGCAGCCCGAGGAAGATGAAACCCGAAAGGTGGGTGAAAAGCTGCGCATGTTCCACGTTTCCGGTGGCGAAGGCATAACGCGTTGCCGTTTCGCAAAGCCACAGGCCTGCAAGCCAAAGGATAAAACCGGTCAGTCTGCTGTTCTTCTTGTCCAGGCTGACGCGAAGCACATAGGCCGCAAGAAAGCCGGTCCAGACAATATCCGTGATGGCGCCTATCCAAAAAACACCCTCAGCGCCGACCAGCCCGCAAATGCGTGCAACACCCCAGATTGCCGCGAGTGCATAGAGCGCCTTGCCGCGAAGGCGCGGCGTGTCCGTCCATTCCGGGATGGCCGTTGTTAAGAAGCCCAGAAGTGCAGCGCCGAACGCTCCGATGATCATCTCGTGCACATGCCAGATGCTCGGTGGTATTGCCCCAACCGCGGGAAGTTCGTAGCCATGGACCACCACCCACAGGAACGGCCAGACGGCCGCGTAGAGGGCGCTCAAGGGGAAGAACAGCCGGAAACCTTCATCGCCGAGAACGTGCAGGAAGCTGCGCCGGCCGCGCAGAACGGATGTATCGACAAGGCTCATCCGCTCATCCTTTCGTCGACGTCGTGAATATGACGAAAGGCGGTGTCTTCGCGTATCCAGCGCTGCGAAAGCGCGAAAAGCTCGGCATCGTCGCGCATGCCAGGCGTTCCGGGAACCAGACGTTCGCCGACAATCCCGCCGCCGCCGACATCCAGCACGGCCACTCGGTGGGCTATCCGTGCGGCTTCCATCAGATCGTGGGTCACGAAGATACCGCCGAAGCTGGACGATTGCGTCGCGGCGATCACGAGATCCTGCATCCGCCGTTTCAGTGCAACATCCAAAGCGGTGAAAGGCTCATCGAAATAGATAAAGTCCGGCGCGACAATCAACGCGCGCGCGATTGCGCAGCGCTGGCGCATTCCGCCGGAAAGCTCGCCCGGATATTTTTCAAGGTCGTCCGGTAGGAGTGCGACCTTGGCTGCAACAGACTTCAACCTCGCCCTGGCCTCCCGGCGCGAGGTGCCGGAGATCCTCAAGGGATAGACGATATTTTCGGCCGCCGTGGCCCAGGGCAGCAATCTCGGTTCCTGAAAAATCATCGCATGGCGTTTGTAATTGCGCTCAACCCGACCGCCGATTGGCGTCAGCAAGTCAGCAGCAAGGTGAACCAGCGTGCTTTTTCCGCTGCCGGAGGGTCCAACCAGGGCGACGATCTCGGACGCTGGTACCTCAAGGTCGATATGGTCCAACACCGTGCGGCCGAGATAGGCATGACGGAGCCCTTTCAGGGTGAGGCCGGTCTTCATCGTTTGACCCCCCACGGAATTTCGGCTCGTCGCCAGCGCTCGAACTCGGACCGGATTGGATGGATGACGCCATATTCGAAGATCAGCAGCGCGATCACCGCGATCATGACCCAGGCGAGCGCCTGCGTGATATCGAGATAACTGCGGGCTGCCGACAGTTCGCCGCCGATTCCGCCGACATTGGCCAGCAGTTCGGCCATGACCGCGACCTTGAAAGACATGCCGAGGGCCAGCGTCAGGGCGGGAAACAGATGGGCAGTGAGTTGTCGCAGACGCAGGCTTGTCATCCTGCGCCAGGCATTTGCGCCGAAGACGCGCGCCATGTCATCGAGCTTCCGGTCGCGGCTCAGAATACCCTCGGCCGTTCCCGCAAAGATGATGGGGACGGCCGTCACCACCACAGTTGCGATGACGGTTCCGTCGCCCGCGCCGAACCAGATCAGGGCCAGAACAATCCAGGCGATCGGCGGCACGCCGATCAGGATCGTGATCAGCGGCCGCGCTAGTCGGATCGTTGCCGGGGAATGGCCGGCGACCACGCCGAGCAACGCACCGGAAAACGCGGAGAGGAGGAAGCCCTGGAGCGCACGTCCGACAGTCTGCGCGATCAGCGACCATGCGGCTGGATCGGACAGGATCGACCATGTGGCGGTAAGTGTTGCAATCGGGGAGGGCAGAATGAACGCCCCCCATTGCTCGTGCCCGTATTGCCAGACGGCGGCAAGCAGCGAAAATGCTGCCAGCCCCGCAAAGCCGGACCAGAGAAACTGCCCGGTCCGGCCGAGGCGATCCAGCACGGGGCGCAAGACGCTTGCGCTAAAGTAGGTAAAATCCGTCATCAGGAAGCTTTCCGCCGATAATGCCGGGATCGCTGTCGGCAAGGATCGACAACAGGGATTCGATTGCCGGTCGCGCCGTGGTTGCCTGTGTTGCCGTCAGGTTGGAATAGCCGATCGCTTCTTTCAGAACAGGCCAGGGCATGCCAAGCGCAGAGGCCGCGTTGTTGGCGGCTTCTGCCGGCTCTGCGTTGACGGCGGCCGTTGCCGCAACCAGTGCCTGATGAAGTTCGGGGATGAGGGTTCCATTGTCTTCGAGGAATGGCTCTGTCACCGCAAGGCCTGCCTGCGGCAGAACCGGCGGCACATTCATCGTCTCGCCCCAGGCTTTCTGCACGTCGATTGCGCGGGTGACTGTCACACCCGCGGCCTTGCCTTTGATGATGGCGGCTGAAGCGGCCGGCTCCGGCACAAGCGCGGCGTCGATCCTGCCGCTCAGCAGGAGTTGCATGGCTTCGATTGGCGTGCCGGTGGTGTCGAGCGAAAGGTCTTGTTGGGGATTGATATCGTGGGCCTTGAAAAGTCGCTTGAGGATTAGATCGGGCGTGTCGTTGCGGAACGGGACCGCAAGCTTTCTGCCGCGCAAGGCTGCGACCGTTTGCAGAGACGGGTCGGTGACGATGATATAGAGCAGTCCGTTGGTCAGCGTGTTGACAAGCCGAACGCCGAAGCCGCGATTATACATGTTGGCGGCTGCCTGGACCGGCATCACCACTAGCGACATCTGGCCGGAGGTGATCCCGGCACGGACTTCGTCGGGATTGCGCCAGACGTTGAATGCGGCCTTATCGGCGATCTTCGAGAACGCGCCCGTGGCCGCGGCCTGAGCGAGCGTGATCGACGGTCCGGCAGGCGGCCCGGATAGCGATATTTGCGCAAGCGGCGCCGCGGCTGCGGCATGGCCCGCGCCAAAGCCGATTGCGGGCAGGCTTGCCATGCCGGCCATTCCGGTAAGGAACGTGCGGCGGCGAAGTGGGAAGGTTTTCAGGCCGTTCATGAGGGATTCCTTTCGACTGCTTCAGGACAGTCGATCTGCTTGTCGGGATGGGCCATCGAAGATTTCCTTTTGCATGTCGTAGCGTTCAAAGCGCGTCGAGATAAGCCTCGAACCGCTTGCGCGCGCGTGGCGGGACACGACGGCTGACGAGGCCGTCAGGCGCCTGTACGTCACCGACCGCGATGATCATGACCATGCCCATGGCGTAATGCGGTTTGCACTTGATGGCGTAAACGCCCTCGGTATCGGGCGAAAACAAGACTTCCTCGTTCAGCCGACCCTCGAAGCCGGCTGCACCTTCGGGAACCATGCCGTCAATGGTTTCGGCATTGTGTCCCCGGTCGGCGGCAACAAAGCGCACAGTATCGCCGGGCTCAATGACGAGCAGACCGGGCTCGAACACCATGATGCCATCGTCACCCCGGTTGAGCATGTTCACGACATGATCTGCGGCCCGCACCGGGGCCATCGTGGTGGTCAGGACGAGAAACGAGAGGGCGAAGATGCGGAACATGGGGGCACCGGTCAGTGTATCGGCCAGTCCTTAGCGACCGAGTCAGAATAAAACATGTATTTTATACTCATCTTTTATGGTGACGGTCAACGATTGCTGCTAGGGCGGGTCAAGTTGACGCAGTGCGACCGGCTATTAGCGCATCCTGCGATGCCGACGAGCCTTGAACGGTATGAAACCAATAGCCGGCTGCTCGACAGTGATCGGACGAACTGGCTTCAGAAACATTCAGCGCAAATGCTGGGAATCATATGCCGGCAATGGTCTTGATGACCGGCGGGCAGGGTGTGCGTCTGACGACGCGTTTCGACCACGAACAACGTATGAGGACAAGCTTCGTGTCATGGCGAGCTCCGCGTGTCGTTCTGTTGGTCAAACGGCGCCATAGCGGCTGGGCAGAACGCCTTTTTCGGCGCGGAAGGCCTTGCTGAAGTGGCTCAGATTTTCGAAGCCGACGGCGAGGGCGGCTTCGGTCACGCTTGCGCCGGCCGAAATCAGGTCGGCGGCGGCTTCGATCCGGGTTGTCCGCAGGTAGGCGTGGATCGATTTTCCGATTGTCAGGCGGAAACCCTCTTTCAACGGCTCTGTTGCAAAAAAATCCAGCTGGCAAGGCAAGGCCCTCATTTTCTGCTGTCAAGCGGTCTGACCTTGTAGATTCTGGGCGAGCAGTTCCACGGCTTCTGTCAACGCGCTCGGCCCGATACCAAAAGCACGTTCAACGATGCGCGCTTCCCCACGGATGTCTCGTGTCAGGTTGAAAATATTAGCCTGGCCCTTGCGCAACGCCCGCATGACCTCGAAGCCCTTGATCGTCGCATATGCCGTCTTCAACGTCTTGAACCCTCTGACGGGTTTGATCAGCTGCTTTAGCTTACCGTGGTCAGCTTCGACGACATTGTTCAGATATTTGACCTGCCGATGCACAAGGTCATTGGGGCATCTGCCTTCGGCCTTCAACTGCGCGATGGCAATCCCATAGGTCGGCGCTTTGTCAGTGTTGATGAAAGTCGGCTTTTCCCAGTCTTTCAGGCCGTTCAAAGCTTTGCCGAGGAAGCGCTTGGCCGCTTTGGCATTGCGTGTCGGAGACAGGTAGAAATCGATCGTGTTGCCGAATTTGTCGACGGCCCGATACAGATAGGTCCATTTGCCGCGAACCTTCACATAGGTTTCGTCAACGCGCCAGCTCGTTGACTGTGGTCGGTGCCAATGCCAGCGCAGCCGTTTTTCGATCTCCTGCGCGTATTTCTGGACCCAGCGATAAATCGTGGAATGATCGACGGGCACACCGCGCTCACCCATCATCTGTTCAAGATCGCGGTAGCTGATCCCATAGCGGCAATACCACCGCACCGCCCATAAAATCACGTCACCCTGAAAATGACGCCACTTGAAATCGCTCATCAAAAGTCCCGCTGAAAATTGTCCGCACTCTTTCGGGCATCGGCAAAATTTTTGCAACAGAGCCCCCTGCTTTGGGGCAACGGGAAATCGGCCTCTTTAGATGGCAAATTCTTCCGCGCCAGCGACCGGGCCGCCAAGCACGGCGACATCAATTTGCACTACGGCGATGAGCCAGGGACAAAATTCTACAGTCATCTATCCGACCAGTACGGGTATTTCGGAATATTACCTATCAGCCCGACGGAAAGCGAAGCGGCTTATGTTCTCGACGGACTCTTTGACCACGAAACGATTTTGGAAATCGATGAGCATTTTACCGATACCGGTGGCGCCAGCGATCATATCTTCGCGCTATTCGCCCTGATTGGCAAACGCTTTGCACCACGGCTCCGCAACATAAAAGACCGGAAATTCCACGCCTTCGAAAAAGGCGATGTATATCCCGGGATAGAAAACCACATCGGAGCGCCCATCAATACGGCGCTTATTCTCGACCATTGGGATGATTTGCTGCGCCTGGCCGCCTCGGTCACTGCACGCCTTGTCGCACCCTCGATGATCCTCATGAGGTTTTCGGCTTCCTCGGAATCAAACAACCTAGCCAGAGCATTACGAGAAATCGGCCGCATTGAGCGAACGCTGTTCAAGATTGAGTGGTATTCCAGCCCTTCGTTGCGTAGACGCTGCCAAGCTGGCCTGAATAAAGGGGAGGCTGCCCGCAAACTGAAGCGCGCAGTCTTTTTCCATGAACGCGGTGAAATCCGCGATCGTTCCTACGACAGCCAAGCTTTCCGAGCATCCGGTCTCAATCTTGTTGTCAGCGCCATTGTTCACTGGAACACAGTTTATCTCAGTCGCGCGGTTGCTCATCTGCGTCAAAGGGGGCGCTACATTCCCGATGAACTGTTGAGGCACGTCTCGCCACTCAGTTGGGGGCACATAAATCTCACCGGTATATACTCCTGGGACTCTGAACAGCACATGCCAGGAGAGTTCAGCCCCTTGCGACTTCCGAACGGTCGCGCGGTTGCTGCATAAAGTTCACATTTCGTTCGCTCTTAGCGGATGACGCGATCGGCGACCACTACGATCTGGCGATGGGCCGCTGCGGACGCGATACGCCTGAGGAGATGACCGTCTTCAAGAATGGCGGCGGCGCCCATCTCGATACCATGATCGCCGCCTATATCGCCCGCGCCTGCGCCGAGGCGTCTCAGAACCCGTGATATTGCCGCTTCCCCAGGGTTAAAGTGGAAGCGGCTCCTTCATCAGGCTAGACAGGTTTTGCCGCCGCGCGCTGACGGGCGAGAATGCCGAGCGCGGAAGTGATGACGCGGGCAAACGACAGCGCGCCCAGCCCATCGATATCGCGCTCCGGCATGAATTCGACAAAATCCATCGCGGCGATGCGGCCGCGTTTGGCAATCCCGAACAGAAGGTCGAGGGTCTGGAAATAGGAGAGCCCGCCCGGACCGCGCGCGATCACGCCCGGCACAAGCGTGGAATCGAACGCGTCGGCATCGAAACAAACGATGACATCGGTGCCATCCGGGATCATGTCGAGCACCGGCTCGAGGCCGTCGCGACCGAGCTGATGGGCGGTAAAGAGGCTGGCGCCCCAACGCCTGGCATCCTCGACGTCCGACGCCCTTGCCGAGCCGATGCCGCGCGCGCCGACCTGAATGATCCGCTCGATATGGCCCATTTCGGATGCCCGGCGCATTGTCGACGACAGCCCCATGTTCTCGCCCATGTGGGAATCGCGCCAGTCGATATGCGCGTCGATCTGAACGATGGTATATTTACGACCGGTCTCGGACAGCGCGTCGATCATCGGGATCGGAATGGAATCGTCGCCACCGAGCAGGACGGGAACGGCCCCGCGCGAGATGACCGTGCTGACGGCCTTGCGGATCGTGCCCCGGTTGCCCGCCGCATCGTTTTCGTCGAAGGGCAGGTTGCCGCAATCGACGGCGCGCAGACCGGACTCGGGAAACACCGGACCGCCGAGATCGAAATCGAAATGGTCGACATTGGCTGTCAGGGGCGCGGTTGCCCGCCTGAGCGCATCGGGAGCATTGCGGCAATAGGCGCCGGCGCTGGCATAGGGCGTGGCGCAGGGCGCGCCGATGATGGCAATCGGGGCGTCGAGCGTCGTCAGCTCACCGCAGGCGTCCAGCCCGAGGAAGGTTTTGGTGTCGGCGGCTGCGCCGAAAAGAACGCCGAGATCGACGGATTCAGTCATGTCTTCTCCTTGTCTGCCAGGTCTGGGACGCGGGCAGATCGTTTGTCATTGTTTGAATGCGGATCGTCCGCGCGGTCAGTGAAGTCTTGGCTGCAGGTATCCGGCATAGCGGCGCTGAACGAGCTGGAAGGCGGAGACCAGCACGAATGTCATTACCAGATAGATACCGGCCGCTGTCACGTAGGGTTCGAACTGGATATAGTCGTTGAGCGAGATCTGCCGAGCGACGCCGGTCGTCTCCAGAAGCGTCACCGTGCTCGCAAGCGAGGTCGCATGCAGCATCATGATCATCTCGTTGCCGTAAAGCGGCAGCGCACGAGTCAGCATGGCCGGCAGCAGGATGCGTCGGGCCGCGGCAAGCGGGGGAATTCCGAAGGCGCGCGACGCCTCGATCTCGCCGTGCGGAATGTGCCGAAGCGCACCGGCAAATATCTCGGTGGTGTAAGCCCCGGAATTCAGCGCAAGCGCCATCAGCACACAGACCATCGGGCTTGAAAGCCAGGGCCACAGAAAACTCGTCTGGATCAGTTCGAACTGCGCCAGGCCGAAATAGATCAGGAAGAGCTGCACCAGAAGCGGGGTTCCGCGAAAGACCAGCGTATAGGCGTGAACCGCGCCGCGGATCGCACGGTTATTGCTGTTGCGCAGGAAAGACAGCGGCACGGCGATAGCAAAGGCCAGTAGAAGGGCGAAAAAGGTCAGCACCAGTGTCAGCTTCGCGCCTTCGAGAAACAGGAGGCGGTTTTCGGCGATGATATCCCAGTTCATGCTCCGGCCTTTCTCATGCCCGCATTGAAATGCGCCGCGACGCGCGCGAGGCAGAATGTGGAAAGCAGCGTGAGGGCCAGATAGAATGCGCCCGCAACGAGATAGAAGGTAAAGGGCTGTCCCGTCGCTTCAGCTGCGCCCTTGGCCCGGAACATGACGTCCTGAAGTCCGATCAGCGAAACCAGCGCCGTTGCCTTGGCCAGCACCAGCCAGTTGTTGGTAAACCCTGGCAGCGCCAGCCGGATGAGCTGCGGCAGCACGATCCGAAAGAAGATCCGCGCCCGTGCGAGGCCGAAGGCCTGTGCCGCCTCGATCTGGCCATGCGGAATGTTTTCCAGTGCAAAGCGGAAGGTTTCGGTCATATAGGCGCCGAAAATCAGCCCCAGCGTCGCAATCCCGGTCGCAAGCGGCGGAAACTCGACCCACCAGTCCAGACCCCAGAGCTGGAACAGCTGGTTGAGCAGCGCCGGCAGGCTGTAGAACACCAGCAGGATCATGACGAGGTCCGGAATACCGCGAACGATGAAGGTGTAGGCCTCGGCCGCGCCCCGCAACGGCCGGCTGTGCGAGCGCTTGGCGAGCGCTGCCGCCATGCCGATCAGCGTCGACAGCAACAGCGCCGCAAAGGCCAGGAGAAGGGTCATCCCTCCTCCTGCCAGGATCGTCCAGGTGTAATCGACGAGCATATCCGTCAGTCACCGAAATACTGGGCGTTGAGCGCATCCAGCGTGCCGTTTTCACGGACGATCTCGAGGCCCTTGTTGATCTCTTCCAAAAGCGCGGTGTTTTTCTTGCTGATCGCGATCGCCACGCCCTCGCCGAATTCCGGCGCGTCTTCTCCGGTCAACTGCGGGCCGACAAGCTCATAACTTTCAGCCTTGTCGCCGCCCAGGAAACCCGCCGTGATCTGTGCCTGGTAGCTGAGCACGACATCGGCGCGCTTGCTTTCCAGATCGAGATAAGGCGCGCTGCCGGTGTCGTAGCGCTTGATATCGGAGTCGGCGTAGACGCGGGTGACATAGGCATCCATCGGCGTGCCGCGCTGAACGGCGATGGTCTTGTCGGCAAGACCTTCCGGCGTGATCGTAAGGTCCGAGTCCCTAGCCGCGACGAAACGGAAGATCGGATGGCTGTAGATGTCGCTGAAAGCGATGACCTTGCGGCGCTTGTCGGTCACCGTCAGCTGCGAAATCAGCGCATCGTATTTGCCGCTGATAAGGCCGGGGATCATCCCCTCCCAGGCGGCATTGGAGATGACGCAGTTAAGTTCGGCGGCCTCGCACACGGCCGTCATCAGGTCGATGTCGTATCCGACGAGCTTGCCGTCCTTGTCGATCGATTCGAACGGCGGGAAGGTCGCGTCCGTTGCGACGATGACCTTTTCGCCGGTCTGGGCGTAAGCCGTGCCGGTCGCAAGGGCAAGCGCGATGGCGGCGGCGGAAAGCAGTCTTTTCATAGGTCTGTCCTCTGTGGTTTTCGGGGGTGGAGCGGCAGTTGCGGAACGATCCGGTCTGCCATTTCTTATCGGCGTTCGGCGGGACGATGCGCCCGGTCAATGCCGCAATTGTCCGGCCAGGAATTGCTGCATGCGTTCGCTCTCGGTTTGGTCGAACACGCGCGACGGCGCGCCTTCTTCCTCGACGCGGCCCTGATGCAGGAACATGACCTTGGTCGAGACGTGGCGGGCAAAGCCCATCTCATGGGTGACGACCACCATGGTGCGGCCCTCTTCGGCGAGCGCCTGCATGACCTTGAGCACCTCGCTCACCAGTTCCGGGTCCAGCGCCGAGGTCGGCTCGTCGAACAGCAGGACCTCGGGATTGACGGCAAGCGCGCGGGCGATCGCCACACGCTGCTGCTGGCCGCCGGAAAGATGGGTGGGGTATTTGTCGAGAACGTCCAGACCGAGGCCGACCTTGGTGAGGTTCGCCTTCGCCAGTTCGGTCGCCTCACGGCGCGACAGGCCCAGCACGCTGATCGGCGCTTCGATGATGTTGGACAGCACGTTCATATGGGACCAGAGGCAGAAATTCTGGAAAACCATGGCAAGGCGGGTGCGCATCAGCCGCAGCTCGCTGCGGTTCAGCACCCTCAGCATGCCGTCGCGGTCCCGCACCGTTTCCAGCCTCTTGCCATCCACGGCAATCTCGCCCTCATGCGGACGTTCCAGGAAGTTGATGCAGCGCAGGAACGTGCTTTTGCCCGAACCGCTGGAACCGAGAATGCTGACGACATCGCCGGCGGCCGCACGCAGCGAAACGCCTTTCAGCACTTCGTGCTGGCCGTATGATTTGTGAATGTCGCTGACGGCGAGTTTGTCCATTTCATACTCCGGAGCATGTCTCGGGCGGAAGGTCTCCCGCGGAGCGGGCCGGGCATCGGCAAACGCCGATGTCTAATTTTCAGGCACAATAGATGCGTGTCGGATTTTTGCGCAAATGATCATTCCTCAAGCGAATCATGATCTGTTTTCATCAATCGGGAGAGGGTAGCGTGTCGACCATGTCGTCCTGCCCGAAGGCCGCCAGAAGCCAATGCAGGAACAGGCGCGGGCCGGCCCGCTCCAAGCTGTGCAGGTGGACAACGACATACCAGCCGCCAAAGGCATCGATCGAGAAACCGAATGGTCTTATGAGACGGCCCTGGCGAATATCATTGCGGGTCAGCGTTTCGCTGGCAAGCGCAAACCCGACACCGTTGAGCGCAAGATCGATGGCGATGCCGAGATCGCTGCAATAAAGGTGGCGGGCGCGGTCGAATACATCGCCGTGGCCGCATTCGGAAAGCCAGCGCCGCCACTCTGCCCCGTCGTCCCGATGCAGCAGAAGACAGTTTTTCAACGCGCCCGCATCCGGCGTTGCATATCCCAGACGCTGAAACAGCACCGGCGAACAGACCGGCGTGATGTCGACATCGGCGAGACGCGCCGACCACCGGTTTGGCCATCCGCCCTGCCCGAACATGATACCGAGATCGACATCAGCTGTTTCGGGGACGAGATGATTTTCAATGAGCCGGATATGGCATTCAACCGTCGGGTGCCTCTCGCTGAAATCCGCGATATTCTTCGCAAGCCAGGCGCTGGCGAACATCGGCGGACAGGCAATGTCCAGCCGCCCGCCGGCGAGCGGCTGTTCGGACAACATGACCGCGGTCGACAGGATATCCTGCAACGCCTTCGCAACGGTCTTGTAAAACAGTTGCCCGGCATCGGTGAGCCTGATCCCCCGCCCCGCCTTCTCGAACAGGTCATAGCCGAGATCGCCCTCCAGCCTGCGCAGCTGATGACTGACGGCGCTGTCGGTCAAGTTGAGCTCGGCCGCCGCCCGCGCCATGCTGCCATGGCGGGCGGTTGCCTCGAACGTCCTCAGCGTCTGCAAAGGCAGATGTCGCAGATCCTTCACGTCGACCTCAATGTTTCGGCGCCCGGTCCTGGTGGACGATCTGTCGCCTGACGCAATGACGACCGCCCAGGCCGGCCGCTTCTATCGTCTGGCGAGGTGAATGCCCGCCAGGGTGCAGCGCACCGAGCCGCCGGCGTTCTCGATCGTCGGAATGTCCAACGCCACAATGCTTGCCGTCTTTTCTATCGCTGCAATCTGGTCGGGACGCAAGGCGTCGAGCGCAGTCGTGGAAAGGGCGAGCAATCGCTGATCGGGCGCCTGAAGCTCAAGCGCATTGCCGGCAAAGCGGGCGATCTGGTCGTTGTCGAGAGCAATGATGTCCCGTCCGGTCCGTCGCAACCTGTCGAGGATCTCGGCCCGCCGGTCGGGTTCGGTCATCATGTCCGGGCCGATCAGCACGAAACCGGTTCCGATGCACATCAGGACATTGGTGTGATAGATCGCCATGCCCTCAGGGTCGCGCGCGTCGAAGACCATCGGTTCGAAATTGAAGTGGGTCGCGAAACGCTCGAGCGCGACCGGATCGGCGCGCTCGGAACGTACCACATAGGCCACCCTGTCGATATGATCGAGCACCATGGCGCCCGTTCCCTCGAGGAAAAGACCGTCGGCTTCCAGCCCCGAATAGTCGATGACGTCCTGAACGCGATAGTCGCGTTTCAGCATTTCGATGATGTCCGGACGGCGTTCGAGCCGCCGGTTTCGCGCCTTCATCGGAAAAATCGCGATATGCCCGCCGGCATGGGTGGAAAACCAGTTGTTTGGAAAGACAGAATCCGGCGTCGTATCCCCCTCGTCCTCGAACATGTGCACGGCAATGCCGGCCGAAGAGAGCATTTCGCCGGCGCGGGTGATTTCATCATAGGCCCGGCGCCTGAGGTCCTGCCCGGTTTCGGGAACCTTCTGAAACCGGTTGTCATTGGCCGTTTCGGTGTTGACGGTGAAATGATGCGGCCGGACCATGACCACCGCGCTCGCCGCCTGCGGCGAAAAGAAGAAAGGGCGCGCCATGGTTCACACCGCCCGCTGCAGCATACCGAAGAGATCGCGCGTGTCGTCCGGATCGGCGATCATGTCGAGGTTGTCGTAGAGTTCGGTGCCTTTGATCCGCTCGGCGACATAGCGCAGCGCGGTGAAATCCTCGATCGCGAAACCGACGCTGTCGAACAGCGTGATCTGGCGTTCGTCGGTGCGCCCGGCCTGGCTTCCCTCGAGCACCCGCCAGAATTCGGTCACCGCGTAGTCTTCGCCCATCTGCTGGATTTCGCCCTCGATACGCGTTTGCGGCGGATACTCCACGAAGGTGGTCGCACGCTTCAGGATATCGGGATGCAGTTCGGTCTTGCCGGGGCAATCGCCGCCGATGGCGTTGATGTGGATGCCCGCCCCGACCATGTTGTCCGTCAGGATCGTGGCATACTGCTTGTCGGCCGTGCAGGTGGTGACGATCTCGGCGCCCTCCAGCGCCTCCTCCGACGAGCGGCAGGCCTTCACCGACAGCCCGCTGCCTTCCAGATTGCGGCAGGCCTTCTCTGTTGCGGCCGGGTCGATGTCATAGAGCCGCACCGCCCTGATGCCGACGACGGCCTTCATCGCCAGCGCCTGGAACTCCGCCTGCGCGCCATTGCCGATCATCGCCATCGTTCCGGCATTCTTCGGCGCCAGATGGCGGGCAACCATCGCCGACGTTGCCGCTGTCCGGATAGCCGTCAGCAGTGTCATCTCGCTCAGAAGGACCGGATAGCCGGTGGCGACATCGGCCAGCAGCCCGAACGCCGTGACCGTCTGGTGCCCCGTCAGCTTGTTCCTGGGATGGCCGTTGACATATTTGAAGCCGTAATGACCGCCATCGGAGGTCGGCATCAGCTCGATCACGCCATCGGCGGAGTGGGCGGCCACGCGCGGCGTCTTGTCGAACTGGTCCCAGCGCCGGAAATCCTCTTCAAGCGCTTCGACGAGTTCGATCATCATCGTCTCGATGCCGACATTGTGCACCAGCCGCATCATGTTCTCGACGCTGACGAAGGGCACATAGGCTTTGGTGGAAGGTGACGGCATTTCAACCTCTTTTCGTTTTGATCCTCTCAGGAAAGCTATGCCGATTTGAATGCTAGCGAAAAGCGCAAAACTGTACTAAATTTGTTGCATATTTAGTCTATTTGAACAAATGGATTGATCAATTTGAACAATGAACGCGACAATACCATAGCCAAATACGTTCCCGATCGCCTTGACAGGGACATTATTTCGCATCTGCGCAGCGATGGCCGGGCCTCGCTTTCCAAGCTCTCCGACACGCTGGGGATTGCCCGCGGCACGGTGCAGAAACGCCTCGACCGGCTGATCGATACCGGAACCCTGATGGGCTTTACCGTGCGGGTGCGCGAGGATTACGAGGATGATCGGGTTCATGCGGTGATGATGATCGAGGTCGTCGGCAAATCGACCACCCAGGTCATTCGCAAGTTGCGCGGCCTGCCGGAGGTCTATTCGCTGCACACGACCAATGGCAACTGGGACCTCGTCGCCAATATCCGCACATCGACGCTGTCGGAATTCGACAGGGTCCTGCGCGAGGTCCGGATGATCGAAGGCGTATCCAACAGCGAGACCAGCCTGCTTCTGAGCAGCGTGTGACGGCGCCGGCCGTTCTGCGAATCATCACCGGCGCGAACGAATGCTATCGAGCGACGCTTGAAAAGCGCGAGCCACAAGAATCCGGAAAAAGTAGAAAAGGCACTGATTGAAGCCACCATCGGTCGCAGATGCTTGGCACGACTGCGATTGGTCATGAAATAGCCGAAGATGCCGGCCGAAAGCGGGTAGTTTTCGTCCACCGCACCCTTGCCCATAACGGTCGTCGCCACCGGCAGGCCGAATGACTCCTGGAGGGCGGCGAGTTCTTCGGCCGCGCCAGATACATGCACGCCGCCACCCGCGATTATCAGCGGACGCTCCGCCGACGCCAGCAATTTGGCGGTCTGGGCAACTCGTTCCGGGTCCGGGCGGCTGCGATCGAGTGGAAATGTGCCGAGAGACGCCGTCCGGGCATCGTTGCGGCTCGTTGCTGTTTCCACGAATATGCCGATCGGGACGATCAGGACGGCCGGGCCTGGGCGGCCCGATGCAGCCGCGGCGAAAGCCATATCGATATAGGGCATCGCCAACTTAACGAAGCTTGGACCTGAATGTGGGATGCTCGGCCATGACTGACCGAGATCCTCTTTACCGCCGCCATCGTTTTCCACCCGAAATCATCGCCCATGCGGTGTGGCTCTATTTCCGCTTTCCCCTGAGCCTGCGGATGGTAGAGGATTTGTTGGCGGCGCGTGGCATCATTGTCTCGCATCAGACCGACAGACTGTGGGCGGAGAAGTTTGGCCGGACCTTCGCCAACGAGATCCGTCGCCGGTCATCCGGGCGGCTTGGTGATAAGTGGCACCTAGATGAGGCCGTTATCTCGATCCGGGGCAAGAAGCATTGGCTATGGCGCGCCGTGGATCAGGACGGTTTCGTCCTGGAGGTCCTGGTGCAAAGCCGCCGCGACACCAAGGCGGCCAAGCGCCTGATGCGCAAGCTTTTGAAAGGCCAGGGACGATCGCCGCGCGTGATGATCACCGACAAGCTTCGCTCCTATGCAGCCGCAAAGCAGAAAATCATGCACGGCGTCGAGCACCGCTCGCATAAGGGCCTGAACAATCGGGCGGAGAATTCCCACCAGCCAGTCCGACGGCGAGAGCGGATCATGAAGCGCTTCAAGTCAAAGCGACATCTCCAACGCTTCGTTTCCATTCACGATCCGATCGCCAACCTCTTCCACATCCCTCGCCACGACATTTCCACCAGCCACCATCGCGAACTGCGCGCCTCAGCCATGAGCATATGGGCGGAAATCGCTCGGATTTAGTCGACAAGTCGAGCAACCGGGCAAACCAGAGCCTATCGGGTGTTAAGTTTACGGTGCCAGTTTCGGAATTCTCCGGCATCGAAATGTCCCGACTGTTTTGCTTTTCATCGGACACCGAAAAGTCCGCCTGGCTATTTCTTATGACCTGCTCTCCGGGAAGTCGACGTCTATACGTTGGCCGTGTTCAGGTGTTCGTCCTGCCTTGATCGATTGGCACATTGCCGTGGTGCGATCCTCCCGCGCGTCCCGCGCCCTCATTCCTCCTCGCCCTCGACGACGGCCCCCATCGCCTCCTCCTGCACAGCGGCTCTGCTGAGCAACCCCGCATCCTCAAGCGCCTCGATGTCTGGGAGGTCACGCAACGTCTCCATCCCGAATGCGGAGAGGAAGTGCTTCGTCGTCACATAGGTATAGGGCGCGCCGGGTGTCGGGCTGCGGGGGCCGGAGGCGATGAGGGCGGCGTTGCGGAGCGAGGCGATCGTGTCGCGGCTGACCTCCTTGCCGAAAATCTTGCCGAGTTCGGCGCGGGTGATGGGCTGGAAATAGCCGATGGCCATCAGCACCATGGATTCGAATTCGGAGAGTGCAGCGCCTCCGCCGCGCGTCGGGGCGGCCGAAGCGCGGATGGCGTCGGCATAGGCCGG
This sequence comes from Martelella lutilitoris, assembly GCF_016598595.1. Classification (NCBI taxonomy): domain Bacteria; kingdom Pseudomonadati; phylum Pseudomonadota; class Alphaproteobacteria; order Hyphomicrobiales; family Aurantimonadaceae; genus Martelella; species Martelella lutilitoris. Next base: position 26,771 of record NZ_CP066787.1, read on the forward strand.
GCGGCTGCGGTGCTGCCAGCCGCCGGCGACCGGGACGATCTCGTAGGGCCGGCCGGTGAGTTCTTCGCGGAGATCGTCGATCAGAAGATCGATGCTGCAGGCCTTGCCGACGACGCGGGCGAGCGTTTCGCGGGTGACCGGTTCGGCGGCGGCGAAGATCACAGCCTCCACCCGCAGCATCCATTCGCGCCAGCGCAGATCGGGCGGCAAGGCCTCGAGCTCCCGGTCGAAGAGGCGTTCGCCTCCCGCCTTTTCGTCTGCGGCATTCGCTTTCTTGCGGCGGGACGGCCTGTTATCTGCTGCTCCGGTCATGGTCACAACCCGTAAATCCGGAAGGAAGAACGGCCCGACAATTCGCGCACGGCGCCGAAACTTTCGAGCCGTTCGAACAGGCGCGAGGCGGCCCAGCGGGAAAGATTGCTGCCGGGCGCGCTGGCCGGGATAGCGTCCTCGTCCAGCAGTTTCTGAATGACCGGGCCCGCGCCCTTGGTCCGCACCTTCGGCGCGACGGTCACAAGAACATCCGCCCGACGTGCAATCGTGTCTGCTGTCCGCAATGCGTCCCCTGCCCCGTCAGAGAGTGCCAAGCAGACCGCGCGTGCGAAAGCCGGCTCGCCCGGCCGCACACGCCCCCTGCCGCCGATAGTTCGAAACGCCGGGCCGTAGCGCTCGGCCATCAACAGCGGCACGGGACGGTCCCACTTCAGCAGGGTTGCGATCATCATGTCGGCCATCGCCCAGGCCAATGGCTCGGCATCCGGACGGATGGCGAGGATCGCGGTGATGAGGTCGGCGATTACGAAGGGAACCGCGCGGCCGGACTGGAGCGCGGTATCGGCCAGCTCCGGTACGGCGGCAAGGTGGTCGTTGAAGGCGAGCCCCATCAGATCGGCGAGATCCCCCACCTGTTTCTCAGAAAAACCGGGTTTTCGGGCGGCAAGCCTTTTGTGAGCCAAAACCATCCTGCCAGCGGGGCCTGGATCGTCGCCGGCGGCGGTGAGCAGGACGGCGTCGCGCAGCGCCGCCTCGTCCTCGTTGCGACCGCTGAGACGGACGGCGGCGGCGGCGCATTTCAGGGCCTGCCGTTCGCGCCAGCAGCCGGCCCAAGGCGGTTCAGAGCGGACGAGATCATCAAGGGATTTCAGGGCGATACCGGCCGAGAAGGCGGCATCGCTTTCGGTGATATCGCTCCCGCGCGGGCGGGTCCAAGCTGGCAAAGGCGCGGCGGTTCTGGCGGGTGTTTCGGCGTACGAATCCATGACGCCAACGCTAACCGAAACGAGCAGTTAATGCCATAATAATCGACATAACCGCACAGCCTGTCTTTTGTGTATTATGATTGATAATCTTGCATTATCGTTCATAATGCTCATTATAAATGAAAAACCCCATTTTGAGGCCCTCAATGCCCGAAAACGACGACGATCCGCACGACAGCCCGTCTCGCGGCACGAGCGCCGCTTATGAATTGCAGCCGTCCGGGGCGTCGGGCGCGGTGACGGGGCATCTCGCGCCGCTGGTCGAACGCGCCCGCGGTTACGTCGACGCCTCGAGCGCGGCCAATACGCGGCGCGCCTATGCCGCCGACTGGGAGCATTTTTCAAGCTGGTGCCGGCGCAAGGGGCTTGCGCCCCTGCCCCCCGATCCGCAAATCGTCGGGCTCTACATTACGGCGCTTGCCGCAGGCGAAGCCGCGCCACGGACAAAGCCGAGCGCGGTTTCCACCATCGAACGGCGGCTTTCGGCGATCACGTGGAACTATATGCAGCGCGGTCTTCACCTTGATCGCCGCGACCGCCATATTGCCACGGTGCTTGCCGGGATCCGCAATCGCCATGCAACCCCGCCCCGCCAGAAGGAGGCGATCCTGCCGGAGGAGCTGATTGCCATGCTGGAAACGCTCGACCGCGGAACGCTCCGGGGTCTGCGCGATCGCGCCATGCTGCTGATCGGCTTTGCCGGAGGATTGCGTCGCTCGGAAATCGTCGCGCTCGATTGCGGTCGCGACCAGAGCGAGGACGGAAACGGTTGGATCGAAATCTTCGACAAGGGCCTGCTGGTGACGCTGCGCGGAAAAACTGGCTGGCGGGAGGTCGAAATCGGCCGCGGCTCCTCCGATCTCACCTGCCCGGTCGCCGCCGTCGAAACCTGGCTGAAACTCGGCAGGATCGGCCATGGCCCGCTGTTCCGCCGTGTCACCGGCAAAGGCAAGGTCGTCGGCCCCGAACGGCTGAAGGACCAGGAAATTGCCCGCCTCATCAAGAAGACGGTGCTTGCCGCCGGCATTCGCGGGGAGCTGCCCGAGGCCGAACGGGTCAAACTGTTCTCCGGCCATTCGCTGCGCGCCGGCCTCGCCTCCTCGGCCGAAGTTGACGAGCGCTATGTGCAAAAGCAACTCGGTCACACGTCCGCCGAAATGACAAGGCGATACCAGCGCAGGCGTGACCGGTTCAGGGTCAATCTCACAAAGGCCGCGGGGCTTTAGAAGCCCCTCCCCTGCCGTGGCTCTTTCAGAGCTTTGGGCCGTGTCGGGAGCGCTCCGCAATGCTCGACAGATCAACTTTCTTGCCCGCGACATCCGCGACGATCTTCAACGTGCCGCCAAGGGATTCAACATAATCGCGAAGCGTCGACAGTTTCATGTCGGCCCGCTTCTCCAGTCTCGAAACATTGTTCTGCTTGATACCTGTTCCAACGGACACATCCTCCTGCGTCCGTCCGGCAAGTACGCGCAGTTCCCGCAGATTGTAGGCCGCAACAAGCTCGCCGGCACGCTTTTCAATAGCGCCTCGTTCTTCTTCAGGAAGCGTCTGCATCAGCTTATCGAGATCATCCATGTTTCTTCTCCAACTCGCTCAAATGCTCATCGTACCGTTTGTCCGCCAGATCAATCAGGCGCTTGTAAAAGAGTCTCTGGCTCACACCGCTCTTTGCACCGCCGCAAAGGACTATAGCCTTTCGCTCCGGATCGAAGGCAAACGCGAACCGCCATTGCACCTTCAACACCTTGACGCGCAGTTCCTTCATGTTCGCGTGTTTGGAGCCTTCGAGTGTGTCGACCTCAGGCCGTCCCAGTCGAAATCCCTTTTCGCGAAGCAGCACCAGATGCGCGAGCAATTCGACCCGAACATCTGCTGGAAGATCTGTGATCTCGCCTTTGAAGCGGTGATGAAACGCGACCTTCCATTTCGTCATTTAATATCCTAAATGATATAGATACTTTGGGATATATAGTCAATTTCTCTCCTCAACGCAACGGTAACGCTTCCTCTGGAGGTGCCGGCAAATAATGAATTATCCGTATCTCCTATGTCCGGACATCGGCTTTTCTCACCAATGCGGCAGGTTCCGTGATGACGCCTGCGCTCCAAGTCATCTCCCCGGCTTTTTCAGCGAGCGTGCCAGGGCGGGCGAGACGGAAAGACCATCATCGCGGCGGTCCTCCCCTCTCCCGTCGGCATCGGGTTTTGGCGGCGGCTCGTTGTTTCCAGCCTCGATCCGTGCCCTGAGCAGCGCCATGACCATCGGCCAGACGGAGAACTGGCCGTCGCGGGCGCGGTCCGTCAGGTTGCGCAGATAGCCGCCGGGGCTGACGACGGCTTCGCCGCGCTGGTAGATGGCGGCAAGGGTGATCGCGGCCTGTTTGTCGCCCATGATTTCGGCCGCCTCCCGCCAGGCGCTGGGACTGACGCCCAGCATCGGCCGGGCGATCTCGGCGACACCCAAAAACTCCCGCCAGTTACGGATCGAGCCGCCCTTTGCCAGATCCCGCCAGCCTTCGCAGGCGTCCAGCACCAGTGCCAATGGCATTTCCCGCTTCGGCAGGCTGTGCAGGTTGTCGGTTTCGTCGGCGCTGCCACTCGCTTCTGGTCTATTTCCTAAGCCATATTTAGATTCAAATTGGGATTCTGGGTTTGAATTCTGTTTGTGACGCTCAGAATGAGACTCATTGGCGTTCTTTTTTTGCGGATTTACGTGAAATTCCAATGTCTCACGCACTTCCTCGTGCAGCAGGGCCAGAGCATCGCAAATATCCTCGGCGATCGCCAGGTCGGGGCGGCGCGGAAGCCGGTCAATGATCTCTCGATAAATGCGCGTCATCTTCGCCCATTCGCCCGGAACACCCTCATCGAGCCCGGCCTCGATCATCTTGACGATGTCACGGCGCAGCAATGTCAGCCGTTCCCGGGCGCATTTCAGCGCCAGACGCTCCTCGGCGATCCGTGCGGCCATCGCCTCGAACTCGGTCGCCCTGGCGACAAGCGGCGACAGGTCGAAGCCATAGGCCTGCTCGACCTGCCCTCCCCTGCCCTTCCTGGCGAAGCGCTTGCCGTTCGGACTGTCGCGGCGGATGATCAACCCGCACTCGACCAGGACGGCCAGATGGCGGCGCAGCGTCGCCGGCGAGATGCCGTTGGCGCGCGCGATCAACTGCTCATTGGAGGGCCAAACCACGAAGCCGGTTTCCTCCGCAAGCTCGTTCTCGGGATAGAAGGTCAAAAGCGCGTTCAGGATCGCAAGGCCGCGATCACTCGCCCCCAGCGCTTCCCGCGCCTCGCGCACAGTATGGAACAGTTTCCACTTATTGAGCCGAGCCCCCTTCGGGGCTTCCCGCGCCACTTTCTGACTTGAAAGCATCGCGAGCGACATCGGCCGCCGCCCAAAGGGCGTCGTTGTCATCGCATTGTCCATGGTTCACCTCTTAAAAAGGCAAAAGAATCCGCCCCTCCCCACATCGAATGCAGGAAAGCCTCTTGACGGAAACGGTCGGAAATGCGAATCAGTAGGTGCTAGTTACAAATCGGCTTCCGGACGCTCGTCGTTTGGGGGCCTTTTTTCTTTTGCGCGTTATCCTTTCTTCTGCTGACGTTGAAATTCGTCGTAAAGCGCTTCTAACTGGGCGGAAAGATAGGTGCCAAAGGCATCCGCATCCGCAGCCTTGAGTGAAAGAGAAAAACCGTTTGTGGCGTGCTTTGTTGTCACGCTCATCTTATTGTCAGCCAGCGACCATTTCTTCTCGCTGACATTCTTCAGCCTCGCCCGCCTTCCCTTGCGCTTCAGCTCCTCAAGCAGCGCCAGGCATCGTTCCGGTGAGCCGAGCTCCTGAAAACGCCCCTCCCCCACAAACTGACGCGCCTGTTCCAGCTTTGCTGGCGGCAGCAGCAAACGTTTTAGCTCATCCCAACGATCGCGGCCGATCCCTTTGGCCGCCCCGATCTGCTCGAGAATGTCCGTCGGGATGCCCTCCGCGATCGAAAGCATGCGCGAAAGCATGGCGTTATCAATGCTGAGCGCCTGACGGATGGCCTGCCTGTCGATGCCGGATTGCTGCAGCCGGCTGGCAAACAGCGCCTTTTCGATAAAGGAGAGGTCCGCGCGCGCCGTGTTCTCCTGTCCCTGGGCCACCACATGCGCAAGCTCCTCGAGGTCGCGAATAATCGCACGGACCTTGATGCCAAGCATCTTTGCCGCCCGGGTGCGGCGATGACCATATACGAGCATGAAGCGGCCGGCGACGTCCGGATTGGGTCGCACAAGGATCGGCGAAATCTGCCCAGCCTCGCGAATGGCTTCAACCAGCACATTCAAGGCTTCGCCATCTTCCTCGATGCGGTCGACATAGGGCGATGGATCGATATCGTCCGGGTCCAGCATGACAACTGTCTCGCCGTCCTGGACACGCAGCGAATTCTCCGCCATTTCCTCAAGCGATAGCAACATCGAGCGCGATGCGCCGCGCAAGGCATATGCGGAGCGCCCGTCTTGCCCAGCCTCAGGCTTATCGCTGGCCTCTTTCGGGCTTATGACATGGTTCAAAAGGTGCTTGCGTGCCATATCAGTCCCCCCGATCGCGTGACAAGTATTTGAAGATGCGACAAAAAACTTCTGTTCGTACGGCTGGCAACATCACTTGCGTCCCCATGCCTGGTGGATGAGTTCGGCAATCTCTCCATTGACGTCGTTTAGGCAGCCGATCGCACGGTCATAGGTCGTTCGCGTGAACTGTACACGCTCGACCTCGTAGAGCGTCTGCTTGGTAATACCTGCATCGGAAATGGCTGTGGACTTGACCATGTGGTTCTTGAGCATCCTGCTCCCGAACATCGCTTGCATAAAGCCGACCATCTGTGCCTGCGGTCCGTCTGTGGGCTCATAACGGGTCACCAAGTAGCGGAACCAGTTAAGCTTCACGCTGGCACCTACGCCGCGAATTGAATCAAGAATGCCGCCCAGCATCAGCAGGAACTGGCTCATTGACAGAATATCGAGCATTTGCGGATGCACGGTAATCAGCACTGAGGTCGACGCAGTCAGCGCCGTCAAGGTGAGGTAACCCAGTTGTGGCGGGCAATCGATCACCACGACATCATAATCGGCTTCAACCTCCTTCAGCGCCCTGGTGAGGCGGGTGAAGAAAAGTCGGCCTTCCTGAGACGACCGGTCGGTGGCGGCAAGCGGTGTCTCATATTCATATTCCTGCAGCTCGAGATTTGCCGGTACGATATCGAGTCCGGGAAAGTTGGTCGGGCGTATGATCTCGCTGATTGGCTTGATCTGGTCATCATAACGCAACGCCTCGAACAGAGACGGTGAGTTGTCGAGCTCCGGCTGGATACCGTGCAGCGCAGTGAGCGAAGCCTGCGGGTCGAGGTCGATCGCCAGCACGCGGTGGCCGGTCAGCGCCAGATACTGGGCGAGGTGAGCCGTGGTCGTGGTCTTGCCTGAGCCGCCCTTGAAATTGACCACGGAGAGAATTTGCAGATCGTCACCTGGTCGACGATGAGGCACATAAAACTTGTCGGAGCGGCCATTCTTGTCCAGAAAACGGCGCAACTCTAGGATTTGCTCGGCCGAATACGAGCGGCGGCCGGAGGCTGAAACGACGGGGGAGGGGCCCTTGCCCTCTAAGTGCAGTTTCTTGATATGGTTCTGGGTGACGCCGAGAAACTCCGCAACCTCGGCAATGCCAAACAGCCGCAGTCCCTTCTGTGCATTCGGGGGGAACTGCTCAATGCGCAGCAGGTCGAGCTTATCCGAGATAAGCTTTCCCTGATCAAGGATCTCGTCGGCAAAATCGGATTTGCCGGTGTTTGCAACAGACTGTGTCGTCAAGGAATCACTGCCATCGACTCGGTTAATTCTCTAAGAGCGCTTTTTATACGGTTACTGATGAAAAAGCGTTATTAGTATGGACCGATTCGTCGAACGTGCAAGGTATTTTTAGTTAACGAGAGATTAACGCATCGCCGGGCAAAATACGAAGTGAATGCCGTTTAGGTCAGCCAGCCTAACGAGTGTCGAGCCACGTAAATCAATTAACCACGGATCAACCGGAAGCGTAACGACAAAATTCCAGTAACTCACTATTTTTTCTAACAATAATCCCATTCTTTACGGCTGGCAATCGCACGAGTCTGTCTGGAGCACATTTCGAAGAAGGGAGGTTATTGGGAATGACACACGGGATTGTTGGAGATCGTACAAACCAGCACAAGATATCTGGCAGATGAGATGACTGGTGGCGCCGTAGCAAATGACGATTACCTTTAATCGGCTTCGCAGTGATGCTAAGAAATTTCGAGTGGACGAACTGAGCACCGCCATGTGCTCTGGACCAAAGCCACACGCAAATTAGTGCATCTATGATCTGAGGGCTAGCCGGGTGGGCATCGAGCCCATTCGGAGTGAGCATAGGGCCTTCACCACACTAACGCTCGGGCGACTTCGTAGCACATGCGCCATAATTCTCTGCCGTGAAGCAGACCGCCTGGCATCACGTCACCCGCGCAGCCGGGCGCGTTCTCTCGCGTGGGGAGAGCTTTTGGGGCTTTTCACATATCGCTTGGACCGACCTCAAAATCCTGGAAAAGTGGTGCGCTTCGCCACCTCGTCGCCTAGACTGGCGAAGGCCAAGCTGTCAGACTTCATGACGCTAGTGACACTAGTCATTGGGATCGCGCATGATAACACCATGGCCGTCCTTTTCGCTCAATGCAGGCGATGCAGCTGGAAATGCCGAAACCAATTCAGATTACGGGAGCACTGGCGTCCCTAGTCATAGTCTTCCTTCTTCTCGGTTGCGTCGCGGATCCTTCGACGGAAGTGACAATAGATGCCGACCAGCAGAAAAGCGGCGGCGGGCCATCGCTGATTAGCTTCAAGACAACAGAACCGCCCGGAACAATCATCGTAGAGCCGGATGACCACAAGCTCTATCTTGTCCAGGAGGCCGACACGGCGCTGGCCTACAACGTGGCAGTCGGCAGAGAAGGCCATGACTTTTCGGGAAAGGCTGTCATTGGGAGGAAAGCCGAATGGCCGACCTGGACGCCAACGAGCTCAATGATACGCGACCGTCCAAAGGTGAACGCACCTATAGCCACGGGACTGCCCGGCAGCGAGACGAATCCGCTCGGCGCTCGCGCCCTATACCTTTACCAGGATGGCACCGACACGCTCTATCGTATTCACGGCACGAATGATCCGTCTTCGATTGGAAAGTCAGTTTCGAGTGGCTGCATCCGCCTGCTCAACAGCGATGCCATTGATTTATATGATCGTGTAGGCGTAGGCACCCACGTCGTCGTCCGTTAGAATTGATACGAAAGTCTTAGTGAAAACTGTCATCAAATGCTCAGGATTCGTTGACACTCCGCAATTTAGCCGATTGATTAAAGGGTGTAGTACACCTCTGCAATGCATCAAATTCGGGACGACATCATGCCTCAAGCACGCAATTTTCTTCGCTTTACCAATGAAGCTGGCCTTGAGGGTGAAATTCATCATAACGGTACGCTGTATCATATCATTGGCGAACCGTCGGGACCTTATAACTTCCAGATGTTCGGGTATTCACCGCGCGGCCGAAAAGTCGCGATCGGCGGCATCGGAAAACGCTTCGACGCGAATGGGAATGAATATCTGCATTTACGCGTGTCACTCCCAGGCGGCCCGTTCGAAGCAGACTTGACCGATGATCCACGAACAGTCGCATTCCTGCCTCTTTCTTCTCAAAACATCGCGACGACGTCTGATACGGCGACCGCGGTTTAAACAAGCGCGCGCAAAGTGCTTCCAGCAATAAGGTCGCGGCCAATTGGCTGCGGCTTTGTCTCGAAGTCCGCCGCCATCTTTTCCCTTCGCTGTCAATGACCAAGCATCTGCAAGGCAGATGACATCTGTTGAACCGTGCCTCGGCTTCGCCTGCGGCCGCACCACCTCAACAGATGTGTCATGACAGTGAATGAAAAAGCCGTCGGGCGGGCAGCGCCCTCCCTCCTTTGCCCCCGGAAAACTTGGTTTTCCAGGGAAAAGGAATGGATGCCTTGCCCATGGCGGACCGTTGAAAACAACGCAATCGACGGAGCAAGAAATGAAGAATATGGAGCGCTTGAACTACGTGCAGTTTGACGCAACGCGGGAAACATTCGAAGGCAATATCGCATCGCTTGAGTTTGACGAAGACATTCGCGGCGTCAAACTTGACAACAACAATGAAGGCTCACCTGCATATCGCGTTTACGGCAAAACCCCGAAAGACCGGGAGGTGGAGATCGGGGCAGTTTGGCGGCGTAAGAACGAACAGGGTCAGGAGTACTTTCAGATGTCGGTGCATATGCCGGGACGCACTGTGCGGGCAAATCTTGGCAAGTATCCGGGCGAGATCGATGACAAGCTCATGTCAGTGATCTTCTGGCGCGATTAGACAGCCAAATCCAGGGCCGGCGCTTCGGCGTTGGCCCTTTGCTTCAGGGGATGAAGATCGGCCTAGAAGCCGACCTTCATGAGCGGAATACCTGCCTTGCGTGCCTTGTCGGCCAGGTTCTGGTTGATGCCATTACCGGGCGTGACGATCATCCCCTTGGGCATCATTTCGACAATCTTGTCGTTGCGCTTGAAGGGCGCGGACTTGTTGCGGTGCGCGGTCCAGTCGGGCTTGCAAACCACCTGCGCCACCTTGCGAAGTTCTGCCCATTTGGCGGCGATGAGCTCGGCCCCCTTGGGCGAACCGCCGTGGATCAGAACCATATCCGGGTACTTTTTGTGCGTCTGGTCGAGAGCATGGAAGATGGTCTCGTGGTCCTGATAGTCGGCGCCGCCCGTGAACGCGATCTTGGTGCCGGTCGGGCAATAGATTTCCTTCTCTTCGTGGCGCTTCCTGGCGAGATAGTCGCGACTGTCGATAACCGCTGCGGTAAGCCCATTGAACGAGGTCTTTGAACCAGTGCGCGGTAGCCATTCACAGCCGACGCTTACCCTATAGTGATCCGCGGCAAGATCTCGCATCGCCTCGAAGGCATTGCGCATTTCAGTCAGCGTATCCCCTTCGGCAGCTTTCCTTTCCAGTTCGACGCTGCTGATCTCACTGCCATCCTGCACAGCGATCAAGCTTCGCTGTTCGGCTTCATTGTCATCGAGCTTCTTCTGCGCTCGGGTCAGACGGCGGTGAAACACATTGGCGACGGCCCACAGCACCTCGGACAGTTCGTCTTCCAGCCGGGTGTTGGTGAACATGGTTTCGAGGCTTTCGAATATGCCGGCGACACCGATCTCAACAGTCTCTGCGTTGGGAAGAGGGCGGTAGTCGTGCTCATCGCCGTTCGGGCGGTAGCCAAAGAGGGCGATTTCTTGGAGGAGGTGCGCGGTCGGGCTCTGCGGCTGCTGAACTTCGGTTGTGTAGGCGTTCATCGGTTCGTCCTCTCGTTTTCCTTGCGGTTTGTATGGGGCGATAAAAGAACCGAAAGGGCAGGGCTGACACCCGTAGGGCCGAGCGCAAGCGCTGGACCCGAACCGAAAAGAAAAGGGGAGGGTCCACCGAAGGTGGAAACCGCTTTTGTTGAGAGGCGGGGTTGTCCTTTGTCCTGCCAGCCGCCTTTGCGGTCGGCTTTCGGTTCATCGCCAAAGCCATACAAGCCGCTACGGAAAACGACTTGTCAGGCGAGACCGCACGCCGGCCAACCGTTATGGCATGCGCAGACTGGCCCATGGTACCGGCCTGGTGATCGCCGCCATGATCTGCCGGTTGAGGTTTTCCCGCAGGATCTGCCTGCCGAACTTCCGCAGATCGTCGTTGAAGTCGTCGAGCGTCGGCACAAGATCGACCACCTCGATGCCTCGTTCTTCGGCCCGGCTGCGCAACTGGCGGTTTGCCAGTTCGCCGGCATCATCGTTGTCGCGGCCGATGAACAGCCGCGTGCAGCTCGATGGCGGATCGAACAGAGACAGATGCGTTGCCGTCAGACAGGCTGCCAGCTCCGCGCCCGGATACACCGAGCCGATGGACAGCACTGTTTCAATGCCTTCTCCGGCGATGATGTCACCGCCCGCCTTGCTTGAGTGAAACCGCACGGCGTTGCCGTAGAGCTGGCCCGAAACCCGCTTGGGTTCGGCGATGCGCGCGACAGAGTTGTTTTTCAGATCGAGCCAGGTCCGCGCACATGCCATGACCACGCCGTCATTATCCGTCACGGCCGCCAGCATGGCAGGCAACTGCCGGGACTGACCGTCCTCATCGCGGAAGAAAACGCGGGGATGATACTTGAGGGCTGGCCCGAAGCGGCTGATATCTCGCCCGCGCAGATAGCGCTCTACGGGCGTATCCTTGAACAGTTTGCCGTAGGAGAAGAGCTTTCGGCCGGATTCGACCTGATCGAAATTGGAGGGTGGCTTCTCTTGATCGTTCCCGGCTCGCCCAAGATCAGCCGACACTTCCGGCAGATTCAGGAAACGGCGTGCTTCCTTGCAGGTTTCGGAAAAACTGCCTGTCCCGACGATACTCTCCAGCAGATCGAGAAGATCACCATATTCATGGGTCGCACGATCGGCCCACTTGCCAGCCCTGCGCGTGCCGGCGTCTTGAAGACGCACGGCCATGGATCTACCGGGGTCACCGTACTTGTTCCCCACCTGCCAATAGTTGCCCGCCCGCCGACCGGCGGGCAGATAGGTCCGGCAGAACTGTTCGGTTCGCGCAGCGAGCTGATCGGAAAGTTGGGAGGCAGAAATCATGTCCACCTCTCCCTGACTGCGACGATTTTCGTGCCTTCCAGCACTTTTGCGAGAACGCTTTCGTCGTCCGGAACGAAAAGGCGTGTCTTCCATGCGATGGTCTCCGTGTAGCAGCCAAGCGCCTTGAAAGCTTTCAAATCCCTCGGTTTGAAGTCTAGCATCTCGATGCGGTGGCGATCCATCACTTTCGACCGCCGAAGCTTGATTTTATTGGACAATGTGAATTGGGCATTGCCAATGAGGAGGGCTTTCAGCACCTCCTCGGGATCAAGCTTGATGGCATCCAAAACGCCAAGCTGAGCCGCGAAATTGACCGCATCGATATGGGTCAGCATGCGGCCCAGGATACGCTCTCCGTCCTCGGCAGTGAGGCGGTAGACCTGCGTGTTGGACTGTGGAAGGTGCTGCCAGATCGGCAGCAGAAGGCCGGCGACAATCGTGATCGTCGATGTGTCGAATTGGGGGATGGTCTCAACCTTGGTTGCCCATGCCCTTTCGAACGCAACGCGATCGATCGGCTTCCAGCTGGAATCCGCCAGCGTCGATCGGTGCATCGCCTTTTTAAACATCGGCTGGATCAACTGCACGCGCCGGATCGGATCGCCCGCTTCGGTGAACCAGGTCGCCGATGGGATAACAATGGCAGCGTCGCCGGTCTTCTTGTCGAGATAGGCTTGGGCGTCAGGCTGACGCTCCAGAAACCGGCGCGCATCGTCGAGCGACATCGGTTTGTTGCGGGTCAGCCTCTCGATCGTCAGGATCTCGGTCTTGCTGTGACCGTGTTCGTAGATCGGCACGCGCTTTTTGACGGTGAAGCGTTCACCCGTGAGCGTCTCAAGGCCGACCTCATAGGTGCCAGCCTCAATCGCCTCTTCGACGATCCCGTCGAGGATTTGGGTGAATGCTTCAAACACCGTGTTCTGCATGGCAATCGTGAGCGCCAGGCAGCGGTTGAGAAACTGGCTGATCGGGGGCAGGGTTTCGCGTAGCGACCCGTCATGATCGGTCAGCGCCAGACCGGTCACCTCCTCGAACTTCGTCAGCGAGCACGACGGAATCTTGCCAGCATAGAGCTGGCTGAAGAACCGGCGCAATGCAGCGCGGGCGTAGTCGCTCTCCAGATTGTCTTCCGGTCGGAACATATTTTGACCGCCAGTCTGGCGCTGACCTTTGGTGATGGCGCCAAGACTGTCGAGGCGACGTGCGATCGTGGACAGGAACCGCTTCTCGCCTTTCACATTGGTCGCACAGGGGCGGAACAAGGGCGGTTGCGCCTGATTGGTCCTGTGCGTGCGTCCAAGCCCCTGAATGGCCGCATCCGCGCGCCATCCGGCTTCAAGCAGATAATGGACACGCTTGCGCCTATTCGTCGCTGCAAGATCGGCATGATATGAACGGCCGGTCCCGCCGGCGTCCGAGAATGCCAGTATTTTCTTGCTGTCGCCCATGAACGCATCGGTTTCGGAGTAGTTCGACGATGCCGGACGGCGCTCCAGTTTCATGCGCCCGTCGCGCGTCTTGACGATCCGGCGCGAGCGGCCGGTGATTTCGGCCACCTGTTCGGTCCCGAAATGGCAAATGATCTGGTCAAGCGCCGACTGAACGGGAGGCAAGGCGCCAAGATGCTCGATGAGCTCATCACGCGCTTCGAGCGCTTCCCGGCTGACAACCGGATTGCCGTTTGCATCGTGAACCGGGCGGGAGCGCAGTTCCCCGTTCTCGTCCTCGAAGGCTTCGAATAGCTGGGTCGGAAAGGAGCTGTTGAGATAGTCCAGCACATATTCGCGGGGCGTCACGTCTACATTGAGGTCGTTCCACTCCGATGGCGGGATTTCCGCGATACGGCGCTCCATCAGCGCCTCGCCGGTCGAGACGATCTGGACGACGGGCGCATGACCATCATCGATGTCCGCCTGGATCGCCCGCAACACCGAAGGGCATTTCATCGCGGTGATCAGATGGTTGAAGAACCGCTGTTTGTTGCCCTCGAACGCCGATCGCGCGGCGCTTTTGGCGCGCGGATTAAGCGTTGCTCCGTCCGCCGTGATACCGACGGCTTCCAGCGCCTTCTCAAGGTTCTGGTGAATGATCTGATACGCGTTGGCATAGGCGTCATAGATCTCGGTCTGTGCCTCGGTCAGCTCATGTACGAGCATCTCATACTCGACATCCTTGAACGAAAGCAGGCGAGCCGTATAGAGGCCAAGCGCCTTCAGGTCGCGTGAAATCACCTCCATGGCGGCGATCCCGCCGTCTTCCATGGAGGCGATGAAATCGGCCCGCGTGCTGAACGGAAAGTCGCCGGTCTGCCAAAGGCCGAGCCGTGAGGCATAGGCCAAATTGCTGACCGTTGTGGCTCCGGTCGCCGACACATAGAGCACGCGCGCGCTCGGAACGGCATTCTGCAGGAGAAGCCCAACGCGACCCTGCTCCGATGGCTTGCGTTCGCCGCGCTCGCCTTTGGCGCTGACGGCATTGGCCATTGCATGGGCTTCATCGAACGCGATCACACCGTCGAAGTCATGACCGATCCAGTCGAGGATCTGCGCAAGGCGGCTTTTCTTGTCCTGCCTGGCCTGGCTGCGAAGCGTGGCATAGGTCACGAACAGAATACCCGGCTGATCAGGGATCGACCGTCCTTGCGGAAAACTTGAAATCGGAATGATATCGGCGGCCACGCCGCCGAGCGCCTGCCAGTCACGCCGGGCATCCTCGATGAGCTTGTCGCTGCGCGAGATCCACAGCGCCTTACGGCGCCCCTTCAACCAGTTGTCGAGAATGACGGCCGCGACCTGTCGACCCTTGCCGCAACCGGTCCCATCACCGAGAAAGAAACCGCGCCGGAACCGTGCGCTTTTCAGGACGGTCTTCGAGGCGTCCTCCGGCAGCGCTTCGACCGAAAACGCGCTGGCTTCAACCTTTGCCGGCTGGATCGACGCAAAGTCGTCGACCACATCGTAAGTGCCTTTCAGAAACGTCTCATGGGCCTCGCCGGCATAGATCACGGTTTCGAGCTGAGGGGCTGACAAGACGCCATCGGCTATCAGCTGCGCTGGAAGGCGGGGCCGATAAGAAGGAAGCGGGGCCTGTACGGACGCCATGGCGGCCGACTGAACCAGTTCGCCAGGATGCGGCTTGGCGTGATCGATCGCGATCGTCTGAACCTCGTAGGGCTCATAGATTTCATCGGAGCCCTGACCGCCAGCGCTGATGTCGTCGCGGGCCTGATAGGCGACGTCGCAGATCTCGGCGTTGTCCAGGGGATGCGCTGTCGAGGTTTTAACGGTCGCGCGTGCCTTGGCGCGGATCTGTGCCAATGCCGGGGCGGCCGGAGCCGGGTGCGGCGTTGTCGAGGAAGTCGTCGTTGCCAGTCGGGCAGGGCAGTGCTCAACCACAAGGTCCAGCAGCTCGCCCGCGGTTTCGCAGCGCGCAAACGCTAGCGGCTCGACCGTCTGCGGCACCTTGTCGAACACGGTCAGGCGCGTCTCGACGGTCGTGCCATGCCGGGCATAGGCTTTGCCCGAAATCGAAGCGGTGAAGACAACTGAAGCCGTTTGCTGCAGGTCGTTGAAGAACGAGCGCCACGAATGCGACTGCGCCGTAAAGGAAGCGCCGGAAATCAACACAAGGCGGCCGCCAGGGCGAAGTCGGGCGAGGGCAGAGCGCAAATGATGCGCGGTCGCGGCCCTGTAACGGCGAGTGACGCCCGGGGCGGCCGAAAATGGCGGGTTCATGAGAATGACCGACGGATCGACCGACGGGTTGAGCCGGTCATGGATTGTGCCGGCATCATGGCGGGTAACGTCTGATCCGGCGAACAGCTCAGTCAGCAAGGCTGCGCGCGTTTGCGAAATCTCGTTGAGATGCAGGTCTGCGCCGGCTATGGCGGCGAAAGCAGCCAAAAGTCCCGTGCCGGCCGATGGTTCGAGAACATGGTCGTCGGCGGTGATCGCCGCCGCGTGCGCGGCGGCGAATGCTATGGGCAGGGGAGTGGAAAATTGTTGAAGGGCCTGAGATTCATCGGAGCGCTTCGTCTGGCTCGGCGACAGGCTGGCGATGGTCTCGATCATCGTCACCAGTTGCTGCGGCGTCTTCGCCTGCTTGCGCATGGTGGCGCCGTACTTTTGCAGGAACAGAACCTGGGCGCATTCGGCAGCTTCGTAGGCGTGCTTCCACAGCCAGGTTCCGTCTGTATCGGAACCACCTGAGGCTCGTTCCATGGCATCACGCAACGCAGATGACGAGATGCTGGTCCCGCTTTCGAGGATTGGCAACAAGACCCTTCCTGCGTTCAAAATGGCGGCGGGATCATCGGTGACGGGGGTTCCGGTCGTAAAGGCTTCGACGATGGTCATGGGGATCTCCGGCTTGGTTGACGGTTGAGACCTCCCCTTTCTCTGTCCTGGGAAGGTTCAAACCTTCCCGGTCCCCCTCTTGCTTTTGGCTTCGAAGGCGAACCGCAACATAGAAAAAGCCGCCCGGTTGTTCGGACGGCTTTTGATTTTCGATTGATAGATGCCTATGCGGCGAGAACGCTACGCGCTTCCGTCAGGCAGTCAGCCATTGTTGAAAAGCCCCAGCATGAATCGATGACTTCATCGTCGTCGCCCATGATCTCAAAACCGCAATAGTCTCCACGAAGATAGGCGTCGTAAACATCCACTTCCGCCCGCAAAATGTCGATCGCGCGCTCGCGCATTTTGGAGGATAGCCGCTTGGCGCTGAATTCAGTCCTGGCGTCTTCGAGTGTGACGAAAACGTATCCGACCTGACCGCTGTCCCACGGGCAGGAAAATCCATTGGTGTTCATCGTTAGGCCGCTATGGTCATAGAGGTACAGCGGCAGGATGATCGCGTTTCGCAGAGCGCGTTTTTCGATCGCTTCCAGATCGAAAGGTGCTTCATCTTCATAGCCGGCAAGAGCGATGAACAGCTCCTGATTGTTGCGATAGCTGTGCTTGTCTCCAAGGTTATAGCGGGGATGCCAGCAGATCATCGTGCCCAGCGTGTCGCACTCGACACGCGGGTTCATCGGATCGGGATCGGGGATGATCCGGATTGTCTTGTCATTGAGGGTTTCGCGGTGCAGTTCAAACATGCCGTGCTCCTTGTTCAGATGCACGGCGAAAGCGCCGTCCTCGAACATCGAGGCGGCGCTTTTTGCAAGGCAACTTCTATGCTGCCGTATCGAGCGTCGGAATGCTGGATACGTCGACGGTGCGTTCGGCGTGCCAGGTATCATAGGCACTCTGCATGCGCAGCCAGAGGCCGGCGCCATTACCGAACAGTTTGCCAAGTCGAACAGCAACTTCAGGGCTGACCGGTTTTCGCTCTGCCAGGATGGCATGGAGCTGCTGACGCGATATGCCAAGAAGACGGGCGATCTCGCTGATGGACTTGCCCGTGGCCGGGATAACGGTTTCACGCAACAATTCGCCCGGATGCGACGGGCAGCGGTCAGGATTGCGGGCCATAATCGTCACCTCTCAGTGATATTGTTCAAAGTCGACCACATAGGCGTCACCATTCTCGAACTCGAATGTCACGCACCAGGGGCCATTGACATGCACCGTATAGCGGGTTGGGCTAAAACCGGTGAGGCTATGAAAATTGAAGCCGGGAATGTTTAGATCCTCCGGCCTTGAAGCCGCGTCCAAAGCATCGAGGCGCAGCAGGATTCGCTTGTGAAGACGGGCGTCTATTTTCGACTTTCCCGTCTCCCACAGCGCCTTGAGTTGCTTGTTGGCGAAGCCTTTTATCATGACAGAACCGTAATCAATCTGATTACATATGTCAACCGATAGATTACACCTACGCATAGTGCGATGCGTAGCACGGCTTTCCATACCACAGACGGGCATGAATGAAGGATTCCGGGCTGAAGCCACTGTTGGAGATTCTGACGCGCCGGGCCTACCCGATGAGCTGGCCTGCCAGGCTGGCCTTGGCTGTATGCTCAGGAAAGGTTGCGAGGCCTCCTCAAGAGCTTAGCAGCAACGATCTGGCATTTTCCGGGATTGAGCTCATGCTATCCAGTTCTCAACCTCGAGGCCGGGCACTCGCAAAAACTCGCGCGTATTGGCTGTCACCAGAACAGCATCGACAGCCAAGGCATGGGCTGCAATCAGAAGATCATTTGGACCGATGGGCGTACCGGCTGCTTCGAGGCCTGCTCTGATGCGGCCGTACCGGGCATGTGCTGGCGCATCCAATGCGAGTATTTGCATGCCGCCAAGAATGGCCTCGACCTGGGCTGTCAGCTTGGCAGACCCCTTGCGTTCGCAGCCATAGCATAGCTCAGCCGCGGTGATAATGCTGACGCAGATCATATCCTGCCCGACATCAGCGATATGGCCGACGACGGCGCCGGCCGGATTACGCGCGAGATCCGACACGATATTCGTGTCGAGCATGTAAAGGCGGCTCAAAGGTCGATTTCCCTTGCTGGCAGCAGGGTCTCATCGACGTCGGGGAACTGGTCATCAGGGCCGAGCGGCTTCAGTCGCGCCAGAATGTTCAGAAGATTTTTGTTGGGGGCAGGTTCGATCACAAGTCGGCTTCCCTCCCGATGTATCAGCACACGGTCGCCCGGAAGTTCGAAATCGGCCGGGATACGAACCGCCTGACTCTTGTTGTTGCGAAACAACTTGGCTTCGCGTGCTTCGGACGCTTGGGGCTGGGGCATGATAACCTCCTGTCAGAATTTTGTATATACAGAAGCATATACTAGGCCGGATGTGAGATTTCAAGCGTAGTGCGAAGCGTAGCACGGCTTTCCATCCCACAGACGGGCATGAATGAAGGATTCCGGGTTGAAACCGCTGTTGGAGATTCTGACGCGACGGGCAGGACCGATAAAGTGGTCGGCATACGGAACGACATGCTCGGTCATCGGCGCCTCATTCTCGCTCGACGCGTCGATCGATCCGATCGGTCGGACCTCGGCCATGGACTTGCCGATGAGCTTTGTGACCTGCCAGAAATCGACGTTTGTCTGATCATAGCCCCAGGACGCCACGAAGATATGGCCAATCTCGATGCCGGCGTTTGACGGCCGATAGCGCTTTTTGCACGCAAGCGTCCTGCGGCGGTCCTGGAAGCCTTCTTCGATCCGCTTCTCGCGCGCTTCCGGGCTTTTGAACCAGTAATGCCACTCGGGGCGCGCGCGCTTGTCGACGAACAGCTTGGCGCAGGGCCTGCCGCGGTTTTCGAACAGATAGGCGACGGCATCGGATTCCGGATCGGAACGCACGTCAGCACCTTCGGGGATGAAGTCTTCTCGTTTCGGTCTGTAAGCTCGCATGGGTTTTGTCTCCGTATCGAACGGCGGAGAAAACAACTTTCTCGCTCTTGTTTTCCGTTCACGGAAAAGACGGCCGCCCTCTAACTTGAGAGCGACCGTCCACCGGAGACCTGGTGGTGATGGGATCTATTCAGCGGCGGCTTTCAGGAACGCCGGCAGCACATCGGGCTTCGGGTTTTCGACCTCGCCCTGCGGCTGCTCATCAGAACTTTCGAAGGCCATGCCGTCGGGCAGCCAGCGCGCGGTGCGCCTGGCCGTTTCCGGATCGATGCCGACCCGTTCGTCAGCGCCCTCCCGGAAAGCCGCTTCCATCGAGGCGGCGAGCGCGTCTTTCTTGAAGTCGCGGCGCTCATCGGCCCACTTCTGACCGATAACTTCCGCGGCGACGGAAAGGGCATGCTTTTTCGGGACGCGCGACCAGTAGTTTTTCGCGTCCGGACGCCAGCAATTTGCAACATCAGTGCTGCAACGGCGGCCGATCTCCTCAAGAACCGGCGAGCTATGGTCATCGTTGGCCAATTGCTGCTGAACAGCCTGCGCCGTCGCCCAGGCGAACAGCGCCTGCTTCTTTTCCATCGGCAGAGCCGACATCGTGATGAAGTCCTGCGGACTTTCGAGCGAGATCCACGACAGGTCGAGCGTGTTCTTGATTTCCTCAAGCATGGCAGCCGCGATCGTATCCTCCAGATATTCACGGCTCTTGAAGACCTCCGCCTGACGCATCGAGATATCGATCGGCGCGGCGGCATAGGCGATGGGCAGGCGGACGATCATCGAATAGAGCATCGCGTCGAAGGCAGTTTGATAGTCGCTGGCAAGGTGGGCCTGTAGGTTCTGATGCCGGATCGCACGCAGATCCGCCGAAAGCGAATTCGACACGCCGGCCTCCTTGCGTTTTTCCTCGGCCGACATCGTTTCAGAGCCGCCGGAGCGAATCTGCTGCCGCTTGTCGTCCGGATGCACCAGACCGGTCTCAACCCTCAACGCCCCGCGGTGATCGATGGACACAACGCAGCCTGCCCGGGCGCGCTGTTCATCGGTGTATTCCGACCGCTTCACGTCTGCGGATAGCGCCTCCAGATCGTTATGGAGTTGATCCCAGCGCGCCTGCACCTCGTCGGTCCAAGCCTCCTCGCCGATCTCCTCCATCTCCTCGATCTCGCCGTTCAAGGCATCGAGCTTGGCCTGATCCTCGGGGGCCGGCTCGACGGGGAGCGGGTATTCGCGACCATAGCGCATATACTGGTCATAGGTGACCGACAGATGCACATCGACCCATTTCCACTTTCCCGTCAGCTTCTCCGCCTCGGCGTTCAATGCCTCGGTCGCCAGACGATGCAACAATGCAACATCTTCAAGAACAACGTTGTCAGCTTCGGAAAACAGATCCCTGCGCACCGTTCCCCCGGCAGCCGTGTAAGCATCGACGCCGACAAATTGGGCGACATTATCGCTCGCCGACACTTCGTCCTCCGTAGCCAGGTGGCGAACCTGATAGGCGTTGATGCCGTGATAGGTAGACTTGAGCTGCTCGAAGATCTCGACCTGCCGGCTCCGGTCCTTGCAGATCGTGAACGCCGTCAGCGCGTCCAGGGAGAGCTCGTCGTTGCGGAAAGCAGTGAGAAGAACCGGATCGACCTCGGCCAGTTTGAGGCGGCGCTGCACGAGGTTTTCGGTCACGCCGAACTGATTGGCGATTTCGGTGGTCCTAAAGCCCTTTTCGATCATCGCCGCGAAGGCTTCATACTGGTCAGCGGGGTGCATATTGGCACGCACGACGTTTTCCGTGGTCGAGCTGATGATAGCCTGCTTTTCGGTCTCGACCTTGCAGGGTACAGCCGTTTCGGCCGGCAATGCGCCTTCGTCGATCAGCACCTGCAGCTGCTTCAGCCGACGACCGCCGCCATGAACCAGGAACTTGTTCTTGCCTGCGGGATAGACGAGCAGGTTTTGCTTGATGCCGCCGTCGGCCTTAATCGAGGCTTTCAGTTCCGCGTCGGCGGCTGCGCCGGCCTCGGTCTTGCGAACGTTGAGCGGGCTGAGCGCGAGCTGCCTGACGGGGATGATCTTGATGGCGTTCGAGGTCATTGCTGTTCTCCGGTATCGGCCGGGAGGAAAGACTTTCTCTCCTTTTGGAAGCCCGGCAACCGGGCTTCGCTGAACTCTTGCTCTATCGATCAGTGAAACCGACACAGCTGGCAAAATCAACGTTTCGGTTGTTTTTTGTTCTTTCATATGTTGCATAAGTCTTGTTGCGGACATTTCGCAGCCAAGGCCCCCACTTTGGCGAAACCCCTGTTCGAGGCAGGTGCCGCAACAAAAAAACGGGCTTCGCGCGGCGGCGAAGCCCGTTTGATTTGCTAAGATTTTCGGGCACCTCATGCCGCATGTTGGGTGGTTTGTTCGCAAGACGCCTGCAGAAGATAGTCCGCTGCTTTCTGGGCCTCGCTCGCGGCGCGGAAGATGTACTTCTTGTCGTTCTTCAGTGATCGAAGCCAACTCTCCACATAGGCCGCCGATTGTGAAAAGTCGGGGACCAGATCCAGTGAAACGCAAAGCATGGCGGAACCGATTTCGGCACAAAGCTCCTCGAAGGCGAGGTCGGCTTTGCGGCAAAACCTCTGATTCCGATCAAGCCGGCCTGCATGGCTGGTAGCGTGAGACTTATGCCGATATCGGCATAAGGGTCATTATGCCGTAAGACGGGTTATGCCGCATGGCCGGTTTGGTGGCTTTCGCACCTGCGTTCTGCCTTGCAGCAGTTCGGCATAATCAGAGCGTTTCGAGGAACTCAGAAGTTCTGATTAAGTGCACCGTTCTCGAAGTCTGACTGTCAGTCACTGCGGACATTCCCAACATTCGTCCACCATGGACTTTGCCCTTGTGCCCACCTCTGTTTTGTAGGTATACTGGTCTACCTATATTCTAGGAGCAACTAATGACCATGCCAGACGCCACACCGAAAATCAGTGCTCACGACCGCCTCATACAGGCCGCGATGATCCTATTCTACAATCATGGCATCGGCGGGACCGGCATAGACGCCATCGTGGAACGCGCGGGGGTGGCGAAAAAGAGCCTTTACAATAATTTCGCCTCGAAGGCTGATCTGGTGAACCAGTATATCGAAGCGAGGCATGCGGAATGGCTGGCACTTTACGCTGCGCGAGAAGCTACGGCATCCCATCCGAAAGAACGCATCCTAGCCGTCTTTGACGCCTATCAGGATCACGCTGAACACGCCTATGAGCGTGGATTTCGCGGGTGTGGGCTGTTAAATGCGGCGGCCGAACTTGAGGCGGGCGATGCCGGTCGCGAGGCCGTTCGGCGGCACAAGGAACAGGTAGAAAACATCGTCGCTCAACATCTTTCCGAGATTGTACCGGATGACTTTCACCGTGTGTCAAGCCTTGCAGCACACATCGCCTTCTTGCTGGAAGGTGCTATGACGCGGGCGGGGCTTGAGGGCAACAGTGCAAGGGTCATATCGGCACGGGCCATGGTGTCCGACATGCTGAAGGCGCTTTGATATGACGCAAGGATATGTCGGGGGAGTTGTCGCGATCCTGTTCGCAGCCGTTGTCTGGGGCACAACCGGGACTGCTGCAACCTTTGCGCCAGATGTCAGCCCTGCAGCCATCGGCGCGGCAGCAATGGGGATTGGTGGGATGGCGCAAGCCTTGATCGCCCTGCGCGGCATCAGCCGTTCCCACGCAGCATTATGGGATCAACGCAGGTTGCTCATGATCGGGGCGGTTGCGGTCGCAGCCTATCCTTTGGCCTTCTATGCCTCGATGAGGTTGGCGGGAGTGACGATTGGAACAGTCATCACCATCGGGTCCGCGCCGCTGCTATCAGCTCTCATTGAATATGTTTTGGATCGGACAGATCTGACAGCACGCTGGGCCATCGGAGCCTTGGTCGGACTGATTGGCATGACTTTCATCTGTGTGGCGGAAAGCGCGTCGCATAGCGAGGTGGTCGGCGGGGACAACGTCCCCCTTGGTGTGACCCTAGGCCTTATCGGAGGGCTAACCTACGCCCTATACTCCTGGACCGCGCGCAGGATGATGCTCCGGGGCATGAGATCATCCGTAGCGATGGGTGCAACCTTCGGACTTGGTGGCCTTCTGCTGATGCCAGTGCTTGTCGCGACAGGTGGGCCATTCCTCGCGTCGTGGGAAAATGCGGCAGTCGGAATGTATATGGCTACCGTGCCAATGTTCCTAGGATATCTGTGTTTCGGCTATGGCCTTGCTCGTGTGCGATCTAGCATGGCAACCACAATTACGCTGCTGGAGCCTGTCATTGCCGCAGTTCTGGCCGTGATCATCGTGGGCGAGCGCTTGCCAGTCCTCGGATGGGTCGGCGTGGCATTGGTCGTGGGATGCCTTGGCATCATCACGATGCCTTATTCACGAAAACAAATAGCGACTGAACTCGGAGTGAGGTCCGCCTGAATGCGGATTTGGGTTCGAAGCGGACAACTTCATTGCCGAGGACGCACGGGGTCTCGTCGAAATCCGCCGCAGGGCTGGTCAAACAGCCCGGATTTTCCACCAAGATAGTGTTCCAAGAACATGGAGCACACGAAATGGAAATATCCAAGGAAACTACCTGCCTCGATTGCTATCTCGAATCGTTCGAGAAAAGTCTTTCATTCCAAAACTACAAGCCAACCACGCTGAACAACTATCGTTGCCTGCTTCGGCGGTTCGGTCGCTTGCTCGACGCCGAGGGCATCACTCCGTCGGCGTTGACGCCAGACCTTGCCGTCGAGTTGGGGCAGAGATTGCCGGCCACGCCGAAGAGCCAGGTGAAGATCCCCAATCTCGCAAGGCTGTTCGTCACGCACCTGATTGAAATAGGTGTTGCGACACGACCGCCTCTGACGCCCGCGCAGGCCGACCGCGCAGAACTGCTGGGCAACTTCGAAATCTATCTCGTCCGGCAGCGGGGTCTCAGCCCGCGCACGATCTATCATGTGCTCCGGTTCGCGGACCGCTTCCTTGATTATCGCTTCGGCGAGAACCTGCTCGATCTACCAGCGCTGAACGTCAAGGATATCGTGGCGTTCATGGAGTATCTTTTGACGCGCAAGCGGCCGTTCCGCGACAAGACACCGGCCACGCATCTGCGCAGCTTCTTCCAGTATCTGTTCGCTCAGGGCCTCACGACGACCAACCTGTCGCTCTGCGTCCCTCGCGTGCATAGATCCTGGGGCGCAAGGCTCCCTCGATACCTGTCGCCTGAGGAGGTGGAGGCCGTTGTGACCTCGGTGCGCGGCAATCCACGGCGCGGCACCCGTGACTACGCCATGCTGTTGCTGATGGCGCGCCTCGGCCTGCATGCGCCGGAGATCATCGCAATCCAGTTGGATGACATCGACTGGCGCGCCGGCGAACTGATGGTTCGTGGGAAAGGCCAGCAACATGATCGGCTGCCTATCCCGCCGGACGTCGGCGAAGCGATCAGCGAATACCTACGTGAGGATCGCTCCTCCGCAACCACACGCACGCTGTTCGTGACGCATCGAGCACCCAATCGCCCGTTCAAGGACAGCCAGGTCATCAACGCCATATTGAAGGAGGCATTCGCGGCGACGGGCGTGAAGCCGCCAACACCCTACGTCGGATCACATGTTCTACGCCACAGCCTGGCAACGAACATGGTCCGTGCCGGGGCGTCGCTGGAGGAGATCGGCGATCTGCTGCGACATAGGTCGCGGGCGACGAAGATGATCTACGCAAAGCTCGACACGGAGGGTCTGCGTTCCATTGCCCAGCCCTGGCCGGTCGCGGAGGCGGCACGATGAGCTTCCTCACCGAAATGGACCGATACCTCACCATCAGACGGCAGCTCGGCGCCGATCTCAGCACCGATGAACGGATATTGCGCCGCTTCGTCACGTTTGCCGACCGTGATGGGGCGCAACACGTCAGCACAAGCCTCGTCATGCGCTGGCTCGAAAGCCTGCCTTCCGCCAGCGCCGGAACAAGGGCGACACGCTTCAGGGTCGCCCGCCAGTTTGCCGAATGGTTGCACGGCATTGACCCAAGGCACGAAACTCCACCACGGGGATTGGTGCCAGGCCGCGTTCAGCGTTCTCACCCCTATATCTACAGCGATGCCGAAATCGTTGCGATCATCGAGCATGCGCGAATGCTGCCTTCGGTCTACGGCCTTCGCGGGCTGACCTGCTCGACGCTGTTCGGCCTGATCGCCGTGACCGGGCTTAGGATCAGCGAAGCTCTTGCTCTTGACCCTGCCGACCTTGATGTAGAATCCGGCGTGCTTCGCATCCGGCAAGGCAAGCTTGGCAAGGAACGGTTGCTGCCGCTGGACCCAAGCGTCGTACTACGGCTGGAAAGCTATGGTCGCGAGCGGGACCGGCTGCTCGGGGGCAGGCCGGAGGCATTCTTCGTGAACTGTGAAGGGCGTCGATTTGGCGACTGCAGTGCACGCTACAACTTCGCGCATGTCTGCCAGCAGATCGGACTGCGAGAATCGCAGCTTTATCTTCGGCACGGTCGTCGCCCGCGCATCCACGATCTTCGTCATACCTTCGCGGTGCGGACCATGCTGAGCTGGTATAGATCAGGCAAAGACGTCGGCCGCGAGATGATCAAGCTGACGACATGGCTAGGTCATGCGAACCCCGCCCACACATACTGGTATCTGGAAGCGGTACCAGAACTGCTGGAACTGGCCTCGGCCCGAATAACCGGCGCAGTAGCGGAGGAGGAAACCCGATGAAAACGAGTAACTTCCCTGCGCTGATCCAGCGCTTCTTCACTGACCGTCTCTGCACCCAGATGGAGGCAAGCCAAAATACCATTGCCGGCTACCGCGACACGTTCCGGCTGTTGATCCGGTACGCAAGCGCACGGTGTGAAAAGCCGCCCACCAGGCTGACAATTGGGGACCTCGATGCCGATCTCGTCGCCGACTTCCTGGTCCATGTCGAGACGGTTCGCGGTAATACGGCGCGCACCCGCAATACAAGGCTTGCCGCCATCCGCTCATTCTTCCGCTACGTCGCATTAACCGAGCCAAGCTGGCTTCTTCATTGCCAGCGGATACTCTCGATGCCGAACAAGCGGTATGTAAAGAGGAGTGTCACGTTCCTCGACGCGGATGAGATCGCGGCTTTGCTGGCTGCGCCGGATCGGGCGACGTGGGCGGGGCGGCGGGATCATGTCCTGCTGGTGCTTGCACTTCAAACCGGTTTACGCGCTTCCGAATTGGTCAACCTGCGCTGCAAGGATGTGATCCTTGGCACCGGCGCCCATATCCGTTGCATCGGCAAAGGCCGAAAAGAACGCAGTACGCCTCTTCGCCGCGACACGGCCAAGCTTATCCAGACCTGGATCGGCGAACGGCGCGAGAGCGATGGACCGCTGTTCCCCTCGATCCGGGGTGACCGGCTCAGCCGGGATGCATTGGAGCATCTGGTTCGCAAGCATTACCGTCTGAATGATGGAGGGCATAGCGATCACGACCTTCTGAAGGTGCCGATTTCGAACCGGTTTCCATTCAATTGAAACACCCGCAGAATTTATTTGAGAGTCGGATATCGCGGCGCTTTTTGCGCTTGGCGGTCTCGGCATCTAGTCGAACCTCTTCCCGCAATCGGCACGAAGCGAAAGACTGAAAGTCTTTCCGGACGAGCGATCGTGACCCGCATGGGCGAAGACGGCCTTTGGGCGGCTTCGTGCCGCAGGCATAGAGCGCGGTCGGCCATCGGCCGAACGGCCAAGATTTCGCATGATGACAATGCTTGGTCAGTTGAAATTCATTACCCTTCCTGCTGACCAACGCAAAAGTATACCACCATCGCCTCCGATACAGACTTCATCGCCGTCATCGCCGGCGGCACATGCCTTGAATGGATAGGAATGCAATGTTTCAAAAGGTTTATTGAGCACTTGCCTCTGAAAAACATGAACAATTTGTTCAAGGTCGAACATGCACGTTTTCACAAAATCGCACTCAAAAGAAACACGACCATCAGGCGAAATAATCGCCTTCATCAACGGGCTAGTTGCCTGAAACAGATCGCCCCGAGCATCTAGGCAATTCGATGCTTCGGTTTCGGTCCTTATCGCGTTTTCGCAGTAGTCAGGAACTGACCGTAACAGTTGTTCAATTTCTGCACGATGGGTTTTGAAATCACCCGCATCGATGCATATCACTCTTTCATCTGCGGGAGATGATGCTCCGTCAAGAACTCGCAGCGGGGCATTGAGCGAGTTGGTCTCCTGATAGCAAACCAAACCTCTGCGGTTAAATTCCGCGACTTGGTCAACTAGCGACATTTTCAGATTTACGCCTTTGATTGTGATCGGCGCGGCGCTGGCGCCAGTGGCCGAACTACCAAGAGCAAACATGCTAACGCCAAGCATGATAAGGGTGATCTTCCAGGACATTCCTCTACTCCAAGTACACATTCGACACTATCGATTTCATATATACAAACAGATCACCCGCACCAATGGCGCTTCCGCTCGTTCCAGGCGGCCGACCCGCCCCGATATCGAAGTGCAAGCCCCTCTCTGACGAGAATTTGCCCAGCGTCCCTTCCGTCAACCTCGACATGGATCAAATTCCGACCGTATTTGTCGGTTGTCCCGCTGTCGATGATTTCGACGGTCCCGGCCTGACCGATCAGCGCCCGCAATCTGTCTCGGGCCTGATACCCCACCTTTTCCTCGTAGCTGCACCGCGGCTTTGAGATTTCGGGCGTGTCGATATCAAGCAACCGCATACGCTGACCATCAATTTTGATGGTGTCCCCGTCGTAGACGCTGATTTCGCCGGCGCTGGTCACGATCGTTGTTTGCCGGCCGTATTTTTCAGCCTGCCGGCCGATCTCCCGAAGGACCGATTTCGGGACGCCGATCGATTGGGCAATGCTGCCGGCCTCCGGAATGGCGGCAATGATGGCGATGGCGCCGGCAAGACCGAGCAAAAATTTGGATCGCATGCGTTTCATGTCAGCGTTTCAGCCTCCTAAGTTCCTACTGGATCGGCGCCGCGCACGTCTGCTGCGCGGCCAATTTTCGAGCTAGCAGCCCGTTCAGGGATTTTTCGAGATGCAAATCGCCGGCCTTCGCCTTCCTGGCCATTCCCCGAAGATAGCCGCCCGGCGAACTGACTTCGCCGTCCGCTTGTTTTTGGGCGGTGATGGCAAGGGCGAGCGCAGCGAGCCCTTGCCCTGCGACCGTTCGCATTTCCGCCCAGGCATGGGCCGACACGCCGAGCATCGGGCGAAGTTCAGCGGCGTATGCGTCGAGATCGCGCCAGCTTCGCAGCGGCTCGGTGGAAAGCTCGGTGATAATCGGGCATGCCGTCAGCACGGTTCGCAGATCTATCCGTCGGCCGGATTTCACTGATTTTTCGGGTTGCTCATGCCCCTCAGCTTGCCGAGGCTCATTTTCAAGAGCCATTCTTTCAGCGCCGTAGGCGCTGTCAGCGTGAAAACCAGAGCGTTGCGCGTCAGCGCAACTCCATTCGTCATTACAAGATACGTTTTCAGGTTGGGTTGTAGGTTCTAATAGGTGTCCGCTCAGGGACACCTTGGTGTCAGTTTTCTTGTCCAAGTCACTCATGACGAGGGCATTGAGCGTCTTCCAAAGGCGTTCGAAATCGCGGTGCATCCGCTCCAGATGCTCGACGCTGGCGCGGCCGATCTTTCCGAGAAAGGCCCTGAGCTGGTCGAAGCGCTGGGCAATCGAATGCCAGCGCGACGGCTTGACCGTCTCCTTGGCGATTTCGAGCGTTGCCATGATATCGCGGCGCAGTGACGTAATGTCGTTGCGGAGGACGCGGCGGCGCTGATTGTCCAGGTCGTACCTGTCGGCTTTCGCTGTCAGCTCATCAAACCGCGCTTCGAGCAAAGCGAGGCTGATGCCGTGAGCATGAACGATGCGGCCGGAACGATCGCGCTGGCCGGATCGCCGGCAATTGGCGCTGTCGTAATGCGAGATGATGCCCATGTCGGTCAGTGACCGTAGCGCGGCGCGTGTCGCGTTGACGCTGATATTGAGCTGGCGGGCCATGGCCTCGTTGGACAGCCAAACGATCGGCTGAGATCCGTTTTTCCAGTCCTGGTAATAGGTGGCGTCGAACAGGATATTGAGGAGCAGCATCTGCGTGGTATTCGTTTTCAGAACGGGACGTATGCGGTTCAGGAGCCGCCTGATTTCGGCGCGGCTATGGTCTCCGATCGGGGCCTTGGCCGCGAGATCGGAAAAATAGGCGCGCTCGGGTGTCTGTTTTCGCCACCCGGTCGATGATTTTAACATTCCGTTTTCCTTGCTTTCGAGCAGGAAGCAGGCAAAGGGGTATCGTGCGCAGAAACTGCGTTTTTCCTCTTGCCCACGATGTCGGGTGAATGCTAAAAAGGGCCTATCAACGTCTTGGCTATTTTTAGCACTAAGCCCCCGCCGGTTGCAGCCGCGCGGGGCTTTGTCGTTCTGAGGCTACCTCAACTTTTCTCTCCTTTTTGTCGCGCTGAGTTTGACTTCACCGAAGCCAAAATAGATTCAGCGGCATCCGCCAACTGGTTCTGTCTCGCGTTGATCAGGCTATAGTCGCCACCCACAGCGCAAATTGCGCTGCCGCCGGCAATGCCTTCCGAGAACACACATGCGCAAACGGGAGCTTTGGCGGTGGTTTCTCGAGCTATGCTCATCCCTGAACCTCACGCGTCTCAAAGCCATAGTCGATCATTGAGCGGTATCTGTAGCCGGGCAGGGCGGGGTGTTGGCGGCCAGCAACAAGGCTGCGAATGGCCCTCAGTGCATTCGGGAAAGCATACCCATAGCGCTCGATGAGCCAGAACCCGCAACACGCGAGGACCAGTGCGATGAAGGTCCATAGCCGCAGGTGCAATGTCAAAAGCAGGAAGAAGAATATCAGGCGGGCATCGAAGATAAGCAGGCGCGGCGTTCGCACTGTTTCCCGCCAGTAAACCGGCGTGCCGTAGATGTTGAAGCTGCTTTCCGCCATCAGTTCGCCACTCCGACATTTTCAAGGAACAGGATGCCGATCATTTGACCGGCCCGAACCTTGACCAGGGGTCCGTTCGGCGCGTTGTTGTTGAGGTCGCTGGAAATGGCGTCGCCAGCTGCGGCGAAGCCGGCATAGATGCTTTCGTTCACCGTCGGCTTGTTGGTGATGATGGAGCCAATATTGTCGGAAATGCCGACATATTGCTGTTGCGGTTGAGACAGAGAGCCGCTCAGACCGGATATGAACGCGGCCGCCAGTTTACCGCCGTAGCGCTGAAAATAACGACGGTCGATGTCAGTTTTCACGGCGATGGTCGACTGCTGTGCATCGATCGCGTAGGCGCTGGTGTCGTAGTTTGCGCCATCGGGCATCACGATCCGATCGAACTGGATGACGAGCGCGCTCTGCGTCTTGTTCACCTCAAAAGCGCCAATGGCGCGGGCGCCATCAAGGGGGCCACTGATGATCTCGGCGATCACCGGTCCGGGCGTATCGGAATCGGAAGCGTTCTGGATACGCGCCATGACAGTGTCGCCGGCGACCGCATAGGTTTGAACCGACGAAGATCCGGACGCCTGGGCAGAACCATTGCCACCGCCCTGTCCATTGCTGGCTGCGAGCGGTTCAGGCGGCGTATACAGGTCCTGTTCAATGACAACCGTTGCCTGTGAGGCCACAGGCTGCCAGGACTGAAGCAATCCTTGCTGTTGCGCGCTCATGGCGCTCGCAAGCTGATCGATGCGTCGATAGTCAGTCTGCGGTTTGGGGGGCTGCCGCCGATCGGCGGTTCGGTACTCAACAGGCTGGACGCGACGCTCAATGACATTGGCGGGCGCGACGGGCCGTTTGACCGGCGGCGGATCTTTCCTCTGCCCAATCGTGTCGATCGACCGCATGGCTTCGTCAGGTGTCGCGATGAAGCTTTCGTCGTTTTCGAAAGCGGTCTTGGCACCGAGCTCGTTCGACTGATCGAGCGTATTCTGGTAGCGCTCCGACCTTCCTTGCTGTTCGCCGCCGGGTGTACTCTCGACATTCGGTGGGCGTGCAACGCTCGACGATGGAACGGGCGAAGACGAATAGCTCTGCCACAGAACGAAACCAAGACCGACCGCGATCACGAGAATACCGCCGTAGACAATGCGATTGTTGCGCTGCGCGCTCCGATCGATCGTGGAACGCCGTTCATCGTTCATGGGCGATTCAGTCTCGACTTCCGGTGCGGCCTGGGGCGTTTCGCTGGTATCGGGGTTGTTGTGGATCTCGTCAGATCGGTTTTCTGCATCGGTCATTGGAAAATTCTCACTTTCTTGACAGAGCCATCGGACGAGATCAGTGCAACGGGCGTCGGTTTGAGCTTGTAGGCGTGCACCGAGCCAGGACCGGTCAGGCTTTCAGTCCAGGATGGTGAAAGCAGCGTGCTGGTCGTGCGGATGTAGAGATCCTTTCCGTATCGCCATGCCGATACGGACGGTTCGTCCGTGGAAAGCCTCGTGGCATTTTGTGGAATGCCGGCGCCTTGGACGAACGCCATCATGACCTGGTTGGAGGCGCGGCTCGGCGGAGCGCTGACGGCCGTGGAAACATGCGCATTCGGGCCAAGACCGTCGACCTGATAGTCGCGCCGATATTGCGTGACCTTTTCGTTTGTTTCGACGTCGATAATTAATGGCCGGTCCTCACCGACCAGAGAAACGGTCAGGTTTGTGAAGGCATGCGGGAGAAGCGGCGTGATCATGAGCTGATTGCTCCCCTCCTGCATCGCATAGACCTGAAACGCATTGGGGCGACCGACGCCATAGCTGGCAATAGGCCAAGCCTTTCCGGTGCGGTCAAAGAAGGCAAGGTTGGAGATCGTTCCAGGCGAGGTTTTGATAGCGGTGGTTTGTGCGGATGCCTCAAGCGAAACCTGAACCTGATCAGAGATCGCCTTCGGCCGAAATCCAGCCGCGGGTTGAGCTGCGGCTTTCTGGCTTTCATTCACTCGCCGCTTGTAGTCGCGGATCAACTCGGGGGCCATCGGCATTTGAGATTGAACCGCAGCGCCGTAAGCCGTGATTTCTTCCGGCGAAAGCGGGCGATCCAACTCATCCAGCGACTTGAGTAGGTGGTCGGACCCAATGACAGGAAACTCGCTGTCGGGCTGCTCGTATTGTTGCTGGTCGGCGCGCTGCTGATTAATCTGTTCGGCGCGCTGCGTGCCTTGTGCAGCCGCCTGGGCAAGTCCGCTCGGCGCGTCCTGCGCGCGAGCGGGTGTCGTGGTCGCCAGAAGAACGCATAGAAGGGCGCCTGAAGTACGCATTGTCATTAGGCGCCTCCACGCGCTGCGATAAAGCGGTTGATCGCGACGGCTTCAGGGGTCTGATAGGTTTCCATCCGATTGATGGTAACTGTCACAAGAAGATCCTGCCCCGATACTTCACTTGCGGATTCATAGGTGATGCGGAGCGGAATCTGCACGACCCACTGATAGACGCCACGAGCATTTGGCCCCTGTGAAAGGATCACTGCGTCTTGAGCAACCGCCGTGGTATTCAGCCTGCGCTCCTTCACCATTTCGAGCTGACCGCTCTTGTCGAGAGCGTCGATGAACGAGTTCCATCCGGCGGGCTGCGTGAAATACTTCTGCACGGCTGTGAGGTCGGCGCGATAGTTGGTGAACGAGTAGGTCAGCGCGGCGGTCACGGCCTGGGTGGCGAAGTTGGCGACTTCGTTTGCATTGAGGTGCGGTTTATCCAAAGCCACCAATGGCAAGATTTGGCCGTTGGTTGTTGTCGCAAAGTAGCGGGGCTCGGGCCTATGGGTGGCAAGATAGGCCGCTGCGCCCACCGAAACGACGGTTGTGACCAGAAGCGCACAGCTGATTACCGACATCACCCGGAAAGCCGTCCGATACGTCTGTGTGCGCTTCATGACGGTTTCGAGTGCGCCGTAGGATTGCTCGCTCATGCCTCACTCCATCGTGAGCGCTGTATCGAGCGCTTGTTGAGTGAGGTTGCCAAAAGCGAACTGTCCGCCCTCGGGTGTCTTGTAAATGAAAAAGGGAACGCCCTTGATCCCGTTCTGGCGCATCCACAACACGTTTCTGCGAAGAATATCAGCCGTCTGATCGTCGATTTTGTCGGAAGCGATTGCAGCAACCTTTTGGCCACCAACACTTGAAGTCGCGGCATACTCATTTTTCAGGAAAACCGTGCCGACGTTGCGCGAAGCCGACGGCATCGACGATACGGCCGTTCGCTTCCGTGTCTCCTTTGCGGCCTGGGCTCCGAAAACCCACAAGGACGTGCTCATGAGACAGGTTGCCAATCTACGGCGCGCGGTCGAGCGCTGGGGATCAGCGCAAACCGATGCGCTGATTGGCGATCCCGTCGAGAACGTCATGTCGTCGGCGCTCGCGATGAACTGCGCGTCGACCGCGCCGCCCATGGCGGCGAGCCTGTCACACGCGCTGGCGATGAGCCCGATTTCGCGCCCGGCGAAATGCTGGGACCATGGTGCTGTGCTGTTCAGAACTTCGGACGGAAAGCTGTGGCCCTATCAGCCGGGATCATCCAAGCAGACGTCGTGGGTCGACGTCATCGTCGGAACGCCGGGCTCCGGCAAGTCGGTCCTGCTGAACTCGATGAACCTTGGCGTGGCGTTGTCACCGCAAAGTGGCCAGTCAGATGATGGTAGCGGATTGTTGCCACGCATTTCGATCATCGATGTCGGCCCGTCTTCGGCCGGATTGATTTCGCTCCTGCGTGACAGCCTGCCGGCGAACCGGCGTCACGAGGTCGTCTATCACCGGCTTCGGATGGAAGAACAGTATTCGGTCAATCCGTTCGACACCCAGCTCGCATTGCGGTTTCCTCTGGCTCACGAGCGCGGATACCTCGTCAATCTTGTGACCTTGCTATGCACGCCGGACGGGGCTGAATCGGCCTATGACGGCATTTCCGCGCTGGCAGCAAGCTGCATTAACGAAGCCTATGAGCGGTTTTCGGACGACCGAGAGCCGAAGAAATACGTCCCATCGGAGAGTTATGAAGTCGACGCCGCTCTCGGTGAGGTCGGCTATGTCGCCGACCAGTCCTCGACCTGGTGGGAGGTGACCGACATTCTGATGGAAAACGGTCGACGGCATGAGGCTGCACTGGCGCAGCGCTTTGCTGTTCCGACGCTGTCCGATCTCATCTTGGTATCGAATTCCGAGACTGTGCGAGAACCATTCAGAGAAATGGTGACGCGGACCCAGGAGCCGGTACTTAAAGCATTTCAGCGCATGGTCAGCTCCGCGACCAAGGATTTCCCCATCCTCGCTCGCCCGACGCGTTTCGATGTCTCCGGCGCGCGCATCATAGCCTTTGATCTGTCGGACGTGACCGCGACGGTCGGGCCGCAAGCGAAACGACATACCGCTATCATGTATATGCTGGCCCACCATGCCGTCACCTCTGACTTCTGGTTGGACGAAGACGAGTTGCGGGGCCTGAAGGCACCGCAAGTCTACATCGACTACCATCTGCGCCGTTGGAAAAATAACCGTCAGATGCACAAACGACTGTGCTTTGACGAGTACCACATGACTGGTGGGCTTGGTATTCGCCAGCAGGTCATCAATGACGTTCGAGTGTGCCGGAAAGCGGGTGTCCAGATCGCCTTGGCATCGCAGCTGATGGATGACTTCGATGAGGCCATCCAGAAGCTCGTCACCAATATTTGGTTCTGCAACGTGCCTACGGAAAGCGCGATTTCAGAGGTCTCCGAAACCTACAATCTTTCAGCCTCTGCTCGATCGATCCTCCGAACGCTCCATGGCCCCGTCCCTGGCGAGGGCGCTCCGGTCATGGCTTATCTGACGCTGAAGAGCGGTGTTTACACCCAATATCTGATCAATGAGCTCGGCCCGATCGAGCTATGGGCGCTGTCCACCACATCCGAGGACACGGCCTTGCGGTCCATGCTCTATGACCGTCTCGGCTCGAAGCGCGCGCGCGCCATTCTGGCCGCCCGCTTTCCCGACGGATCTGCAAAGGCAACGATCGAACGCCGGCTCGGTGAGCTGGAAGATCGGGGCGTTGCCGTTGACGAGGGCAAAAGAGGCGATGTCATCCGCGATCTCGCAGATCAAATTGTGAAGGAGGCAGTAGCATGAGTTTTCGAAACTTGGCGCTGGCGCTTCTGTTGTCGTCATCGGCAGCTGTCGCGCAAGATACGGATGTAGCGACCACATACATCACCTTCAACGATGTGGATGCGGATGCGACACAGGTCGCTCGCAAGATGTATGGGCGCTTCTATCGCATGGTCGAGGCCGAGCGCGTCTGGCTGGAAGAGCCGACCGAAAGCTATGACCAGATGGTGGTGCGCCTCGGCGACAACCGCAAATGCGATCCAAACTGCGGCGTTGTTGCTCTTTATTACAGCGAGCCGGACGCAATGTGGCTTGAAGTCTGGCGGGGCCTTGGCGATGCGGTTGGTATTGGAGACGTCGGCATGGATGGCATTCGCTCCATCCATGGCGACGACGGTCGTGTTTGGAAATGGTTCAGCACGTCCTACTCGCCCCAGGTACTAGGTGATGTTTACGAGTCCCGCGTTGCCACGGAAGATGAGAAGCGCGCCGCCTATGGCGTCCTGAATGCTCGATCGGCACCTCCCGAGGGCGTCGATCCGCCTGAGTTTCTCGCATTTGACGTGGACCTGAAGAGCGGCGACGAAACCGTCATTACAGCGCGTTCCCTTTACTATTGCGGCAACGGTCCTTGCCCACTGATTGTCCTCGACGGCGATAACAAGGCGATCGCCAACTTCCGGACCTATGCCGAGGATTTCGCTCTCGAGCCAGATCGCGACGAGGAAGGTTACCGCCTGATCGAATTGTCGATCGACGACGGCATCGGCGTTTACAGCGTCGGCAGTGGTGAACGGGTCAAGACAATCGGTCTTATGCCTGTCCTGGAGGCTGGTCGGGAGAAGCCGCTATGAAACAGGTTATCTTGTGCTTATCCGCTTTTTCGCTCGGCCTGGCGTCGGTAGCGGCACATGCGGGATATCTGGATGCTCTCAAGGGACATGAGGGAGGCGACAGCTACTCGGTCATCAACAAGAAGGGCACCGCGCTCGGCAAGTACCAGATCACGGCTGGTACATGGGCCACGCTCGGATATACCCAGGGATCTGGTGGTGACTGGTCAAACTACACCTTCACAGACAAGGCACGCGCCGCCGGCGTCTCTTCACTCGACGATCTGCGGTATTCCGAAGCCGGCAAGGCACTGCAAGAGCGCGCCGTGAACGAGCTGACCATCAGCAACTGGAATTCAATGAGTTCCCAAACACGAGGGCTTGTGGGTCAGACAGTCAATGGCGTGCAGATCACACAGGAAAGCCTTCTGGACGCGGCGCATTTTCTTGGCTCCGGCGCCCTGAATGATTGGGTCGCAAGCGGTTTCGATCCCAACGCGCTACCCGAGAGCTATCTCGCGGCCAATGGCCTGTCATCCTACGCGGAGCTGCAAGATCTCATCCTGAAGCGCATGGCATCCATCAACGGCAACTCATACGACGGCTTCGGATATACGAACACCTATTCCGTCGGGGGAATGTATGGCGCCACCAGCGACTTTCCCGGCTTTGGATCTAAGCGGCCCGTTCTCATTCAGGAAGTGCCGCCATATCAGGGAGAAAAGAAAACGCTATGAAGAAGCTTGTATTGTTTTTTGCACCTGCCCTGATGCTGCACGCGGGATTGACCCATGCCGCAGAGGGAACCGACCAGATCGAACAGCTATTCGATTCCATGCTCGGCGGTCAAAGCGGCGCATGTACTGACACCGTTAAAATCAGTTTGACCGACGCAATCCGCGCAGGGATCGACACTGAGGTGGCGCGAAAGGAAGCGGCGCTTCAACAGCCGAAGCCCGTTGATGGCCTTGGTTGCCTGGACAACCTCATGAATCTGGACCTGGATATCGCCATTCAGGTTCCTGACGTGCAGGGCCTGTTCGATTCTGCATTGTCCAACGCAGAACAACAAATCTGCTCCTTTGCACAAGAAGCCTGGGACAAGGCCACGGAGCCCCTGACATCGGCGCTTCAGCTGCCGTCCTTCGATGGCATCTCGGTAGACAGCTTTACCGGCGGTTCCAGTGACGTGCTCGACTTCGGGTCCGTCAACATGGGCCTGTCACAGGGCGGCGACTATGGCGGCGACGCGGGCGTGAGAGATGCTGGCGCGAATTCGCTGCTGCGCGACACCTATCAGAAGCTCTATGGCACCGGAGGACAGTGATGAAACATTTGATTTACG
Source organism: Martelella lutilitoris (assembly GCF_016598595.1). Taxonomy (NCBI): domain Bacteria; kingdom Pseudomonadati; phylum Pseudomonadota; class Alphaproteobacteria; order Hyphomicrobiales; family Aurantimonadaceae; genus Martelella; species Martelella lutilitoris. The sequence continues at coordinate 64,393 of NZ_CP066787.1, forward strand.
GCCTGTTGGTTTCGGTTGCGAGTGTCGGTCTGGCGCAGTCGGCTGAGGCGGCATGCTCTTGCGGTGGCGTGCGCAACATTGTTGCTCAATACAGCAACAAGACCATCCAGGACGTCAACGACCACACGACAGATGTCGGGCAGCAGATTGCGGATACGATCCTGAAAGGCGTCGCACAGCTGAGCGCCTATTCCGATCGCTCCGTGGAGGCGCAAAAGCGCATCGAGGACGCAGCACAGTTGAATGACACGTTGCGGGCGCGTCAGGAGGCCCGCGGCAAGGCGGAAGGCGGCCGCTACGATCCGGCCGCATCAGCGTGCTTCGACCTTTCCGGTCTGATGCAATTCGGCGGCGGAACCGCTTCCTATGGCGTCGGCGGGACTGACGTCTCGAACCTGTCGCGCAATCGCTCGCGTGGAAACGGTGCTGAGGGACAGGCAGTGTCCCAGGGTGGGCTTGCGATCGCCAATGCGATTATCAAGGACCGGGACGAGCTGGAAGATGTTGGCGGTTTCAAAGATCCCACATCTGACATTCGCTTCCTCACCGACGCGCAGACGTTGGATACATCCGAAGGCAAGGTAGCCCAGGCATATGCGCGCATGGTCAACAACATGGTCGACCCGATCCCGGCAAAGCCAATCACGGAAGGTGAAGCGAAAACGCCGGCAGGAAAGGCCCAAATGGCGGCGCGCCAGGTCGACGCGACACGCCGGTCGGCCTCCCACGCCATTCTCTCCTACCTTGGCGACCTGAGCGCGCCGACCGGCAGCAGCGAGCTCGCCGATTGGGCCAAAAAGGCTGCACCGACCAACTACCCCTATGAAATCGGAGACAAGGTTTCGAAGCTTCAGGCTTTGGATATCTTCGTTGAAAGTCGCTTCCCGAATCCGGAATGGCATCAGGCGGTTGCCAAGATGTCACCAGAGGCCGTTGAGCGCGAAAACCTTCTGACCAATGCCCTGCAGCTCTACGTCTCATGGGAGCGTTTCGGTCTCGAACGGCGACAGGCGGCCGCTCTGTCTGCACTGCTCGCTCTTCAGCTTGACGATCGCGACAGCAGGACAACCGTAATCCCGGTGAACGACTGATGAAAAGACGGCGGAACCGACAGGATGATCCGCACAAGACTGGCTGGCTTGCCCGACGCGGCGGCATGCACCAGCTTGCCTTCATCGTCACGTCCGGGTTTTCGGTCGGCATGGCGGCATGGGATATTATCTCCAGCACGATGCGACCGAAGCGCTATTCGCGTGACAGGTTCTTCAAGACGGACGAAGACGGCGGCATCTCCCGCTTCAAGGCCCAGACATCTGGAATGAGCCAAAAGGAAATCGACGACGATGCCCGCGCCTGGCTACGGGAGCGAACGGTTTACACGATCATCGCGTTTCTTTGTCTCGCTGTGATCCCGGCCATGTTTGCCTTCGGCATTTTCAGCATTTTCACACTCATAGCACTCATCGTTTTGGCACTTTTGTTAGCGGCCAAGGCCATGAAAGCTGACTTTGCCTACTGGCAAATCCGACAGGGCCGTTTCGGCCCCTTTGCGGACTACCTCCAGCACCGTCTTCCTTACGACATGCAGATAATCAGGAAGGATTGAACCTTGCGGCGATTTTTCAAAGGTCTGCCCCTGGCCTTCATCTTTACCAGCTCCGGCGCGTTCGCACAGGAAATCGATGTCGTGGACATTCTGTCCGGCGGCGGCGACGAACGGACGAACACCTATCTGAACATGATTTTTGGTCCGCTTTTTCCCGGCCCGAACGACAAAACCCTGATCTCGGTGCTGATCTCGGACTTCAATATTCTGTTCTTCGCCCTCGGCGCGATCCTGCTGACCTACAACATTATTATCGGGACGATGGAATCGGCGCACCACGGCGAAGTCCTCGGCCGACGTCATTCATCCCTGTGGGCGCCGATCCGCACACTGGTCGCAGCAGCGCTGCTCATTCCCATACCTGCGACGGGGTACAATGGCGTGCAGCACGCAGCGGCCTATCTGGTGCAGTTTGGTACGGGCACGGCATCGTATTTCTGGCAGAAAAGTGTGGATCTCGTCTTCAACGACCACATGCCGATCGTTGGCACGGATATGTCCCAAAAGGACGGTCAGTTCATTCAGGCTGTTTGGCGCATGGAGATGTGCCGGGCTGTCTACAACGCTGAAGCTGCAAAGGGTGGTGGCGACATTGCCGGCATTACCAAAAACTGGCGTACAACGGCCAGCGGCAGCTTGGCGCTCTCCTATGACATGCCCAACTATCGGGGTGCGTGCGGCACGATCACGCTTCCCTCCGAAACCAAAGGTTTCCAGAGGATTGCTGCGTCATCGAACAAAACATATGCCGATTATGCAAAGGCCATGCGTGACGCGGTTACTCAGGTCACCAACAACTATGCGCCGACGGCGGATTCAGTCGCCCTGGCGGTTTCGCAAAGGCAGCCTTTACCCGATTATAGGGGCCTTGCAGATGACCTTGCGGAATGGCGCGAACTTCATGCCAACATCCTCAAGGACTATATCGCAACCGTTAAGTTGCAAAAGGACGTGCAATCCGCGGCATCCGAAACAGAAACGATCAACATCAACGGCATAGGCGACAAGGAGCAGAACATCGACCTCTCTGCCAGTCTGAAGGATGGCGGATGGCTGCAAGCCGGCTACTACTATCAGCTGATCAGCCGCTTTACCGCCGACGCATCGGCCGTCGCGGGAGGAATTCCGCAGACAACACCCGGCGGCGCGATCGGAGCGACGGCTAATCCGAAAGGTCGGGTCGGAGAGTCTATTGCCTCGCAGTATGACGACGCCAATTGGTATCTGTTCGGTTCAGCCCAGGGAGACGCCACAAAATTTCTTGAGAGTTTCGCCGGCACCTACAATGGTGTCGTCGAATGGTGGAACGAGAGCGTCGCCCGAAGCGATGTACGGGCCTTTACCAACGAGCGTGCAGCGTTTGCAGATTCAACGGCCGATATGACATCCTATATGGTGTCTGCCGGCAATCTGTACGAAGCCTTCGACTTTCTAAACCCGGCTGCCAATGACGGCGACCCTATGGTGGGCCTGATCGCCGTCGGTAATCAGCTGGCGTTCTATAGCGGCGTCATCATGATTTCGCTCGCGGTGCTGGCAGCGGTGCCTTTTCTTGGACAGTCCGTGATCGCGTTCGCCGGCTTTCTCGGCTGGGTCTTGAGCGGGATCTCAGTCGCCGGCTACTTCATGGCGTTTGTGCTACCGATGATCCCCACCGTGATTTGGGTCATCGGCGTGACGGCCTTCTTCCTGTTGGTTGTCGAGATGATTTTTGCCGCACCACTGTGGGCGATCGCTCACTTGTCGATGGAAGGCGAAGGTTTGGGCGGTCGGCAGGCCAGACGCGGATACGTCATGTTGCTGGCGCTGACGGCAACACCAGTGCTCATGCTCTTCGGGCTTCTCGTGGGCATGATCATCTTCCGGATTGGTGGAACGCTTCTCAACGGGGGCTTCTATTATGCCATCACTGCAGCGCAGGCTCTGTCTGGTGACAGCTACACCCAAATCACCTGGTTCATCGGCATTTTGGCCATCATGGTGTTCATGCTCTTCGCATATGTCGTCATGCTGGAACGTTCTTTTGCCTTGATCGCCGAATTCCCTGGCAAGGTGTTCCGATTGATCGAACCGGATGCTGTCAGCGATCTCGACACGCATGCAGCCATGCGGGCCAATGTTGCCGCTGGTGGAACAGCTGGCTCGATGGGTAGCCTGACAACTTCGGGAGGCCATTCTCTAAATAGACGCATCGCTGGCAACGCAGCGAAAAATAACGATTAAGGAAGGAGCCGAAATGCCTGACACCAACTCTCCCGTTTCTGTTCGGTTGGATGTCGATACGCGCGGCAAACTAAACGCACTGGCCAATCGTCTGAACAGCACACCACATGCGCTGATACGCCAAGCGGTTGCAGGGTTTATCGAAGACAATCACGGCGGTTTCAGCTTCGATACCAAACTAGAGCAGCGGATAACCGATGATACGCATATCCAGAAACCTTGATGAAGCTGCAGCATCCCATCGACTTGAGGATTTCGCCGAAGCCTCAACACAAATTCTCGAAAGTTCCGGCTTCTGCCCGGCTTCCAGTGGCACGACATGATCCCAGAACAACGCCTCGATCGGGTCCAAAACGCACGGCGCTTACGCTCCAAGGAGACAGCATGCGGCGGCAGAAAACATCATCCAATTTGACCGGCGCTGAAGAAGGCGAACTCAATCGCCGACGAGTCCTGCCCGACAAGCGATAATCGACCAGGCTAGACTGTTCCGGAATTAACGAAAAGACTCTCCCGTTCCTTCGAAATACGCATACCGCCGACGTCATCTCCTGATTGTGTGCGCTTGACTGCGGCGCCAAGAGGGTTCCGCTTCCTTGCCCTTAGGCTCCGCTATCGAGCCCTCTCCAGCGGGTCTGGGTTGTAGTGTTCCGCGCGACGGATTTTTCCTCTCCGGTAGGCAGCACGACGACCTTTGATCCGTCAGGCACACGGCGATAAAGATCCATGACGTCTTGGTTCATCATTCGAATGCAGCCCGAAGACATGGCCTTGCCGATTGACCATGGTTCGTTGGTGCCGTGGATTCGGTACAGCGTATCCTTGCCATCCTCGAACAGATAGAGCGCCCGGGCACCGAGCGGATTCATCGGCCCTCCATCCATTCCATCTGCCCATTTCTGATAGGTTTCGGGATCTCGTCTGATCATGTCCTGCGTGGGTGTCCATGTCGGCCATTCGCGTTTGTAAGCAACGGTGGCCGTACCGGACCAATCCATGCCTGCACGACCAACGCCCACTCCGTAGCGCATGGCCTTGCCGTCATCCATAACGAGATAGAGGAACCGTTTTTCCGGATCGACGACCAGCGTTCCCGGCTGCTCGCCGGTCGGATCATCAACGATCCTGCGCCGGAATTCAGGGTCGAATTGTCTCATATTGACAGCCGGCACAATGAACGGTTCATCGGTGACGGCGTCATAGCGGGCATCGTACACCACTGGCTTCGGCTTTTCGGGTCGAGGCACATCCCTAGTCGATGCGCAGGCTGACAGTCCTGCGGCCACGACCACCAGAAAGAGCCGAAATGCGAGAAATTTCATACGTTGTTATCTCCCTTGGCGCGACGGTATCGGTCTTCCGGCACAGTCTTTTGGAATCCGTCACCGTCGAGCTTGGTCGTCAAAATCGAACCATTTGGATAGTTGCTGCAGGAGGAAAAATCCTGTGCTTCATTTCGATCTCGTTCGGCGATCTTCCGGCGCCACCCGAGAGAGTCTCAGTGGATGGTCTCAGCGAGGAAATCCGCTATCTCAAACGGAGCATTTGCCATCGCGCCCTCGGTAACATCATTGGGCAGCGATAAGCAACCTACCACAAACAGAACGGCGCTTGGGACCATGAAGGGCATCAATAGTTGGCGGTTCACTTCAATTGCAAAATCGATCCCTCCAATGCGACCTCCCTATTATTATTGTCGGCAATTGTTCTTCGACACCGTATTGGCTAAGCAGCAGCGGCACTCGCCCAGCGCACCTGCGTCCGTCTGAACCCAATGCAAGGCGAAGCTCAATCCGGAGTGGTTGCCCAGAATAAGGCAAACGGTCTCTAGAACCGGCAGGCCTCACACTGCGACTGAAGCTCGACAGGTATCCATTGACTAGGTTGAGCAGAGACAAGTCGGCTACCCCAACGTGATACGGTGCTTCATTGCTACCAAATATCTTCCCATCCGAGGGTCTGAATCACCGAGTTTTGACTCTCAGCCACCGCATGTTAGGCTTCCCGAGGAAGGAGATCATGAAACATGACTATACCATCCTGGATAAAGCCCGCAGCTTGGGGCGCGGTATGTGGTGCCGCTGCCATAACGATTTTCACGATGAGTGCCGGTTGGCTGGTGACCAGCGGCGCTGCGGAAGAACAAGCCGCGAATGAGGCTGACCGTGCGGTCATTGCCGCTCTAACGCCGATTTGCGTTGCGCGGTTCAATAAGGTCGCTGAGACGCAGCAAGAGAAATATATAGCCGCCCTTGAGCAAGAGAGCGCCTGGAGCCAAGGTGATTGGATAGAAGAAAAGGGCTGGGCAACGCTTCCCGGTAGCGAAGAACCCAACGACGAAGTCGCTGAAGCATGCGCCGAGCAATTACTTGCCGCAGCAGAAAGTTAAAAAGCTAACCAGTGGGATGTGGGACAATATTATCAAACTCCGACATTCTCAACTAGTTCTTATTTAGATGGTGGCTTTGGTCGGTGATCAAAAGCCGCCATTTTTTGAGAAACAACTATAATGAAGTTGAATTTCCTATCGCTCTTCGCTTCCCTCTATATTGCTGCATCAGTACTGCCTAATGGCGCTCAAGCGCTTGAGGAAAAAGGCCAGGAAACGGGGTTCCCGCTTCCTCGCTTTGTTTCTCTCAAGTCAGAGAAAGCAAACATGCGGGTCGGGCCCGGCCTGCAATATCGGATTAAGTTGGTCTACACTGAGCCCGGCTTTCCATTGGAGGTGCTGGCTGAATACGGGAACTGGAGACAGGTCAGAGATTATTCTGCCGACGTCGGCTGGATGCATGAGGTACTGTTATCCGGAAAGCGGACAGCAGTGGTTGCGCCGTGGAAGAAGGGGTATACGGCTCTGCGCGAGCGTCCGTCCTTTGACGGAGACGTAAGGGCGAAGCTGGAGAGCAAAGTTTTGGTCAACGTCAATTCATGTAACACGGCCTGGTGCAACGTTTCGGCAGGCGATCCTTCCGTGGAAGGTTATGTCAATCAGCTTGCTTTGTGGGGCGTATACCCTGGCGAGGCTATCAATTGAATCAAGCTGCACGAAATTTGCATTGGCTCAAGTCATCGGCAACCTTCTGATCGCCTTAACAATCTTTCATCAACTTTCAATCTCCTCGTAATGCGGCAGCTTTTATCCTGTGGCAAAAGAGCCACCGGCCATAAGCGGATAGGAGAACTTGATTGATGAACGAAGCCAATAACTCGACACGACTCAAAACCATTCTCAAAGGCTCAGCGGCAGCAGGACTTGTAGCTGCGGTCGTCTATGGAGGTATCACTGGCTCCGCGATCAACGCTTTTGCTGATCCGGTTCAAATTGAAGCCCCGGCAGAGAACCCTGGCTTCGCCGATGTCGTCAGCGCGGTGTCGCCAGCAGTGGTGTCGGTTCGGGTCAGAGGCGAAGTCAAACAGGTTTCAGACAATCTACCTGGCTACGGTTTTGGGAATGGTCTCGACAGACTGCCCGAGAATCATCCTCTACGGCGTTTCTTCGACCAATTTGGTGGACCAGGCTTTGCCACCCCCTATCAAGGGAAAGGCGAAGCTCCGCGAGAAGTTCACCCAATCTCACAAGGCTCGGGCTTCTTCATCTCTGACGACGGTTATGTCGTCACAAACAACCATGTCGTAGATAACGGATCTGAGTTTAGTATTCTTCTTGATGACGGGACCGAACTCGATGCGAAGCTTGTCGGCAAAGACAGCCGAACGGATTTGGCGGTACTCAAGGTCGACGACAAGCGGAATTTTACGTATGTCGATTTTGCCGAAGACGAGGACGTGCGCGTGGGCGACTGGGTGGTCGCGGTTGGCAATCCCTTTGGACTTGGCGGTTCCGTGACCGCCGGTATCGTATCAGCACTTGGTCGCGATATCGGAACCGGCCCTTATGACGATTACATCCAGATCGACGCCGCAGTGAATCGTGGTAACTCCGGCGGTCCGGCATTCAATTTGAATGGAGAAGTCGTGGGCATCAACACTGCGATCTTCTCACCCTCTGGTGGCAATGTCGGAATCGCTTTCGCAATTCCAGCGTACGTGGCGCAGGACGTTGTGCAGGACCTCATCGATGACGGCAAGGTCGAGCGCGGCTGGCTTGGCGTGCAGATCCAGCCGGTGGACGCCGAGATTGCAGAATCGCTTGGCCTTCAGGCGGACCGAGGCGCGCTTGTTGTCGAACCCATGCAAGGCTCTCCAGCGGCCAGAGCTGGTATCGAGACAGGAGATGTCATTGTAGCCTTGAATGATGAGCCGATCGAGGACGCCAGCGATCTCTCAGTCAAGATCGCGTCCGCCGGCCCTTCAAGCAAGGTCCAGCTCTCGGTATGGAGAGACGGAGAAACGAAATCGATCGATCTAACGCTTGGGAATCTGGCGAAAGCTGATGTCAATACAGCCGAAAGCCAGGACACGATAGCGCCGAGCACATTTCAGGCGCTGCCAAGTGTTGGACTGACGGTTGCCCCTGCCCAGGAAGGCAATGGCCTGGTGATCGCCAAAGTCGATCCAGAATCCGATGCTGCGTTGCAGGGCATCTTCGAAGGCGAACGCATCGCCTCAATCAATAACCGGAAGGTAAGCGACATTGATGATGCCAAGGCCATCTTGAACGACGTTCAAAAGTCTAACAGAGAGCACGCCCTCTTCCAGATTGAAGGGGAGCGAGGCAGCCGTTTTGTGGCCTTGCCGGTTCAGCAGAGCTAATCATCTCCAAGCGCGATCTCTGCTGTACCTTTTGCCGTTGAGGGCAGTCATGCATGAGGTGTCCACCAAAGATAGGTGGACACCATGTCACGGAAGAAGGTCAGAAGCTGAATGTGAGGTGAGAGGAAAGCGCCTAGAGGACCATGTTTGACATGAAGTTCCACGGCGGCACGAGAGCCTCGATATCGCGCGCAGCAATCGCTTGCTCATTCGAATCAGTGTCTGCTAGGCGACTAGATCGGATTCTGCAGATGGCCGTGTAAATCCTCGATCGAGCCGTTCTCCTGTAATGCGGTGGCGGGTTTGCGCGTCAGCGTCATATAATAATGGGCACAGACTTCCTCGTAACAATAGGAGAGATCGGCCTTTTGCTTTCGCATAGAGGTTTCAGAGGGCGGACGACAGCCTGTTGCTGCGGTGACGGAACGACAAAAGCTCGTCTTCAGTTCAGGGCAACGCTGTTTTTTTGAATGGCGACGTAACCGACGGCGGGTGTTGCCTCGTGGAACGGAACAGCCTCGGAATGAAAGAGGCGCGTCATCGAGATGAAGGCCACTCAATGCAGCGGTGCGAGTGGAGGGTTCGGGGAGGCTCCGAGCGGCCGCCGCGTGCCAAAGCGGAGACCGTTCATCCCTTGGAACAATCACCGCATTCGTCAGTTCGAAGCTCAGGAGCCGCTCGCCGGCCACTCGCAGGTCGGCGACAAACGCAGTCTCGATGAAGTGCGAGGAAAAGATGATAGTGAACGAGAGCACCCACCACCGCCTCAAAGATCCGGCGTACTGGTACTGCGTCAGTCTTAAGATCTTGATGACTTTGCTCGGGATCGTGTTGGGCATCGGCGGCCTCTGGCTCATCGCGCTGGGTGAGACCTGGTTCGATCTGCTTGGCGGGCTTGGTCTTGTGATCTCCGGCACGGGGATGGCCAATACGTCCAGCGCCGGCATGTGGGCCTATCTTCTTTCTTATCTGTTTACCCTCGGCTGGACGTTTTGGGGGGTCGAAACGGACTGGTCCTCGCTGGCGCCAAGGTTGGTTGCAACGATCGCGCTACAGGCTTCGGTCTTTATTTGTATTTCGTTGTCAAGATCACCCCGTGATGCACATGGTCATGGTCGAGCCGCCGCCATGGCGGCTTTCTTGGTCGTGGCGGCTGGCGGCTTTCTGCTCACGGCGTCTGAATCTCTCAGGGTGGTGGTCGGAGAGATATCTCGTTACATTGATATCCTGCCTACGTGAGGAGCGTCCAACTGGAAATCCTGACACCTGATCGATCGGACCGTTTCACTTCACGATTTTGTGCCAAGCTATGGAATAGGAGGTGCCAAGACCGGATCCCTCTGGCAAGGGTTGTAATCCCGCCTCCAATGCCCAATTGGATGCTTGAACCTGAACTCGAGAGCAGGAGAAAACGCATGCAGTGTCCGCTGGACGGTCAAACCCTCGTCATTGCCGAACGTAGCGGTATAGAGATTGATTACTGCCCCAAATGCCGCGGAGTTTGGCTGGACCGTGGCGAACTGGACAAGATTATCGAACGATCGGGCCAAGCTGCGATGAAACCCCAGCGGGGGCGCGACAGTCGCGAGGCGCCTTCATTTGGGCGCGACCACGATGACGACCGAGCCAGTGACGGATCGAGGTCTTACAAAAAAAAGAAAAAGGAATCGTTCCTCAGTGATTTGTTCGATTTTTGACGTTGTGAAGACAATCGCTTGGGTTTGTCTGGCCGTTTCGCACGTGCCTGTTGACGTCTAAGATGTTTACAGAACCAGAATAAGTTTTGAAAGACGAGGACTCGAATGCTCCCTGATCTTGTGCTCGTTGTGGCAGGTCTCTTTCTTCTTTTCATCGGTGGTGAGGGCTTGGTGCGAGGCTCGGTAGCCATCGCCGAACGACTGGGTATATCCAAACTTTTGATTGGACTGGTCATTGTCGGGTTCGGGACATCCACGCCTGAACTGCTTGTATCGGTAAACGCTGCCCTTGATGGCGCGCCGGAAATAGCGCTCGGAAATGTGGTGGGTTCGAACATCGCCAACGTGCTGCTGATCGTAGGCATAGCGGCCGTGATCGCTCCCATAGCGAACTGGGAGCGAACAGCCGTTCGCGAGGCGGTGATTGCGTCCCTCGTAACGCTTGCCGCATTTGCGCTGGTCCAGGGCGCGGTCATCACCCGTCTGGAAGGCGGCGCAATGCTGGTTGTACTCGCTGGCTACCTTGGCGCAAGCTACTGGTTGGAACGGCGGGATCGCAAGGCAAAGGCCTTCCAGCATCAGACCGACGAATTGAAAGATATCCCCCTGACACGACCTTGGCTGGCACCGGTCTTGGCAATCGGTGGAATAGCTGCGCTGGTATTCGGAGCTGACTTGTTGGTCGAAGGAGCTGTCAACATTGCTCGTGATTTCGGTGTGCCGGATGCGGTCATCGGGCTGTCACTCGTCGCCATCGGAACCTCCCTGCCGGAACTCGCCACGGCCGTCGTCGCCGCTGTCCGACGTCATTCCGATGTGGTTCTGGGCAATGTGATAGGTTCGAACATTTTCAACATCCTCGCAATCCTTGGCGTAACAGTACTGATACATCCAATCGAGGTTGCAGCGCGGTTTCGCCAGATCGACGCGCCGGTGATGCTTGGAGCCGCGTTGTTGCTGCTGACGCTGCTGTTTGCGGCCAAATCCATCGGGCGGATATGGGGTGTGCTCATGCTGGCTCTCTATGCGGCCTACATGATATTCCTGTTCTCCAACGGCCTATCGGCTTAAGCATGAAGATTGGAATTGTTTTTGGGACTGAAATGATCGGACTTGAGACGGTAAAGGTTCCGATTGCCCGTGTTATGTCCGAGGCAACCCGCAGAAGCTCTTGAGCATGTCTATTCTTGTCACATCACCCATCGGGCCTATCCTTTTCCTTGATGGTGTGCGGGAGGGGCGATTAAGCCTTTCGGCCCTTTTCATTGCCGCACGGGGTTATGTGCCGCCACCGATCATTCTCGGAGATGCCGAGGTCCATGCAATGGCTTTGGCGGAGTATGATCATGCGATCGCTTGGAGGGCGCGGTTCTCACTACCGGCCGATCGGACCTCCGCCTACGCCTGGGATGGCGTGAGCTATGAGGTCGCCGGCGATCTCACGGGTGATATTCGTCTGGCTTATGTCTCGTGCAATGGCGAAGAAATAGCCGACATGGAACGTGAGGGCTCAGAGCGCAACGCCATGTGGGCGCGCCTGCGCGAAAGCTATCAGGCCAAGCCCTTCGCGCTCATGCTTCACGGCGGTGATCAGGTCTATGCCGACGAGATCACGCTCGGTCACAGGTTGAGCCATGATTGGCCCGACCGCAAACCGGACGATCCGTCACCTCCGGAGTTGGCCGATTTGCGACACCATCTCCGCGAGGGTTTCTTCGCTCGATATGCCGCGATTTATTCAACACCTGAGCTTGCGTGGCTGGCCGCTCGAGCACCCTCGCTCATGCAGTGGGACGATCACGACATCTGCGACGGGTGGGGATCGTTGCATCACTCCCTGACAGAATCTCAGGTGGGCCAGACGGTTTTTTCAGTCGCGCGGGAGAGCTTTCTGATCTTCCAGCAAGCGGCCAGGGAGGGTGACCTGCCGTTCCGGTTCGCGGACCGCTCGGGGCGACATCTCGGTTGGGGCATTTCCGCGCCCGGACTGCGCATTCTCGCTCCGGATCTGCGTTCGGAGCGGACGCGAGACCAGATCATGGGGACTGGTGGTTGGGCAATGATGACGGCAGAAGCTTTGCGCAAGATGGAAGGGCACACGTTGCTGATGTCGAGCGTCCCATTGCTCGGGCCGAGGCTGTCACTGCTTGAGGCTCTGATGGCCGTCATTCCGCGGATGCAGAAATACGAGGACGACTTGCGAGACCAGTGGCAAAGCCGTGCGCATCGCGAGGAATGGCAGCGGATGCTAAAGCTCGTGATCCAGATAGGTCAACGTGACGGCCATCAACTGACCGCGATCTCAGGAGAAATTCACCTTGCCGCCCGTGCCGTTATGGACTTAGGACACGGCCTTCATCTCAATCAGCTTGTCGCGTCAGGCATTGCACATCGTGCGCCGCCCAAGGCTTGGGCTCGCTTCCTTGGCGCTCTCGCATCGCTCGGCGAGCAACCGCTTCCTGAGCATCCTATCCGAATCAATACGGTGCCTGGTCAAAGCGAGCGCTACACAGCCGAACGCAACTATTTGCTCCTTGAGCGATCATCCGGGACCTGGTCAGCGCGCTGGGACCTGGAAACGAGTGGTATGACTAAGTCGCTTGCACTCTACTGACTCTAAATCATGGTGTATTTGGTTTTCATGTCGATGTCGCGCAAGTATCTGCGGGTCGGTCATGCTCTGGCGGAGCGGCAGGCCTTTGGTCGGAAAGACATCCACCCGCAGGCGAAGGCGGATGCTTACCCTAAATGATAAAGTATCGATGCACGACGTAAGCCAGCTTCCAAAGCGACAGGATCGCCGCCGAGGCGAGAGCGATCAAAGCCAGCATTAACCAGTCGTGGGCAACGATGGCATTCTCGACAACATTCAAAAGCTTCAGGAACAACAGGCCGAAGGACAGAAACATGCTCGCGATCACAGCGATAGCCGGCACGCAAAGAAGAAAGACGATCGGCCAGTTGACCACTATGCGAACGATCCGCTCCCCGAAGCTTGCCTCGTAGCTTTTTTTGTCCCTGACGGGTCGAAGGTATTTAGGGACCAGCATTTTTTCTCCTTCATGATCAGCGGCCGTCAGTGGCGCGGCAGCAATCGCCTGACGTCGTCATACGAAACTTTGCCCTCATCAACCTTCTGTTGGGCCGCATCATGCATGGAGCGGGCAAGAACACGGTCGGCCGACTCAAGCATCAGGCGGCTCACGACCTTCGGCCAATCCCCGATAGGCGCGGAAACAAACTGATCGCGCACATAGTCATCAAACAACAGATACTCGCGCAGCGGCACGCGGCCGCGATGGTCGCTTGTGCGGACCAGGTGCTGAACGACGAAGAGCTGGAGCGACGTGATCAGGTCGAACGCGCGTGCATCGCGTTCTTCGGCCGGGAAGTTCACGACCATGCGCCGCAAGCCTTCCGCGACCGATCCGGCATGCGTGGTGGTGTAAACCAAGTGGCCGGTCAGACTGGCTTCCAGGCAACCCTCGAGGGAGGCTTTGTCGCGGGCCTCTCCCAGCGAAATAATATCAGGCGCACAGCGCAGTGCCGCCCACACTCCGTCGCCGAACGACGGCAGGTTGCGCCCTTCGCCGATCTCCGACTGCTCAATGGAAGACGCGCAGTCGCTATGATCTGTCAGCACGTCGGAATAGGTGAACTCGATAGGCGCCTGCAGATCGACGATCGCTTTCGGATCGGCCGTGTTCTCAAGATGAAAGCGCGTGATCCCGGCAAGCGTCGTGGACTTTCCCTGGCCGGTCGCCCCGGCGACCACGACAATGCCATTCTGAGGCGACATGTACGGGCGCACTTCAGTGTCGAGACCGACATCATCGATCGTCGGCGTCTTTGTCGGCAGCGGCCGCATCGTCATGGAAATGCCGTCGCCGGCACCTTTCATCACGCCCTTGGCGTTCACGCGGAAACGCTGACGTCGGTGGCGATCGATCGGCACCTCGAACGAGAAGTCCAGCGGCCGCCCTTGACGCAGAATGCTGAAGGCATCTTCCGACCGCCACATATGGCTCAGGATACTCAGGACCTCGGAGGCGTTCAGGGGCCTTGCCGTCGCAAAATGCTGGGTGCCGTGCATCTTGATCCGGATACGACTGTCGGTCTGTATCCGGATGTCCGACGCCCCTTTGATGGAGGCCCCGACCAGCAACTGTTGAAACGGGTCCATGTCGCCGTCAAAACGCAACGGCTCATGGTTCAGGACGCGAGCATAGGGCTCCTTCGGATCATAGGCGTCTTCCATCAAATTCGAGAGATCAACCGCCGGCATTACTTGGCCACCTGAAAACGTCTCTGGATTGGCTTCCATCGGGCAGGGTTCTTGACGAACCGGGCGGCATCGTCGATCTCGACACGGCGCTCCCCGATATAGAGCTCGTCGACATCACCGGCCGCGCGCGTCTCGCTCGACTTCAGCACGAGGTTGGTAATAAGGCCGGCTTCCACCGCCTTGCGATACTCGACCATGCCGAGATAGTCGCGCCGCAACAGGTTCATGTTTTCCTGCAAAGCAGCGTCGGCCTGCTGCTCGCCCTGTGACCAGCCTTCATCGAGATACTGCGACCAGACTTTGGTTTCATCGTCATCCTGGGGCAATAGGCGATCGTCAGGCTCACGCGGCGTATCGAGCGGGAGCACAAGATAGTCGCGCCAGGTCGGCAGAATGGCGACCAGTCGGCCTGGCTCCTCGATGCGGTAGTATTCGTCGGCGGCAACGCTCTTGCGGCCATTGTCAGTGACGTTGATCGCCGCCGTGGCGCGGGTGATCACCGGCGGCAACACGTAGCCTGTTTCCCGCGGCGCCTTGAATGCGACCCGGTTGAAATTGAAGGTTTCAGAGAGTTTGATCGATTCACGCTCCAGATCATTCATGATCTCCCAGCTGCGCCGCTCAAATCCTGCTTGTGCCCCATAGGCAAGGGCTGCGTCCCGAAGGACCGAATAGCGCTGCTCCTCAACCTCGGTCCCACCAAGCTTTCCGCGTTTGGCCCGGGAAGCAAACTGCTTGTAGGACAAGGGCGCATATCGCGGACTGGTAAGGTCGTCAGGGCCGCCGAGCTGCGGGATGGGCGGCGGTTCCGGGGTTTCGTCCTTCATTGTTGCGCATGAAGACAAAAACGCGGCCATAAGAATGCCTGTCAGCGTCATGGCACGAAGGCGACGGTGAGAAAGGGTCTGGCTCACGGCTTGAGGTCCTCCTGATGCGGGATCGGGCTTTGCTCAGGGCGAGCGTAATAGATTGTCATGTGTCTGGCGCCTTGATCGATCACGAGGCGCGCACGTCCCTTCGCCTGCCCATAGGCTTCCCGAAGCAATCCCAAGGCCGTCAGATTGTAGAAATTGGTCGAGATCAAAATCGGAGCGCCGGACTTTTCCCCGGACGCCGACACGCTGTAGTCCACTTCGCTGGCAACCCGCGTTGTCAGCTCATCCAACGTTCCCTGCCATTCGGCATCAACGATCTTCATAATCGGGTCTTGGGCAATCCCCGGATTGCGCACCTCAACCGTATTCGTAGCACGCGCTTCCAGGACATTTTGATAGAGCGCTGCATCGTTCAACTCGCTTCGAACGAGATGGACTTGATTGTCGATGTAATTGATCGTAGGGGAATCCGACGGAACGTCTCTTGTGCTGGTACAGCCAGCGAGCACAGCCAGTGCCAGGCTGATCGCGATGCGCATAGGGAAACCTCTTGCGGTGCGGAAATTGCAGCGTATTACATCTGCAATTCACCACAATGGCCGCCTTGATGCAACATCCAAGAGAACAAAAGGGCGTTCAGTCACCATTCTTGCCGATTTTGGAGCGCTTATCTCCCGATAGAATGATACTGCGACTTCTCGTGCTCGAGACGAGTTTCGCGCCGCTGTGTCCGATCGATCTCGACACACCTGTCATAGGCAGCGCAGATCTGGCGGGCATCACGATGAACCCTCGATCTTGCTTCTGGAGAAAGCTCCGGCATTGCCCGTGCAATCAGTTCCTGCGCCGGCGCGCCGCTGCTATCGCCAAAACGCGCCCTGATATCATGAGCGACACCCCGCAGCTGGCCGATGGCTTCCCTGTCTTCGATCGCCGCCCTTTCAAGAGCGCGACGTTCGTCAGAGCGTTCCGGAAGACTGGACGCTTTCGACAGAGAGGCCAGCACATCTTTGGCGGCCGGCGACAGTCCGTCGATTGGCGCGGCCATCTGGCTACGCAGCTTTCTCTCCGACTTTTCGGCACCCTCAATGCTCACCTTTAATGATCCGGCAAAATTATCAGCACTACTGATCGCCGGCATCACTGCCGCAAGTGCCGCTTTCCGCTCCTCATCAGGGCGCCCCAGGAAGTTTGTTTTGCCGTTCAAATCGCCTAGCGATGCCGGGCTCTGGTCCATCGTTTTCAATACCTGAATGACATCGGAGCCATCCGTCACCGCCGCCACCAGCTTGTCGAGGATCGCGGCCGGATCGCGCCAGACCTTGCCCATGTTCTGAAGCGCAGACCGGTGCAGCGACTTGGTAACCGCCGCGTAATTGGCCGGATCACGGGCAACGGCTTCGACCGAAACGGGCCATTGCGTCACGGACGGAACAAGCGGAACATCGGGAAGGCGATAACGTGCCCGCTCCTTTTCATAATCGGCCTCAAGGCCAGCATCGCGCCGCTCCGTGACCATGACCGACGCAACATCAACGCGGCTCTTGTCGTCGGCGGCCAGCTGACCGACATGCACGAGCTGCCAGTTTCTCTTGATGAAGGTCTGCGCCGATGGCGGAAGATGCGCGACAAGCGACTGAAGCTTGTCGTCATCCGGATCGCGACCAAGAGATCGAACTTCCACCGGGGAAACGAGCGCTGCGATCTGGTCATTGAACATCACCAGATCGGTCGCTGATGACATCTGCGTCAGCTCGGTTTCGGCAGCGCGGAACCAGCGCCCCCGTTTGCCGCTGTAGCCGTTCGTGTTGCGGTCCACTTCCGAAAGCCGCGAAAGCGCCTGGCTGACCGCTGGCGTCAGTTCAGGAAGCCTGATCTCTTTTTCAGCTTCAACAGGCCGCGCGCCGTCGGCAGGCGGGACATTCGGCGAGACGTCAACCGCTTGCGGACGCGCAAGCGAAAGCCGTTCGGAAATTGCTCTGAACCGTTCCGCAATAGCCGCGAACCGCGAACGCATGGCATCGAGCGATCGACGCCAAAGATCGCGCAGTTCGCCAATGTCCGGAAGGTCGCGCCGACGCACAAACGCGTCACGTTCGAGCTGATAGTCGGGCGTATGCGCATAGGCCAGCGTTGAATCCTTGAGCCGGTCGCGCGACAGCGTGTTCAGCAAATCCTTGATTTCAGGAAAGTCATTCCGGCCGGCATAAAGTGTGACCGCCTCGCGATGACGCGAAAGCGCGACATAGGAAAGCTGGGCATCCATCATCTGTGTGGCAAGCACATGCACCCGATCGACGGTCGCCCCTTGCGACTTATGGATCGTCGTCGCGTAGCCATAATCAACGTTGTTGTAATGCTCATGGTTGACCGCAACGATCCTGCCGTTGTCGAGCCTAACGTCAAGAATGCCGTCATTCGCCTTTTCCACGGTTGCCAGCATTCCGTTCTTGACGCCAAGGTCACGATTGTTTTCCAGGAACAACAGCCGATCGCCAACGGCGAAAGCGCGCGGGCCACGAACCGCGTCAAACGTCACTTCATTTTGAAGCCCCCCGTGGGCTTTGATGGTCAGGCGTGCCCGCTCATTCAGACTGAACACCGCGGCCTTGGTGTGCGCCAGCATCAGCGTATCGGCGCCGGCGCGCCAATCAGCTCCCCACGCACCAACCAACTCAGACATGGCATCGTCACGATGGCCCTTAAGACGAATGTGCCCGTTGTCTGCATAAGTTTGAAGCGCCGCGCGGCTCTCACCGCGCCCGAATGCGAGAGAAGCGTCCCGCATCCATGTTTCCCTTTGCCGGCGCACCTCCGTCAACTCGACAAACCCGGTATTATCCGCAATGGCGCGAAACGCAGCGCCAGCCTGAATAGGCTGAAGCTGCCGCGCGTCCCCGACAAGAATAAGCTTGGCCTGCGCCGCGTTAACCGCATCAACCAACATCACCATGTCGCTCGAAGAGACCATTCCTGCCTCATCCAGAACGAACACGTCGCCTTTCTGAAGTCGGCGCTTGTCGTGTTCCCACGACAAGCGCCAGGACGCCAGCGTCCGGCTCTCGATACCAGCCGATTCAAACAGGCCCTCGGCTGCCTTTCCGGCAAGCGCTCCGCCAACCACACGACGCCCCTGCCCTTCGTAAACCTCCCGCACGACGTCCATGACCGTGGATTTACCCGCTCCCGCATAGCCGACCACCGTCGATACGCCGCGATCGGACGTGACGGCGTGAACGACCATCGCCTGTTCGCCGGAAAGGGAAAACCCGTGCGACTTCGAGAAGTCCGCGATCGCCTTTTCAACCTGACGCGGCGGGGCACCGAAAGACTGATCCGTCGCGCGCTGACGGACGCCATCGATCATCTGCGCTTCCATCTGCAGGACTTCTCGCGTGGTCATCTTCTCCCGTTCAAGAAGTTTGTTCGTGAACGGGTCGCGGATTTCCTGGGAAAGCGTCACAAGGTTTTCGAGCGCACCGACCCGGAGGAAAAGCCCGGAAAATTCTTCAGACGTTGACGCATACCGGTGGATGAACTTTGCAACATCACGTTCATCGAAAACGGACTTTTCCGCAGTGATCATTTTCAGAACAAGCGCAGGATCTTCCGCCAGCCTGCGGAAATTCTCACGCATGACCTGCTGGTGCTGCTGGACCATCTCGGTCTGAATGCCGCGCGCCTCCATGTCGTCGACGGCGGGGCCGCGATGCGTCGTCGGCTCCAGCGGAATTTTCCGATCTTCGAAGCTGCGATGATCAACTGTCGTGTCATATCCATGCTGGACCAAATGACGATTGACCACCTGCGACCAGGCAGCGCGGATCTCGGGCAGGCGGTCCTTCCAACCCGCGAAGTGCTGATAGACGATTTCCCCCTTTTGGCCCTCCACCTTTGGCGGCCTTCGGACCGGTTCACCGTCACCATCAAGAACCGGAACCCGCTTTGAGCCAAAGCCTGTCTCGGTCAGCGGTCGCAACGCCACCATGATGTGAACATGCGGATTCCCTGTAGCATCGTGATAGTTCCAATCTGCGACCTGCCCACGCGCCGCAAACTGATTGCGCACAAAGTCACGAACCAGAGCCTTGTTCTGCTCTACGGACAACTCAACGGGCAGTGCGACGACAAACTCATGCGCGAGCTGGGCGTCATCGCGCTTTTCACTGGCTTCCACACGGTTCCAGAAACGCTCGGCAAACTCATGTGGCGAATATCGATCATGCCAGGCATTTATCCACCGCGGGGCAGCTTCGGGCAACACGACTTCACTGTGGATACAACCCTTCTTTCGACTGTAGTCGGCAATCTCTCCGGAGCGCGCGACGTTCATATGTGTCGCGTGGCGGTATGCAGCGGCAGCGACCGCACTCTGCCCTTTGCCACGGGATATCTGATGAGCGCGCAAATGATAGATCGCCATGAAACGGACCTACCATCTTACATTGTTGAAAACAATGTATAAGTGCGCATTTAACAAAACGATCGTTTTGTTCGCATGACGGAGTGCGGCATCGGCTCCGCCGATTCATCTTATACAGTATGGGCTCTTTTTCACGCATCATCGGTGTTTACAAACACAGAACATCTCTGCAATCTTCTCATCGTTTGATGCCGAAAAGGAGAAAGCACATGGCACGCGCAAAATCCCCTTCCGCGATCCGTGACCAGATCAGAACTCTGCAAAAGCAGTTGCGCGAAGCTGAAGAAAAGGAAGCAATCAGGATTGGACAAATCGCCATGAAAGCTGGCGTCGAAACCCTTGATCTTTCGGAGAATGAACTTGAGGCGGCATTTGCCGAGATGGTTCATTCCTTTCGTTCCGTGCGGGAGAATGAGCAGCGACCTTCTGACCTTGCGCAGAACGCTTAGCAACCTGCAAAGCGAGTTTAGAAAAATGCGCAAGCGCGAACGAAGCGAAGACACCCGTCACAAGATCGAGCTTGGTGGATTGGTCATCAAAGCAAGCCTCGGAGATGAGGACCGCGCCTACATTCTTGGCGTTCTGCTGACAGGAAATCGGAGAAAGGGCGACGCTCGACTTCGCGAACAAATGATCAAGCTAGGTCGCGAGGCGTTACGCCAATGATCACCAAACCCAGACGTTCCGAATTTGCTATTCTGCTCTATGCCGGTCTCTTCCTTGTGGGCATCTCGGCACTTGTCTGGGTTTGTTTTTTTGCGCTTCGTTCATGGAACGCCCCGAACGGATCGGCCTACCGCCTATCAGTTTCGCAGGCGATCGACTGCCTCACATTCTGGTCCTCCGATCTTTGCCGAAGTCACTTCATTCAGGCACTCGGCTACGTCCCGGCCGATCTGGCTAAACTGCAATGGTTGTTGGCTGCCATGCTTGTGGCAGGAAACCTTGCCATTGCGATCGGCGGCTATATTGCCTTCCTCATGCCACCGGATAAATGGATCAAGTCCGGCCGGACCGTCGCAGGCATGCCCGAACTGCTACGAGCCGCAAAAGCCGAAAAGATCGACAAGAGGGACGGCCTTCATTGGTTCAATGGATGGCGGCTGGCGCTCGAACGCGAGGTGCGACACTTCATCATCTTTGGCTCCATTGGCGGCGGCAAGACACAGACCATGATCGGGCTGATCGTCTCTGCAATCGCGCGACATGACAAGGTTCTCGTCTTCGATATCAAGGGAGACTTTACCGAGAAGCTGCCTCCAACGGACAAGGGAGATGGTTCCAGGGTGCAGCCAATCATCATCGCTCCACAGGATCGGCGTTCCCATGTTTGGGATATCGCCAAGGATCTGCGCATTGCAGAGGATGCCGTTGAGCTGGCCACGCGACTGATCCCTGAATCAAGAGATCGGTTCTTTTCCAACTCGGCCCGTGCCGTGCTGGCCGCGTGCACCATACGCCTTATGCATGAGAACCCCGGAAGGTGGACGTGGGCCGATCTGGTAGCAGAGACGCGCCGTGACCACCTTGAACTTCTTGAGGTCGCGCATCGCTATCACCCCGACGCGGTTCGCTTTCTGGATGCTGACTATCGACAAGTCGCCTCGACGCTTTCGACGCTCACCGCTGATACGAACACGCTGCGTCTGCTGGCAACGGCGTGGGCGAATTATGAAGGTCTGGAACGTTTTTCGTTGCGCGACTGGCTGCTCTACAAAACAGATCGGCGCACCGTCATCCTGCAGAAGTCTGGCCGGTTTTCTGACCAATCTGACGGCTGGATCAGCGCGTTTCTTACCATTGCCTCCGGCATCGTGTCCGATCCGGAACTTGGCGATGCCAAGCTCCGTCGCATCTGGTTTTTCGTGGATGAGTTTGCCCAACTGCCGAAGATCAGCCGGTTTTCCGCGCTACTGGATATCGGACGATCGAAGGGGGTTTGCGTGTGTCTCGGCGTGCAGGATATTGCACAGATCCGTGACACCTATGGGCGCGAACGCGCCGACGCGTGGATGTCGATCGTCGGAACAAAGATCATCGCCAAAGTGAATTCGGGACCGACCGCGCAGCGACTTGAAAGCGATGTCGGTCAGGCCACCGTGGTCTATAACCGTCGTGAGCCACGTGGAAACGGGCTGGAATGGGTGCGCGACGAGCGGCGCGAGAACACGATTGAGCGTTCCGAATTCGAGACGCAGCTCGGGCCTCGCAAGAACGGTATCGATGTCCTCGTCACCGGCGTTGGCGAGGACGTCTACAAGGTGCGCGTTCCCTATACCACCCTCCCGCATGCGCGCGATGCCCAAGCGCCAGCGCAATGGACCCTCGACCTTATCACCGCCAGCCGACTTGAAGGTTTCACGACTGACGACGATACTGAGACCGGTCAGACGGACAGTGACGCAAACTATCCGAAAGAGGCCATTGACGTTCTCAAGGGAATGGATCCGGTCGACACGCCCAGGAACACAGCGATGATAGAAGGCGACACGCACGACCTGTTCGACGGGCAACTGCCGGGGATCTGAAGATGCTGGGACAGCTTGATCTTTTCCCGACTGAAGTGCTCCTGCGCCGCATCGAGCCGGCCACGAATAAGTGGCGGTTCTATCATCTCAGCATTGAGGGCGGCCTGTTCGGAGACTGGTGCCTTGTGCGCCGCTGGGGCCGGATCGGGACCAGCGGTCAGCTGAAGCTCGATTGGTTCACCTCGGCCGGACAGGCCCATGACGCACTCGCCATTCTGGAGCAAAGCAAGCGCAAGCGTGGCTACCGCGACTGACCAGTGGTTCACGCACGGTGGTCACGCCATCAACAGGCATCAAACGGCCTTCCGCGCTGCAGGTCGGCCGAACTACACTTAGGAAGCGGCTCGATGTTCTGAAGCGCTCGAAGCTGCCCCTGCAGACGGTGCTGCAACAACCTGAATTTTAAGATCGAGCGCTTTGGCCACTTTCATCAAGGTTGCCATTGTCGGATTTCCGTTGCCGGACAGCGCGCGTGAAAGACCTTCCCGAGAAAGCCCGGTGTCACGCGCCAGCTGGCTCATATTGCGCGACCGCGCAATGGTTCCAAGAACGACAGCGATATATTCAGGATCGTCTCCGCCTTCTTCCATCGCGGCATCCAGGAAGGCCGCAATGTCTTCGTTGGTTTTCAGGTAATCGGCCGCATCGAAACGGCTAAAAACTTCCTTTGCCATAGTTTCAATCCTTCCATTCGTCGGCCAGCATTTTTGCGGCCTTGATGTCCTTTTTCTGCGTCGACTTGTCGCCACCGCAAAGCAAAACGATAATCAACTCGCCGCGCCTCATATAGTAAACTCGATATCCCTTGCCGTAGTGAATTCGGAGCTCGGAAATCCCCGACCCCACGGGCTCCACATCACCGGGATTGCCCATTGAAAGTCGCACGAGGCGGGCGGCGACCTTTGCGGCCACAGTTCGATCCTTCAGGCTCGAAAGCCAGTGATCAAATGTTGCCGTTTTGATTAACTCGACCATATGCCTACTATAGGTCACACTGGACTAAATTGCAAACTATAAGTCACAGCCTGCTCATGTCACCTGTTCATGCAGCAATGCTCGATTTGTCGGTTCAATGGTATTCCTGGCTTCGAGCTTTCTTTTTTGAACTGGCGCACGGAATAGCGGCTTCAGCGCTCAAAATATTCGGCTTTTCGGGTGTCGGCTAGAGAACAGGAAGGCTGAAAGCCTTCCTGAAACTGACCTCATTCCAGGTCAGCGTTCCAGGCTGCCATGTCCTGCTCAAACTGCAGCTCCTCTGCCACTGCCTGCGCCTCCAGCTTTTCAAGTTCTGCTTCAGCATCCCGCCGTTCGACTTTCGAGAAGTCGCAGTTCATCAGCTCGGCGCGAAGTTCGTTGATCTGATCGATAGTCGTCATGTTTCCGTCTCCTTTTGTTGACGGAAACCGGCCACGGGTGATCGCAGGCCGGCGTCAATGATCGCGAAGCGACCGGCAAGGCTGGTGAATGGGGGTGCCGATTTAGTTGCTGCCCGCAGGACTGCGGCAAAATTGATGGTGTGGACGGCCCTCCGAAACCGCAGCGCGAGATGATACGATCACCGCGCTCCAGCAATTCAAAGGAACCGCACCATGTCTTTAGAGAATATCGCTGTCGTTGGTCTTGATCTGGCCAAGAACGTTTTTCAGATACATGCCGTTGATGACACTGGGTGTGTCGTTGCTCGCCGCCAACTCCGCCGAAATCAGTTGCTGCAATTCTTTGAACAGATCCCGCGTTGCCTAGTCGGTATGGAAGCCTGCTCGACTTCTCATTTCTGGGCGCGAGAACTCGGCAAGTTGGGCTTCGAGGTCAAGCTGATGCCGCCAGTATATGTGAAGCCCTATGTCAAACGCGGGAAGAACGATGCTGCAGACGCCGAGGCGATCTGCGAAGCGGTCACACGCCCTACGATGCGTTTCGTGCCGATCAAGAGCTGCGAGCGGCAAGCACTGCTAATGCAACACAAGACGCGAGATCTACTCGTTCGTCACCGAACTGCGCTCATCAATGCTCTCCGTGGCCACCTCGCGGAATTTGGCATTATTGCTCCGCAAGGAGCGATGGGCGTGAAGACCGCGCTCGAAGCGCTGCATGCGGCAAGGGATGAGCTACCCGCGCCAGCAGTGCAGGCGCTGGAACACATTCGAAACCAGCTACAGGAACTCAGTCAGAAGATTGCCGAGTTGGATCGCATTATCATTGCGTGGTGCAGGAGCGACGCGGCCGCCCGTCGCTTGATGACCATCCCTGGCGTAGGTTCACTGACGGCGGCGGCTATCGCCGCTTCGGTTGGGGATGCTGCGGAATTCAGATCGGCACGGCAATTCGCGGCCTGGCTCGGTCTGACGCCGCGACAGAACAGCAGTGGCGGGAAAGAACGGCTCGGCCGGATCAGCAAGCAGGGAGATCGAACCATCAGGCGATTGCTGGTGGTCGGAGCGACTGCGGTTGTTCGGCGAGCCCGCCTCGACGCATCTTCATTTCCGTGGATCGCACGGTTGCTGGATCGCAGACCTGCAAGGCTAGTGTCCGTGGCGATCGCCAACAAAACCGCGCGCATTGCGTGGGCTATTCTCAGACGGGAGGAAGTGTATCGGCCGGCAACGGCCTGAGGGAATCCCGTTCGGCCATCACCGGCCGGGCGGTGGAATGAAGGACTGAGTTGTGATGGCGAACCGGTTTGGCCGGGGATGGATGAAAGCCTAGGTGCCCCCAGCGCCTCGAGCGCGCAAAATTGATTGGCAATCCGTCTGCGGACTTCATCAGGGCCAGCAGCATATGAGCTGCGATAAAAGGCCGGACACATGAGTGAACCTTATTGGCCGCCAACATAAATAAAGTCTTGCATTCCACGGGCCGTCCACACATGGGGGAACCGTTCGTCATTGACGCTGACCAAGGAGCCGTACGCTATCCCGGCAGATAAAAAAGAGAACCGCGTTCCCAAGGGCCGCGACCGAATCCGGCGTCCAGCCGGCAATCTACGCAGCGAGACCGCGAAGATGGGATTTTAGCTGAGGCCGTGCCCAAAGTCGTCGTCACGCCCCCTACTCTCTCGGGCGTTCGCAGGGGTCTTCTGTGGCGTTTCGAACGTCACATGCTGCCCTTGCTCGGGCAGAGGCCTTGGCAGGTCCTTTGTCTTGCCGACGAGAATATTCTGCTTGTCATGCATCATGAAATCCGAGCCACCGACCCCGACCAGAACGCCATCATAGCGGCGGCCAGGCTCGGTCGTTGCCATATAGCGATTTTGCCAGTCAAAGCCTTGCGAGGTCAGGAAATTCTGTGCCTTCTCCAACGCCTGCACGCGTTCCGGATCAGAAATCTCGCGGAACATTCGCTTGAAAGCATCGACATCGCCGCGTTCATGACCGGCAATGCTGGCCTGCGCCATGCGCTCGGCCGACACGACATCGAAGCTCAGTTCGTGACCGGCGTTCTTCGCCAGCGCGATCATGAACGCCCTCTGCGTCCGGCCATTGCCTTCGCGAAACGGATGAATCGAGTTGAGCCGATTGAAATAGCCTGCCGCCTGGTCGGCAAACGTCTCTCGGTCCAGGCCGCGCAGGAAGTTCTGACCGCGCAGGTCCTCGGAAAACCGGTCCAGTGCGCTGGAAATGGCCGGGCCAATCGCAAATTGCTCACCGTCGATCTTCTGCATGGTCGGCATGGTCGCGACAGTGCCATCAGAAAGCTGAACCAGCTCATCGCGGGTTCGCCCGGCCCATTCGTAGACCTTCTCGAAGAGGTGCTGATGTAAACCCTTCAAGTATTGGCCATCGAATGTCGGGGCCGGGCCGGCGCCAAATTGCAGGGTAACCAAACGAGCAGCAACGCGTTCGGCCTCCACAGCTGACAGCTTGTCAGCATCGGTTATGCCATAGATGTTCTTGAGGGTGCCGTTTTCGTAGGTGTAGTTCGTCATCCGTTGGCGGCGCGAAATTCATCGAGCATGGTGTCGATATCATCGGCGTCGATATCACCACGAATGAAAGCCTCGAAAATGTGATCGGTGGCAGGATCGCGCTTCAGGCCTTCCATGGCATTGGAATGATCGGCGCTGTTGACCAGCCGGCGCCGCTTTTCCATCTCGGCATCGGAGATGCGCATCTTTTCAAGGGTGCTCGCCATGGTCTTTTCCTTCTTCAGATCGGTGAGGTTTTACAGTCAGGCTGGTCTTCATGGAATCTCTCAACCCTTGAACCGGCACGGTCCTGCTATGCACTCTCGCTCTTGGACGATAGATCCAGCATAGGTCTCTTGACCACGCGCATTATACCAGAACCAGCAGAATAATTCTCTTGTTTTTTATATGTTTGACCCGGCTATCGGGTGCGTCAGTCGTCTCTGCGGAGCCGTTTCGCTGGCAACGGAACGAACAGGTCATGAAACACGACCAACGCCGTATCGGGCTCGACAGCGTAGCGACCGTTCTTCGTGACCTTATAGAAGAGGCCCATTTCCTCGAGCACAACGCAGTTGCGCGGGATCGTAAACCGGCTGACGCCAAGACGGTCGGCAAGCATTTGGAGGGGCAGGATGCCGCCATCGAGCTGCGGATCATGGATCAGCCCGATCAGGCTCATGCGCAACATGGGCAACAGGTTCACATACCGGCTCGGCCGGTTCTCGATGACACTGACAATCTTGATTGAGTTCACGCCCACTGTACCAGGCGGAATCTGCTCCAGTACGGGTGGTCCGTCGAACCACACAAACGGGTCATGCGGTTGCGCGCCCAATCCTTTGATGATTTCGTCTCTGGTCATTCTCTCGCGACAGCTGTTCAAGCCCACATAGTGCTTCGTCTATATGCGTCAACGCCCGTCATGAACCACGACACCCCCGCGGGTATCGGTCGTTGACTTGATAATGGCGGGCATTTCTCAATGCATGATACTTAATTTGTGTGAGGCTGGGACACAAGTGCGGACTATTCAGGCCGGCGCGGATTTGCCAGAACCGGCGCGGCGGATACCGCCGCGCCGGTGGAGCCTTAGCTCCAGGGGATCACGGTCATGAGGTCATCATCGTCCTGGCCGGGAAACTTTCCGAGGTTTGCACGGAACGCCCGGCTCGGGGTCGCAGCAGTCAGCTGCAGGTACTCTTCACCGTTCTGGTTCGTCTGACGCCAGATGCCGCCAACCTCGATCTTCCGACCTCGCGGGGAAACGCCATACAAGCGGTAGACAGGCGCCTTCGGGTTCGTGCTGTTGAGCTCTTCGCCAGTGATGTCGAAGTCGAAGTCCAGTGCGGCGATGTTGCCTTCCAAAGTGCCGTTGTCGTTGAAGCGGATGAAGTTGATCAGGTCTGCCATTGGTATGTCTCCGTTGTTTGATCGAATTGACAGGGACACCAGGAAGCACCGGAAGAGGATGACTGCACCCTTCAGGGCCGCAGCGAAGCGAAGGGCGGCGCAGGACCGGAAAAGACGGAGGGTCCGCCGAAGGTGGAAGCCGTCTTTTTTGGACGGAGACGTTGCTGACAGACCCCGGGCCTTACAGTCCCATCGTCAATTGCTCGCAAACAACAACGGCTGGACATTCCTTCGCCATGGCAGCCCGCGTCAGCTTTGTGCAACAGGGTGTCGATACTGGCAAAGAACACAGTCTGCATGGACAACAAAGCACGAAACGGCCTGTCGCAGCGAATCCGAAAGGGGCTCTGTTCCTTCGATGCGAGGAAATTCCCGACACAACACGACGGAGACGGTCACCCCCGAAACGAAAATTGGGTCCTTCGTCAAAAACAGAATCTGAATAGGAGAGGAACAGACCGGGCCGATTGAGGGAGGCTGCCAGCGCGGTCACTCTTGGCTAAATATCGCCATTTTCGAGTTCGGCAAAGATGGTTTCAGGCAGGGCAAGACAGATCGTATAATCGGCGAAACTCGGTTGCCAGTATTTATTTTGTCCATATTATTGGACACATGGAAATAAGCATCGTCACCGCGAGTTTTAGCGCGCTTTCCCAAGAGACCCGTCTTGAGGCGTTTCGTCTCCTTGTTCGCCATGAACCCGACGGGCTCCCTGCCGGGGAGATCGCGCGTCAATTATCTGTACCGCACAACACCATGTCGGCACATCTTGCGGTGCTTTCACGGGCAGGATGGGTGATATCGCGCCGACAGAGCCGCTCAATCATCTATCGCGCCAATCTCGAGCACATGCAGGAAACTCTGCGTTTTCTGGTCCGCGACTGCTGCGCTGGCCACCCAGAAGTTTGCGAGCCGTTTTCGGCGGCTCTGAGTGAAGGTGGCCTCAACGACAAAAGAAGGAGCGAGAACGCTTGAAAGCGATAATCTTTCACAATCCGGCATGCGGAACCTCCCGAAATACCCTAGCGATGATCGAGGCGTCAGGCGAAACCCCGACCGTGATGGAATACCTAAAGACCCCACCCAATCGTGAACGGCTGATCGAGCTGATTTCGATAATGGCGATCACGCCAAGAGAGTTGCTGCGCCGCAAGGGAACGCCTTTTGAGGAACTCAATCTTGATGATCCGACGCTGAGTGATGATCAACTGATCGATGCAATGATGGCGCACCCGATCCTGATCAATCGTCCAATTGTGGTGACAGAAAAAGGTGCGCGGTTATGCCGGCCTTCAGAGCGGGTTCTTGAACTGCTGGCAAACCCGGTGGCGGTGTTTACCAAGGAAGACGGCGATGTGGTACGCTTCGGCGGGGCAACTCAATGAGCGGGACTGAACGCCTCGATGACCTGCCGAATATCGATCCGGACAAGTTACGTCCAATTGACGTCGATCTGCTGGCGGGTCCGGATGCGCCTCGCCATCCCCCCAGGATTCTGGTGCTTTACGGCTCGCTGCGCGAGCGCTCCTTTTCACGCCTGGCCTCCGAAGAGGCGATGAGACTATTGCACTGGTACGGCTGCGAAGTGCGCACCTTCAAACCCTCGGGTCTACCTCTGCCTGACGATGCGGATACCGACCACCCGAAAGTCCAGGAGTTGCGCGATCTCGCCCAATGGTCCGAGGGCATGCTGTGGGTCAGCCCCGAGCGGCATGGCGCGATGACCGGCATCATGAAGACGCAGATCGACTGGATACCGCTATCGCTGGGCGGTATCCGGCCCACCCAGGGCAAGACACTGGCGGTCATGGAGGTTTCGGGCGGCAGCCAGAGCTTCAATGCCGTCAACCAGATGCGAATCCTCGGGCGCTGGATGCGTATGATCACCATCCCCAATCAATCATCCGTACCCAAAGCTTTCACCGAGTTTGACGAAGCCGGGCGCATGAAGCCTTCCCCCCTCTATATGCGTATCGTCGATGTGTGTGAGGAACTCGTGAAGTTCACCTGGCTGACGCGCGGCAGGTCTGCCTATCTCACTGACCGTTATTCAGAGCGCGTCGAGAGTGCTGAGGAGCTCTCTCGACGCGTCAACCAGAACACGCACTGACGATAAGGTCTTTTCATGTTGGCACTGGCTATTTTTGTCGTCACCCTGGTTCTGGTGATCTGGCAGCCGAAAGGTCTGGGGATTGGTTGGAGCGCGCTCGGCGGCGCTTTGGTGGCACTGCTGACGGGCGTGGTGCATCCGGACGATATCGTCGTGGTATGGGATATCGTCTGGGATGCCACTTTCACTTTCGTGGCGCTGATTATCATTTCGCTGATCCTGGACGAAGCTGGGTTCTTCGCGTGGGCAGCGCTGAATGTGGCACGTTGGGGCAACGGACGCGGCCATTTGCTTTTCCCGCTTGTCGTTATACTGGGGGCGATCATTGCTGCGTTCTTTGCCAATGACGGCGCAGCCCTTCTGCTGACGCCCATTGTCATCGCTATTCTCCTGCGCCTGAATTTTGGGCCGCCGGCGGCGTTGGCCTTCATCATCGCGACCGGGTTCATCGCAGACACGGCAAGCCTGCCGCTGGTGATCTCCAACCTCGTCAATATCGTCAGTGCCAACTATTTTGATATCGGGTTCGACCGCTACGCGGCGGTCATGGTCCCTGTGAATTTTGTTTCCCTGGCAGCAACACTGGCCGTGCTCTGGTTGGCATTCGGCCGTCGAATTCCCAAACACTACTCCGTCGAGAGCCTGGACCCGCCGCACATGGCCGTCAAGGATCCACTGGTCTTCCGGGCTGCGTTTCCCTTGCTGGCCGTGCTGCTTGCCGCCTATTTCGTGACGGCCCCGCTAGGCATTCCCATCGCGTTTGTGACAGGTACTGGCGCAGTTCTGCTCATGGCAATTGCCGGGCGCTGGTGGCAGGCCGGCCGCGGTGCAATCGTCTCCGTATCGGACGCGCTTCGCGGCGCCCCCTGGCAGATCGTTCTGTTCTCAATCGGCATGTATCTCGTCGTCTACGGGTTTGGCAATGCGGGGCTGACGAATTACGGCGCCCTGGCGATTGAGTGGTTGGCGCAACATGGTGAGTTTGTCGCCACGCTGGGCACCGGCGTGCTTTCCGCCATCGCAGCCTCCATCATGAACAATATGCCCTCGACATTGGTCGGTGCATTGTCTATCGATCGGGCCAACGTGCCTGCGGCAACGCGGGAGTTGATGATCTACGCCAACGTCATTGGCAATGATCTGGGGCCCAAATTCACCCCGATCGGCAGTCTCGCGACCTTGCTCTGGCTCCATGTGCTGGCCGGAAAGGGCTACAGGATTGGCTGGGGCCAGTATATGAAAATCGGTCTTCTGATAACACCGCCGGTATTGCTGGCAAGCCTGGTCGCCCTGGCTTTCTGGCTACCGGCTCTACCGCCATCGCCATAGGTGCATCTTGGGTCATGGCGCGGTGAGTTTCGCTGCCTGGAAGTTGCCGTCGGCACGATGACGCTGTCGTAATAGCCGGTTGGT
This sequence comes from Martelella lutilitoris, assembly GCF_016598595.1. NCBI lineage: Bacteria > Pseudomonadati > Pseudomonadota > Alphaproteobacteria > Hyphomicrobiales > Aurantimonadaceae > Martelella > Martelella lutilitoris. The sequence continues at coordinate 95,583 of NZ_CP066787.1, forward strand.
CGCCTGGCCAGAAGGCGAATCCTGCCCAAGACAGCGTGAAAGCGCCGCTCTTCGACAGTATTCAGACTCGGGCCAGGCGCAGCCTACCGATATCGTCAACATGCTCCTGAAGGGCGGCGCGATCGAGGGTCGGTCCCGGGAGTTGAGCGAAGGGTTGAATGCGCCGGCGCATGGCCTGATAGGTCTGGCGAAACAATTCGAGGCGTTCTTCATCGCTGAAAACGCCCGCGGCAGGATCCGGGTGACCCCAATGCGCTGTAACCGGCTGTCCGGGCCAGACCGGGCATTCTTCATTGGCCGCCTGGTCGCACACAGTGAAAACGAAGTCCATTTGCGGCGCGGTCGGCTTCTGAAACTCGGCGATCGAGCTTGTCCCCAGTTCTGAAATCTCGTGTCCGTTTTCTTCAAGAACCTGCAGGGTCAAGGGATGGACCGCGCCATGTGACGATGTGCCTGCGGAATAGGCTGCAAACCGCTCAGGCGCGGTGTCACGCAGGATGACTTCGGCAAAGATTGACCGCGCTGAATTGCGCGTACAGACGAACAGGACATTATATCTGCGGTGATCGTTCGCGTCGAAATCTATCGTGCGATGGTCATTGTTTGTTCGGCCCCGACAACAATCCTCCGAGAGGAAGCCTATCAGCGACTTCGCGCCGGATAGATCGGCGCTGTACAACAACGAGTTCCCGTCGCGATCCTGATGGACGAGACCCGCACGCCGCAGAACCGATAGATAGATAGAAAGCGTCGAGCGTTTATAGCCAAGTGTTTCGGCCAGTTCACCGGCTGCCACTGATTGCGGATATCGTCGAACCAGAACGCGGAATACGTGGAGCCGTTCGGCGTGCCCGAGCGCATCGAGCATCCCGACCATGTCATCTATCATTACGTGCATGCCTCTTCAGTGCAGTCATAAGTCCGATTTATGCTTATGACCGGAAGAGACAACGATTTTGTGTCAGCCGCAAGGTTTAGCCGAGGGCGTACCCTATTCCCCTGATTGTTCGGAGCGGGTAGTTCGTTTTCTTCTGGTTGAGCACCTTGCGCAGACGGCCGATATGCACATCCACACTGCGAATATCGACATCGCCTTTGCGCCGTCCGGCGCGTTCCAACAACTGTTCCCTGGTGAAGGGTCGTCCAGGACGACTCATGAAGGCCGCAAGCATGCGATATTCGGTTGGACCGAGATGCACGGGGCGTCCTTCGATATAGACCCGCAGCGCGTCTTCATCCAGAGCGATGCGCTCAAAGGTGAGGCAGGGCCTTACCTTTCCGGAATCGATACGACGAAGCTGGACATGGAGCCGCGCCGCCAGCTCTGATGAAGAGTAGGGTTTGGACAGGTAATCGTCTGCGCCCAGTTCAAGCTCCTTGACCTTGTCTTCCTCGCCGGAACTGCCGGACAGAATAATCAGCGGCATCTGCCTCGTGGCGCTGTCCTGTTTGAAGCTGCGGCACAGGTTGAAGCCATAATCATTCGGTGCGACCCAATTGAAAAGGACGATGTCCGGCCGTACATGGCGCGTTTGAGGGTTTTCAGGCGGTTGATCTGACCTTCCGCCTGGCCGTTGCTCCAAGGCATCTCGATTGCGTTTTTGACCGCATCGAAGTCCCGGTTCAAGGTGCGGGCGAAGCGCATGATGGGCGCCAGGTTGGTTTCGATCGCGTCGTCGATCCATGCAGGGAGCGGGTCTGCTTGGCGGCCACGCATGATACCGTTGAACCGCATGGCGAGGCTGCGCATCGTTGCGAAGGCGGGAGAGCCGGTCTTGAGCGTGTCGACTTTCCGCGCCTGATCCGGGGTGAACTTTCCGCGCGGCTTGATGCACAGCGCGGCCGCGATGACCGGGGAGATCGCGTGCCCAGTTTCCGGGTCTCGGACTGGCTTAAGGATTTCGTGCTCTACCTTGGGGTCGCTCGCTTGCTGTTCGGCTCTGCGCCAACCCGCCAGCAGCCGCTGCAAATGCGACTGACTCCCCTCGTAACCACGCTCTTGGATCATATGGAACAGGGCGCTGCCAGTTCGAATGCCCTCCTTCCAGCTTTGGCTCAGGAACTCTTCAAAGTACCACGGCGAAGTTGGTTTCAAAGCGGCCCGCCTGCGGTCCGGTGGTGTTTCGAACTGCAGCCATTTCGCGATGCTACGACGCGGGAACCCTGTTCGTCGCCCGATCTCGCTGCAGGAAAGCCCTTGATTTCGGAGTGCATGAATGGTGGCGAAAATCTCTTCCCGAGACGTCCTGTGCGCAAGGCGTGACTTCAGAAGGTTGCCGGCGGCGGTGATGTTGTCGGCGTCGGACAGCAGCGCCCTGCCGGTCGCACGGCCATGAAGGTTCATTTGCTCCTCTATGGCCTGCCGCAGGTTTTGTACGATATGGAACCGGTCAGCGACTTGCTTCGCCTGCGGTGCCCCTTGCCGTGCGGCCTGGGCGTAAAGACCGCAGCGATCTCTACTGATCACTTCCACCTCGGGATGTCGCTTCAGCCAGTTGGTGCAGGTGACGACATCTCGATCCTCGAGAACATCGATGACCACGCGCCGCTCCAGATCGACAATGATCGTGCCGTAGGTCTGCGACTTCCGCCAGCTCCAGTCGTCGATCCCGATGACTGTCGGCGGCGCGGCGGTGTCTTGAGCACGCTTCTTCAACTGCCTGAGCACTGTGTCATCGCTGATCCCAAGGCCCAAACGGTGCAAGAGCCGCTCGGCCGGCCGCCCGCCGGTCGCATGCCCAAGATGGCTGACAATCCCCCCGACACGCGAGGTGCGCCGCGCATAAGGACGCGCAATCGAGGCGATCTGGTCCGAGAACGTCCGACGTGGGCAAGCGGGCGTCAAACATTGCCAACGGCAAACCCAGAGAGCCACCGTAACCCCGTCTCCATGGGCGGGGTAATCCTGCAGCCGCCGACGCCGCCATCCGTGACGTCGGCGTGAATGCAATCCACAGTCCGGGCAAATGCCGTTTGGTGTCAGACTGCCCGATACAATCCACCCGCCGGAATCACTTCGCTCGACGCTTTGAACCGAAACTTCGCCCCCGGGCGACCAATGGTGCTTCGAACTCACAATTATCCCTCCTGAATTTTCCAGTTTCAGGATAGTTGCGCCACACAAAGTGAGGCAGAGCCGATTAAAGGGCAACGCGACAGCGGGTTTGACATCTGCCCGCCTTCTGGCGCATAGGGTCGACATCACGCTGTCGGATGGACGACGGGTCGTTGTCGAAGGGTCGACGGCGCTGTCATCGGTTGTCGGCCTCGTGCAGGGTCTGATGGCATGATCCCGGTTCCGAGCAATACGCGGGTGTGGCTCGCGGCCTCTCCCACGGGTGCGGCGGCACGTCGGGGCGCTGGTCGGGGTCGCCCGCGTGCGCCGCCCGGCGGATCGCCTCTAGCGGGTCGTCCCCAGCCACCGTTTCACCGCGCTCGAACAGACGCGACCCCAGAGGCGACCCCTGCCACCAGACCGTACCGCGCGGGGCGGGAAGCTGGGCGTGCAGCCGCTCCAGCGCGCGCTTGTGCGCCGGCGCCACCTCTCCGGCCACCAGCAGCACGCGGGCGTGGCGCGAACTGTCCACCAGCCGCAGGCCGGGCCGGCGGCGCAGCGTCTCGACCCGCGCAAGGCCCCGTGCGCCGACGACCGGAAAGACCGGTACCTCGGCCCGGCGCGCCAGCGCGGTGAGCAGCCTCATTGCCACCGGAACACCCCCTCGCGCCAGCCGTAGAGGATGCCGAGGAACATCCCCATCTCCGCCAGCGCCTTCGCCCCGGTCTCCACATAGGCCACGGCCTACGGATACATGAACATCATCTCCATCTCGAACGCGATGAAGAGCAGCGTCATCGGATAATAGCGCACATGGAACCGCTGCCAGGCATGGGCTTCCGGCTGGCCGCCCCCGAGAAAGGCCGCGCGCCCTGGCCATGTCGCTCCGTCCTGCGACCCGATCCGCTGCACCGCGAGCGCAAAGGCCACGGCGAACAGCACAAGAATGAGTGGCATCGCAATCTCGGTCATCGTGCTGTCCTCCTTCACATCCCATGCGGCGTTTTTCCCGACGCTTTACCACCCTTTTCGCGAAGGATCATATCCTGCTGCAATCGCGCCTGCCTGCGCCAACCCGAAGCAACGCTCACGCCGCACAACGGTAGAAGCCGCGGAAGCCGGCGGTCAGGCCCGCGTCCAGCTCCAGCGTCAGGTCGGCTTCCTGCATGGTTCCGCCCGCGTTCAGGGCACCGCCACCCGGTGCGCTTACATGCATGGCAAGGCCGTCGGCGCGCGGCGCGGCGCCGGTCGCGATGTCGCCGTCCGAGGAAACGTCGAGGCGCACCAGATCGCCGCTGAGTTTCACCAGGCCGGCCATCCCGTCGCCAACCGAACCGATCGCCAGAACCGCGGGACTGTCCGAGGTATAGGCGAAGGTGCAGATGGGGCCATCGGGGAACAGGCGGGCGATGTCCGCTTCCGTCATGAACCCTGGATCGAGAACCGCGATATTGGCCGTGGAAAGCGCCTGCTCCAGGTTCATCACGTCCCCGGCGGGTGCTTCTTGCGATCCCGACACCACGCCCGACGCCTCGATCTCGTCGACGAGATAACGCATCTCGGCGATTTCCTTGTCCTGGGCATAGACGATTTCATCGGCCAGCTTGCGCACGCGGACATCCTCGATATTGGCCCGGCTCGACGTCATGATGGCGATGGAATGATGCGGGATCATCGCGCGCATGAAGCTGGTATCGCCCACCGTCACCTGGCTGCGCACCAGCCAGAGCGAGGCGGCGAAGGCAAGGACCGCGCCCGCGAAGATCGCGGCATTGATCGCCTTGCTGGAATACATCGACAACATGAATCCGAGCATGATGAAGGCCATTGTCGCGCCCATCAGGACCGCCATGTAGGCTCGCGTCTCCGACCAGAAGACATGCGCCCAGAGGTAGGTATTGAGATACATCAGAATGAACATCACGACCGTCGAGGTCGCGATCATTGCGGCAAATCTCCAATATGACATGAGTGACCTTTCAGATTCGCGTTAAAACAAGGTAACGACCTTCCAGCGCTGGAGGGTTCCCAAGCTTTGGAAAGTCCAGATATGCGGCAGGCGTCAGGAATGGCGTCTGGTCGTGACCAGAAAGATGGTCGAAGCCGAACAGCTGATCAGCAAGAAACCGTTCAGCGCCTCAATCCCCGCCGGAAAGCGCAGATGACCTGTCGGATAGATGTCGCCCAGCCCAAGGGAAGAATAATTCACCACTGAGAAATAGAACACATCCATGAACGAGTTCACGTCAGATTGCGCAAAACCGCCAATGCCCGTCGATTGGCCGATAAAGAAGCCGACCGCGTAGAGCCCTGCCTCGGCAATATGCGCGGCCGCCAGGACGTAAAGGGCGATCAACAGTGCACCTGTGCCGGTGATGTGCTTCCGGTCGGTAAGGTGCATGGCGAATGCCATCGCACGCGCATGCAGGCCGCCGCACAATCCGAAAAGAATGATGGCCAGCCCTGCAGCCAGTGTCATACGCGACTGTCCCTCTTAACCGGCTTCATTCAGCAGAGCGATTTCTTCCTCTTTCGCTGCAAGATCGGCCAGGATAGGGCAGTCGGGCCGGTGGTCTCCGGCGCAGGCATCGACGAGATGCGCAAGCGTCGCGCGCATCTCCGTCAACTCCGCGATCTTCCGGTCAATCCGATCAAGCTGCACTTCGGCGATCTGTTTGACCTCGGAGCTGGTGCGGTCGTCGTCCTCGTAGAGCTTCAGGAGATTGCGGCAATCCTCGATGCTGAAGCCGAGCGCGCGGGCGCGCCCGAGGAATGCCAGCTTGTGCACGTCGCGGTCGCGAAAGCTGCGATAGCCGTTGGCGCTGCGCAGCGGCTTGACCAGCCCGATATCCTCGTAATAGCGGATTGTCTTGGCCGGCAGGCCGGAGCGTTCCGCGACATCTCCGATGTTCATCTCAAAATCCTCCTTATTCGGCAGGGGCGGGGTAAAGGTTGGCGGCCGGGCGGACCGACCTCGTCTCGTCCATTGCGGGGGACACACGGCGGAGCCTGAGCGCGTTGGTCAGCACGAAGACCGAGGACAGCGCCATCGCGCCCGCGGCCAGAACCGGCGACAGCAACAGGCCGAACAGTGGATAGAGCACACCCGCCGCCACCGGGATCAGCGCCACGTTATAGCCAAAGGCCCAGAACAGGTTCTGGCGGATATTGCGCATGGTGCGGGTGGACACCTGATAGGCATTCACCACGCCGCGCAGATCGCCCGACATCAGCACCACATCGGCCGACTCAATCGCCACATCGGTTCCGGTGCCGATGGCGATGCCCACATCCGCATGCGCAAGCGCCGGCGCGTCGTTGATGCCGTCGCCGACGAAGGCCACCTGCCGCCCGCCTTTCCGCAGATCGTCCAGCGCCGCGACCTTGCCATCGGGCAGAACGCCCGCGATCACCTGGTCGATACCGGTTTCCCTTGCAATCGCCTCCGCCGTCTCGCGCTTGTCGCCGGTGATCATGGCGATCTTCAGTCCCAGATCGTGCAGCGCACCGATGGCCGCCGCGCTGGAAGGCTTCACCGGGTCAGCCACCGCGATCACCGCGGCCACCCGCCCGTCGATGGCGGCAAAGAGCGCGGTGCGCCCCTGTTCGGCGAGGCGCGTTTCCGCCTCGGCGAGGGCACCAAGTTCCAACCCTTCGCGGGTCATCAGCCGGTCGGCCCCGACCAGGACATCGCGCCCGGCGACATGCGCGCGGACGCCGTGGCCGGTAATCGACTCGAAGCTCTCCACCTCATGCCGCGCCACGTTTTCGGCCCGGGCCGCGCGGACGATGGCATCGGCAATGGGATGTTCCGACTGCGCCTCGACCGCAGCGACCAGTGCCAGAACTTCGGTCCGGACGAACCCGCCCGACAGCACCATGTCGGTCAGCTCCGGACGGCCTTCGGTGACGGTGCCGGTCTTGTCGACGGCCACGACGCCGATGCCGGACAATTGCTGCAGCGCGTCTCCCTTCCGAAACAGCACGCCCATCTCGGCGGCCCGTCCGGTGCCGACCATGATCGAGGTCGGCGTGGCCAGACCCATCGCGCAGGGGCAGGCGATGATCAGCACCGACACCCCGGCCACCAGCGCATAGGACAGCGCGGGCGAGGGGCCGACGACCAGCCAGACCAGAACCGTCAGCGCCGCGAAGGCCATCACCGCAGGCACGAACCACAGCGTGATCCGGTCGACCATGCCCTGGATCGGCAGCTTGGCGCCCTGCGCCTGTTCGACCATGCGGATGATCTGCGCCAGCGTGGTATCGGCGCCGACGCGCGTGGCGCGGAACTGGAAGGCGCCGGTGCCATTGACCGTGCCGCCCGTGACCGGATCGCCGGTGCCCTTGGCCACCGGCACCGGCTCGCCGGTAATCATGCTTTCATCGACATGGGCGCTGCCGTCGGTCACTTCTCCGTCCACTGCAATCCGCTCGCCGGGACGCACGACGAGGATGTCGCCCGCGCGGATCCTCTCGATCGCCACGTCCTGCGCCTCACCGTCAACGAGAACCCGCGCGGTGCGCGCCTGAAGCCCCAGCAGTTTCTGGATCGCGGCGCCGGTGCGGCCCTTGGCGCGCGCCTCCATCCAGCGGCCCAGCAGGATCAGCACCACGATCACCGCCGCCGCCTCGAAATAGACGGCGCGCGAGCCTTCGGGCAGCAGTGCGGGCGCGAAGAGGGCCACCAGCGAAAAGAGATAGGCCGCCGAGGTGCCGACCGCGACGAGGCTGTTCATGTCCGGCGCGCCCTTGAAGAGCGCCGGGAAGCCCCTGGTGTAGAAGGCACGCCCCGGCCAGGCCAGCACGATGGTGGTCAGCACGAACTGGATCATCCAGCTTGTCTGATGGCCGATGGTGCGCCCGATCAGGTCATGCGCACCCGGCACGACATGTGCGCCCATTTCCAGAAGGAAGACGGGAAGGGCAAAGGCGGCGGCCAGCGCGGTTTTTCGCGCCATCGCCTTGGCCTCGCTGTCCTTGCGGGCGCTGCGATCCTCCGAGGCGGTGTCCTCTGCGGGCTCCGCAGGGTAGCCTGCGTCCTCGGCCGCCTTCAGCAAATCCGCAAGCTCCACCGCCCCTTCGGCATAGGTCACGGTCGCGGTTTCCGAGGCGAGGTTGACGTTGACCTCCAGCACACCGGGTACCGCCGCCAGCGCCTTGTCCACGCGCCCCACGCAGGAGGCGCAGGACATCGACGCCACGTTCAGACGCACATCCTGGGTCCGTGCCGGATAACCCGCCTCATCCAGCGCTGTCATGACGTCGGAGATCCGCTCGGGCGCATCGATCTGCGCCTGCGCGGTCTCATTGGCGAGGTTCACATGGACGTCATCGACGCCCGGCAGCGCGGACAGGGTCCGCTCGACCCGTCCGATACATGAAGCGCAAGACATGTTCTGCACGGAAAGCCGAAGGGTTTGCGAATCGGGCATGGCGGACTCCTGTCTGGATTTGTCCGAAAGATAGGGGTTCCACCTGATGGAAGGTCAATAGGGTTCAAAAATATTCCATTCCGTCCTTGACCTTCCTGCGGTGGAAGACCTCACCTGAACTGGAATTCGAAGGAGATAGGCATGACCAGATTGAGCGTACCGGACATGAGCTGCGGGCACTGCACCGCTGCAATCGAGAAGGCGATCAAGGCAATTGATCCAACCGCCAGGGTTTCCTGTGACCTTGGGGCGCATATTGTCGAGGTGGAGAGCTTTCTAAGCGAGCGGGCCGTGTCCGAAGCAATTCGCGATGCCGGCTATGATGCAAAAACACCGGCAGCGACCTGATACGAAAGCGACCTGATACGAAAAATGGCGCCGGCGGGTCCGGCGCCATTCCAACATCTGATCTGGCGAGCGAGATCAGTCGCTTTCCCGTGTCTTGTCGACCAGAGCCTCCAGTTGATCCTGTTCGACAAAGCCGGGCACGAGGTCGTCTCCGATCACGAAAGACGGTGTTCCGTTAAAGCCGAGCGCCTGGGACAGGCGCATCGACTCGTCGATATGCTCCTGCACTTCGGGTTCGTCCATATCGGTACGAAGTCGTTTGACGTCGAGCCCGATCTCCTCGGCCAGGCGCATGACCGATGCTTCCTCGGCACGTTCTTCCATACCCATCAGCGCCCAGTGAAACTCCTCGTATTTGTCCTGTTCCCTCGCGGCCAGGGCGGCTTTGGCCGCGAAGACAGACCCTTCGCTGAGAATGGGCCATTCGCGATAGACGAGCCGGACATCCTGGTCGGCATCGAGCAGCCCCTGAACCTCGGACATGGCCCGTCTGCAGTAGGGACAGTTGTAGTCGAAGAATTCCACGACCGTGACATCGCCGTCGGGATTTCCGAGGACCGGCGCGTTCGGATCATGTTCGAGCGACTGGCGCTGGTTCTTCAGAACGTCGGCAGCTGCGTCTGCCTGCGTAGCCGCCTGCTGCTGTTCGAGCAACTGCACGGCTTCCATGATGATCTGCGGGTTTTCCCGGATCGCTTCCAGCGCCAGTTCCTTGATCCGAGCATCGCTCAGATCTTGCGCGAAGCCGGCAATCGGCGCGATAGCCAGACCAAGCGCCAGGGCTGTGGTTTTCATCGGGTGCATTGTCAATTTCCTTCTCTCTGGGCTTCGGCGGCGCTGCGTTCGGCCTGAATCTGCCGTTGCCGATCCGGCCATGTGGATTTGATATAGGCGAGGATATTCCAGATCTGATCGTCGGTCAGTTGGTCGCCGAAACCGGGCATGCCGCTTTCAAAATCGACGCCCTGTGCGGCGAGGGCCGCCTTGCCGCCGAGCTTGGTGTAGTCGAAGAGCACGCTGTCAGAATGGTGCCATGTATGACCCGTTTCGTCATGCGGTGGGGCGGGCAACACGCCAGCCGGGCCCGGTGAATGCCAGTCGGGCTGACCCTCGAGATTCGCGCCGTGGCAGGAGGCGCAGTAGCCCTGGTAGAGGTCCTCGCCCTGCGCCAGATCGAAGTCTTCCGGAGCAGCACTGGTTTGGGTGCCGGCCTGCGTCATGAGCCAGGCACGTGCTGCCGCACCGGACACCAGAATGACGGTCAGGATCAGGTATTTCCGCATCATGTCACCTCGAGCCACGTCATCATGCCCGAAGCCGCATGGCTCAGCATATGACAGTGAAACAGCCATTTTCCCGGGTTGTCGGCGACAAAGGCAATGGTCCGGGTCTCGCCGCCGAGCATCAGCAGCGTATCGCGGAAGGGACCAAGGGCCGCGTCCTTGGTCACCTCGCGGAAATGCATCCCGTGCAGGTGCATTGCATGGGGGAAGGACGTGTCGTTGTAGATTTCCAGCTTGATCGTCTCACCCACGGGCACGCTCACGAGCGGGGTGTCGGTCATCCCGATCGTCCCGTTGAAGGACCAGAACTGGTTTGCCTCGACCAACTGGCGAAAGCTCTTGCGTTCGCCGTCGAGGGTGGCGGCATCGAGTGTGCCCATTGCCCCGCCCTGCATATTGAGCCGCGCCGTTACCGCTTTTTCCATGCCGGATATGTCCATGCGTGGGTTCGGGGGCAGGGGATGTGGCGACCCGCGCCGCGCCGCCGCCGCGCGGCCCGATACCGGAAACGCCACCTGTGAGACGCCCTCCTGATCCTCGACGCGCACAAGATGCGCTGTCTCGCCCGACGCCGCTGTGACGTCCACGATCAGATCGGCGCGCTGGCCCGGCCCAATGATCAGCACCTCACTTACTGGCTTGGGCTCGGACAGCGGCATGCCATCAAGGGCCACGGTCCAGCCTTCCATCCCGAAAATCGAAAGAACGAATATCCGGGCGTTGGCGGCATTGATCAGCCGCAGCCGCAGGCGTTCGTTCTGCTTCACGTCCAGCGACAGATCAAAGCGCCCGTTGGTGGCGATGAAGTTGCCGCGCCGCCCGGCATGGCTGCGATCATGGCGTGACGTGAAGTCGGGGTCGATCTGTGCCGTTTCGGGATCGAGAAGCCAGTCGTCGAGGATCAATACCTCCTCGCGGTCGATATCCGGCGCCTCGGGCTCTTCCACGATCAGCGCACCATAGAGTCCGCGCGCGACCTGCTCGGTTGACCGGTTGTGCGCGTGATACCAGTAGGTGCCGGCGTCCGGCACCACGAAATCATAGTCGAAACCCTGTCCCGGTTCGACAGCTGGCTGCGTCAGCCCGGGAACCCCGTCCATCGCGTTGTCGATGCGGATCCCGTGCCAATGAACCGAACTTGCCTGCGGCAGTTCGTTCAGGAACGATCTCTGGATGCGGGCGCCTTGAGCCATCCGCAACTCGGGTCCCGGCATCGCGCCGTCATAGCCCCAGATTTCAGTCTTGGGATAGGTTGGGGGTGCAAGTTGGACGCGCGCGGGCCGGGCCTTGAGTTCGGCAAAGCGTGGCGTTGCAGCACGCGCCAGGGCCGGAACGGCCAGAGCCGCAATCGTCGCCGCGCCCTGCTCAAGAAATTCTCGCCGTGTCGTCATCTTTTCCGTGTCCTTGAAATGTGCGGGGCGATACGCCGCCCCGCCCGTGTCAATCGATGGTTTTGCCGATACTCGGCCTCCCCGCCAAAGCCCTGCCTTCCGGTACATCGCTGTCGAGAAGATAGATCGCCATCGCTTTCAAATCGGACTTTGAGAGGAACCGCGTTCCGTTCTGGACAACCTCACCCATGCTGCCGCCGAACACGTCTCCTGACGGGGTAACACCACTTTGCAGAGCATATGACAGATTGGCGACGGTCCATCCGCGATCTGCCAGATCGTCGGACAGGATTGATGGTGCCTTGTTTCCACCGGGCAGGTCGTCGTTGCCGGCAAAAACGGCATCTGGCATCCGGCCGCCCGCGAGGTTCCGACCGGTGTGACAGGCCCCGCAATGGGCGGCGCCGCGCACGAGTTGCCGGCCGCGGTTCCAGTCGACGCTCTTTCCTTCCACCGGTTCGGTCTGCGGATCATGCATGAAAAGCGCACGCCATAGTTTCAGGCCCCAGCGTTGGTTGAACGGGAAACCGACATCGTGCGGTGGTGCGGGGTTGGTTACCGGTGCGACGGTCTGGAATGCTGCCCACATATCGGCGACGTCCTGATCGGAAAAATCCGCATAGAACGGATAGGTGAATGCCGGAAACAAGGGCTCGCCATCGGGCGAAACGCCCTGCCTGACAGTCATCGCGAAGTCAGACAGGCTCCAGTCTCCGATGCCGTGCTCGGGATCGGTGGTTATGTTCGGCGGGTAGAAGACGCCAAACGGGGTTTCGAGCGGGGCACCGCCCGCCAGCGGAGCGCCGCCATCCTCGAAATTCGTGTGACAGGCGATGCAACCGCTCGCGCGCGCCAGATAGGCACCGCGCTGGACATCGCCGGTCAACTCGATCTCGGCGGGCGGTCGGCCAATCGGCCAAACCACCAACGCCGCGATTGCCGCCGTGCCGGAAAGGGCAAGGACGGCAACACCTGCAAGAACCCGCCTCATGTCATTTCACCTTCGCGCGGAAGCGGGTGTGACAGGACGAACAGGTGTCGCTGACCTTCGCGAAAACCGCGTTGGCGGGCATCTCGGCCAGTTCTTCGCGCCCCATCGTGTCATCGGCCATCATGTCACCACTGCCCATCATCGAGTTGGCTCCCATCATGTCGGAGCCGCCCATCATGGCGCTTGTATTCGACTTGGTGTCCGACTGACTTGCGGGTGCGTTGTCAGCGGCAAGAGCCAGGCCTTCGGCGTATCTGTGCAACTCCTCGGCCAGGCCTGCAAAGCTCTCCCAATCGTTCCATATGGCGTCTTTCGCGACCGATGGCATGCCTGCGCTGCCGTCCGGGAACAGACGGGTCATGGCATCGCCAGCGTGCATGCCGATGGTTTCCGCAGCGTGCCGCACGGTATCAGCATCATACCCCGTCTCGCCGCTCATCATCGGGGCGACCGTGTTTCACGGCCTTGCCCATTGCCGACATCGCGTCCATGCGCTCCTTCACGATACCGGTCGCGCCGCTATGGGCGAGCGCCGCCGATGCCACGCCGACAAGCACGGCGGAAGTGATAATCCCTGTAGGTTTCATGTCATTGTCCTTCAAATCCTGATTTCGAGACGGGTCCGATCACGTGAGGAGGCCGGACCTTCGTGGTCGCGGCACGCCTGACGGGGTGTGCGCGCTCTGAATCCACCGTGATCGCCGCAAGTGCGCAGTCAATTCCCGGATGGCAATGTCCGAATGCCTCCTGGATGACAGTATGATCTTCGCCATGATCATCGTCGACCACGGCGTGCGTTGAGCTTGTCGCGGCGGGAGCAGAAGAATGGGCTTCAGCGCCCTGAGGGGTCAAGCCGAATGCGAAAAGCGCGCAGAGAATCATCGCGCGTAGCAAGCCGACAGGTTCGATTTTGCGTCTTTCGTTCAAAAGATGCCGTTTTCCTTCTGAAGCTCACGAATGTAACGCGTGATCATTTTCACGTCGCCATCGGTCACACCCTCCACCGCCGGCATGTTGCCGAAGTTCCAGTGATGCGCACGGACGCCGTTTTTTGCCGCGAGGACGAATGCCATGTCGGAGTGATGGTTTGGCTCATAGGTCTTGTGTACAAGCGGTGGGGCGACGCCGTTCTGGCCCGCCGCATTCGCACCATGACACTCGGCGCATTTGGCGTCGAACGCCCGCTTTCCGATCTGCGCGTCCGCCGACAGTTCGGCGGGAAGCGCCACCTCGACGATCGGTGCGCCCTCGGCCAGGGTGCTGGTATCGGGCGGAATCATCGAATGGCCCGTGCCTTGCGTCGCCCGTTGCGTCGCATTCCAGTAGACCGCAACCCCCCCGACGAGAAAGAAGGCGACGATCGCCAGCAATGTCTTGTTCATACTTTTCTTGCCCCTCGCAACCGAATGCTTCGGTCAAATAAGTTTGACCTGTGTACCAACCGGCGATCTGTCGAAAACCCCGACAATTTGTTCGTTATAAAGGCCGATACAGCCATTCGACGATTTGCGACCGATCTTGCGCGTGTCGTTGGTGCCGTGAATGCGATAGTACTGCCAACTCAGGTGCATGGCACGAATACCCAGCGGATTGTCCGGCCCGGGCGCCACATAGCGCGGCAGCGTCGGATCGCGCTCGATCATCGAGGGTGTCGGCGCCCAATCGGGGGCCTCATCCTTGAAGACCACTTCGGTATAACCGCGGCGTGTCAGCTCGTCGGACAACGGCACCGAGGTGGGATAGATACGCATCTCCCCATCGGCAGTCCAATGCTGGAGCACCCTGGTGTTCGTGTCCGAGAGCAGGATGCCTTTGCCAAGGCTGTCGAAGTGATCCTGCCAAGCGTGTAGCCGGAAGGAAGACATGTTGCGCCTCACCACGGACGCTTCCTCCGCCCGAAGGAGTGTTGGGGTCGCCAGCGCGATAACACCGCTGGCACCCGCCGCCAGAAATCCGCGCCGGTTGAGGGGCTTTTCGCCATTTTTTATCATAACCTGCTCTCACATCTATTTCTTGCCTGTTTTAGCGGGATAAACCACCTTCCAGCACCGGAAGGTCAAGCAGATGCCCCCTGACAAGACCGTGATTTTTGTATCGGTTTGTATCGTTGACCTTCCGGCGCAGGAAGGCTTTAGCCCATCTCCTGTATGCTTGGAGATGCAACGAAAATGAATGAATCTGAAACTCCTGTTGAGAAATCGAGCACGATGCCGGTGATGAAATACGCCATGTGGGCCTGCTGCGCGGTAATGCTGCTTCCAATCGCAGCGTTCGTGATGACGGGGGGACTTGCGGGCGGATTGACCTCCGGGCTCTACGTCTTCGCACCTCTGCTTTTGTGCGTCGCCGCACATTTGATCATGCATCAGATGATGGGAAAATCATGCCATGATACGAAGAGCGAGCGGACCGATGATGTTGCGATCCAGGTGGATCAAAAAGTAGCCGCCAATTAGGCCGGGGTGAGATTGGGTATCGTTCGCCGTCTTCTGCCGCTTTGGGCGATGCTCTTACTTGGCGCCTGCGCCCAGACCATCGCGCAATGCGAGCGAAGCGGTGATGTCCGGCTCTCTTCGAGCGGTCAGGTGGCCGACCTGCCTGCAGGTTGTGAGGTAAAGGAAATAACGGGCAGTGGGCTGGCAGTGCTTGAATGTCGGGACGGCAGGGAGGGCTTCGCCTTCGCTTTGGAATAGTTGTGAAGGTGACGGGATATGATTGAAGGACGGCGGAATACATTGGCAGTTCTTGCGACTGTTGCGGCCGCCTACGCCGGGTTTTGGTATTTTCCGGAACTCGGTTCGACCGAACTCAACTTCGAGGACGTTCAATACCCGCGGGGCTTTCGCAGGCTGTCCGCCAGCGAAAGCTCGAGCGGCTTCGATCTCTTCATCGGAATGAACGCCATGGGTCCGGATAGTCTGGCGGATGCCGAAGCGCGGGTCAGGGCAGATATCTGCGGTGCGCTCTACGGCGATGACCTGTCTGCAACACAGCGCGTTCCGGTGGCGTTTTTTACAGAGTATTATTGCCCTTATTGCCGTGTTCAGACCAGGACGCTTGCGGCGCTCGATGCACGTCCCGACAGCAACCTGCGTGCCATCTGGCACGAATTGCCGCTTCTCGGGCAATCGTCGGAGGTCGCGGCCAAGGCGGCGCTGGCGGCGAAACGCCAGGGTGCCTATGTCGCATTTCATGAACGGCTCATGAAATCCTCGTTTGTGGCGACACCGGAATATTTACAGGCTTTGGCGCGAGACATCGGTGTCGATCACCAACGTCTGATTACCGACATGCGAAGCGCCCCTGTTACCGAAGAATTGGAAAACAGTGCTGCTCTCGCACGGGTATTCGGCATTTTTGGAACGCCCGCCCTGATAATCGGGCGAACGATCATCCAGGGCCAGATCGATGAGAAGACCATTCTGCGTGTTGCCGAGATGGAAATCGAGGAAGATTGGACGTCCCAGTGTCAGACAGCGTGATGAACAAATTCTCGCGGCTTTTCGTCGCAAAGCTGATTCTGCTGGTCTGCCTCGGTTTTCTCGGCGCGGGGCTGGCCAGTATGTCGAACGCCGCCGAATCCGGGAGCTTTTCCAACCCGGCTCTCGAGGCGCGTCTGATCGCAGCCGAAAACGGAGTCGGCCCGAACGCGACGTCCCTGTCCGCCGGGCTGCATCTGGAGTTGGGCGAGGGCTGGAAGACCTATTGGCGGTCCCCGGGCGAGGTCGGCATCCCGCCCTCGATCGACTGGGCGGGATCGGAGAATGTGGAAGAGGTCGAATTGCTCTGGCCCGCCCCGGAACGGTTCACGGCCTTCGGGATCGAGAATTTCGGATATCACGACGAGGTCGTATTTCCGCTGCGTATCGCATTGTCCGACCCCGGCGCGCCGGTGCGATTGAACGCCAATGTCACGCTTCTGACCTGCTCGACCGTTTGCGTCCCGCAGGAGTTCACACTGACCCTGTCGCTGCCACGAGCCAGCGGAATCGACGCGGATGCGGCGGCGCTCATCTCGGCCTATGCCGAAAAGGTGCCGGAGGAGGGGGCTGAGAGCGGTATCTCGATCCAGTCGGCCTATCTCGACCCGGACATGACCGCCCTGACGCTGGTCGCACACAGTGAGCGTCCCTTCGCGGGCCCGGATGTCTTTCCCGAACTGGGCGCGGGCACGGCATTCGGCAAGCCGGATATTCGTCTGGGCGACGGGGGCCGTCTGCTCTGGGCCCGATTGCCCGTTCTGAGCGCGGCCGCGGATCTGCCCGATCTGCGGATCACCGTGACCGATGGCGACCGTGCGGCCAGCCTGTTCACGGAGTTGGCCGATGCAGCACCGCAGCCGCCCTTCGCCCTGGACCGCGTGCTGCCGGGTCTGGCGGAACTGGCCTGGATCGCCGCAATCGCCTTCCTCGGCGGTCTTGTCCTGAACGTCATGCCCTGCGTGCTGCCGGTGCTCTCCATCAAGCTGTCCTCGGCGATGAAGAGCCGCGACCAGGGCGTGGGCCGTATTCGCAAGGGGTTTGCCGTCTCCGCACTCGGCGTTCTGGCGTTCATGTGGTCGCTCGCCGCTTTGACCCTCGCGGCGCGCGGTCTGGGGATGACCGTGGGCTGGGGGCTGCAATTCCAGAACCCCGTATTCTTGGCGGTGATGTTCATTGTCCTGGCCGTGTTTTCCGCCAACCTTTTCGGGGCATTCGAAATCGAGCTGCCGTCTTCCTTGCAGACCCGGCTCGCCCGCGCCGGCGGTGGCAAAGGCTATAGCGGCGACTTTGCGACAGGTGCCTTTGCCGCCATCCTCGCGACACCCTGTTCGGCGCCGTTCCTGGGCACGGCTGTTGCCTTTGCGCTGGCCGGGCGGCTGCTCGATATCGCGGTGATCTTCACGGCCCTGGGGATCGGTCTGGCCTTGCCCTATCTCATCGTTGCCGCGTTTCCGGCGGCGATCTCGCGCCTGCCGAAACCGGGCCGCTGGATGCTGTGGCTGAAGATCCTGCTGGGGCTGGCATTGGCGGGCACAGCCGGCTGGCTGTTCTGGGTGCTGATCGGTGTCGGTGGCATGACGTCCGCGCTTGCGGTTCTGACAGCCAGCGCAGTCCTCGTCGTGATTCTGTCTTTCAGTCGCCTGGCCGCAGGTGCTCGCTTGTCCGGGGCTGCGGCCACGGGCGCGTTGGCCATCTTCCTGGCGGGATTCCTTTCTGCGGCCGGCACGCCGAACGCCAAGCCGGCGACGGACTGGGCCGCATTCGACCGTCGAGAAATTCCGAAGCTCGTGTCGCGCGGAGAGGTGGTTTTCGTGGATGTGACCGCCGATTGGTGTCTCACCTGCAAGGCCAACAAGGCGCTCGTGCTTGACCGCGCGCCGGTTCGAACGGCCCTTCGCGCGCCGGGCGTGACGGCGATGCAGGCCGATTGGACCCGGCCCGACGAGGCAATCTCGCGCTATCTGGAGACCTTCGACCGCTACGGTATTCCGTTCAACGCTGTCTATGGACCCGGCGCTCCCGAGGGTATCGTCCTGCCCGAGCTCCTGTCGTCCGAAGCGGTTCTATCAGCGCTCGAGAAGGCGGCGGAGCGCGCGGTGGCGTCGGGCGGATAGGGCGCGCTCTTCATGTGGGGAGGCATCAATAAACTGCCACGGAAAGGAGGTTCGATGAGTTCCGAAACAGAATTCCATATTCGTGGACACGGATCGCACATGCCGACAAGCGGGCGGGGTATGGTCATCTCGGCCTGGCTGACCGGCGTCTATTTCATCATTGAGCTTGGTATCGGGCTCTGGACCGGATCGATCGCTGTCCTGTCGGATGCATTCCACACGTTTTCCGCCGTGGGCGGAATCCTCGTCGCCGTGGGCGCGGCCCGGCTTTCCCGGCGGCCTGCCGATGCAACATTCAGCTTTGGCTGGTACCGCTCCGAAATCCTCGGCGCGCTGGTGAATGGCGGGTTCCTGGCCGGAATGGCCTTCGTCGTTATCTATATGGCCGCGATGCGGCTGAACGCGCCCATCGACCTGCCGACAGGGCCAATGCTGCTTGCTGCAGCCGGGGGTCTTGTGACGGAGTTCATTTCGCTTGGCCTCATCTGGAAACAGAGCCGGAGCGACATGAACGTGCGCGGCGCGCTCTGGCACATCATCCAGACCTTCGTGGGCAGCCTGCTCATCATCGTCACGGCGCTGGTGATCCGCTTTACCGGTTTCCTGATGATCGACCCACTTCTGGGCATGGCTTTCGGCTTCGTGCTGCTCTGGGCCAGCTGGGGCATCCTGCGGGATGCGGCGCGGCTCTTGATGGAGGCAGCGCCGAGCGAGATAGATTTGAACTCGGTGATCGCGGATCTGGAAGCGCTCGACGGTGTGCACGACGCGCATCATGTCCACGCATGGACATTGACCAGCGGGCGGAACGTGTTTTCGGCGCACCTTCGCGTGGGTGACGGCGTGGACCCGCAGGCGGTGCAACGACGGGCGCACCGCTTGCTGCGCCGCGATCACGGCTTCTTCTTCGTAACGCTCCAGACTGAAACCGAGTGTCTGGACGAGTCGGGTGCCGAGACGATCGATATCACCTCGGGCCATCAGGTCGGCCATGTCTGACGGTTCGCTCCGCTTGTGGCTGGCACGCAAGCTGATCGGGCGCATCGTCGCCCGGGCGGCGGGGCGCGGCCTTGCCACGCGCGGCCTGCGCGACACGGAGGGGTGCGAGATCCGTTGGCTGACGCCCGAAATCGAGGCATTCGTGGTGGCGATGACCGCGGAAACCGTCCGCCTTCGCCCCCATGCGCAGCAGGCAGAGCTTCCGACTTTCGGTAGCCGGCTGATGGTGGAAATGGCGATCTGGACGATTGCAGCCGACCGCAGCCTGCGCGCTTGTGGCATCGCGCCCGAGACCGCGCGACAGGTGGTCGCCGATCTCGGCTGGGACATCTACCGGCGGATGCTGGCGCTCAGCGCATTGCCCGTGCGCCTGCTCACCCGCGATTCCGGCCGTCGGCTGCGCTGGACCATCCGCGCGCTGCTGGTGTTTCCCTTCGCGCCCTCCGGTGCGCCGGGTTACGCCGTTCGGGTCAGCCGGGACGGGGACGACCTGTTCACGCATTTCACCCATTGCCCGCCGCAGAGCTTCGTGCGCCGCATCGCCCGGGCGGAGGACGATCCTGAGTCGCTGGAGTCGTTCCGGCAGAGCTGGTGCCGCTACGACTGGCCCGGTGCCGACGTCATCGCCGGGGATGGCCAGCGCGGTCACTATCGCCGCCGGCGTACTCTGTCCCATGGCGACCCGGTCTGCGACATGTGCTGGATCGGGAACGCGAGCCGCGACGCAATAAGTGGCCAGGAGGACCGCGACGAGCCGGCGGCGTCCTGAGAGCGTGAACGAGAGAGGATCAGAACCGACCCATGCGCACCATCCTGTTACTGCTTCTCATCACCTTCTCGGAGGCGACAATCGGCGTCTTCGTCAAGCTGACAGGCGGTCTGATCCCGATCCACACGGTGAATTTCTACGCCATCCTCACGGCCGCGCTGTTCCTCATGATTCTGATGCCGTTCGCAACCGGGAACCCGCTTCGCGTTCCGTGGAAGAACCTCAAGGACACCGCCATCATCGGTATGCTGATCGCCACCCAGATCAGCGTCTTCAATTACGCCATGACCCTGGTGCCGATTGCCAACGCGGTCATTTTCTGGAGTATCGCGCCGTTCTTCACCTTCATATTCTCGGCGCTGTTTCTCGATGAGAAAGCAAGCTGGGGTCACTACCTGACCTTCGCGGTCGCCATCATGGGCATTGTTCTCGCGAAACCGCTGGAGGGCGGATACATGGTCGGAAATCTTGTCGCGCTTGCCGATGGGGCGATCTATGCCGCGATGATCACCTACATGCGCCACGAAGGCAAATCCGAGACCGGTAACGACATCGCCTGGTCCATGCTTGTTGCCGCCCTCGTGCTGTCGCCGGTGCTGGTGATCTTCGGACCCGGCGACATCATGGCAATGACAGTCAATGAGCGGATCGGCATTGCTGCTCCGGCCGGGCTCTGGGCGCTGATGCTGGGACTGGTCTCTACCGGGTTCGCCTATTTCGGCATCTCGCTTGTGCTGAAGACGCTGAACGCCAACGTCTATTCGCTGGTCGACATCATCGTATCGCCGGTGGTTGCGGCAACGCTGGGCTTTCTCGTATTCGGAGAGGTCCCGGCGACGGGCATGATCTATGGCGGCGCGTTGCTTCTGACGGCCGGGTTCGTCCTGACCCGTCTGACCACCCGGGACGATCCAAACCTTGCGGCGCATCCCTGTCAGTGCACCTGATCGCATTGGCAGGGAAACCATAGCGCTGTTTCGGCCTCAGCCGGGCAGCTCTGACATCGCCTGCCGGATTTCCTGCGCACGCGGGTCGTCGGGAGGCAGGGTCTCGGCGAGCCTGTTGGCGGTCAGATATGCCTCCCGCGCCTTCGCCGCCTCACCGAGGACGCGATAGGCGTTGCCCAGTCGCATCCAGCCATCCAGGTCATCAGGGTCGTCCCGCAGCCGCTCGGCCAGCCGCTCAACCATCGAGCGAATAAAGGCGGCCCTGTCGTCCTCGCTCATGTCCGCTGCGGCGGCGACATCGCCCGCGGTGGGGCCCGGCGTATCGCCGCCAGCCGTGGGCGCGAATGCCGCGAGGCTGACCGGCTCGCGGCCGAGCGTCTCGCCGATGCTGTTGGCCTGCGCGACGAACGCCTCCATCCAGGGCGCGGGGCCATTGGCCGCGTCCAGCCGGGCAATCAGCAGATCGTGGGCCTCCGCGCCGTCGCCCGCCTGATCGAGCGCGATGGCCTCGTAGTACGTGGCCGCCGGATTGGACGGATCCATGTCGCGTGCCCGTCCGATGGCCGCGCGGGCCGCGGGCGTCACGATCCCGTCATCCGCGGCGATCAGCGCCTCGGCGTATTGCGACAGGATGGCCGAACTGGCATCCGGGCGCTCGGTCACGTTCTCCATGGCGGATACCGCATCCCTGTAGCGGCCCATGCGCATGTAGGTTTGGCCAAGCAACATCCACCCCTCGGTCGGGCCACCGCCCGGATCGCTTTGCAGGCGCTCCAGCAAACGTACCGTCAACCCGGCGATTTCAACCTGCTGGTTTCGCTCCGCCTCACGCTCGGCGAACGCGATGCTCGGCATGTCGGGCGATCCCAGTTGCAGGTAGAGCGCTGCCGCGGCCACAGGCACCGTCAAGGCGGTCGCCCAGACGACGACGCCGGCGGAGCGACCCGACATGGCCGGCCGCGCGCGTTGGCCTTTCCGTTCCAGCGACAGGATACGCCGCTTGATCTCGATCCGGGCGGCGCGGGCTTCCTCCGGCGAGATCAGGCCGCGTTCCGCATCGGCGTCCACCTCCCGCAGCTGATCGGAGAGGATGGAAATGGAGCCGTCGGTTCGGTCGGAAACCTTCGATCCGAAGGACCGCAGTGGAAGCAGCAGGAAACCTGCGGCAAGCAGCGCCAGAAACGCAAAGACAATCCAGAGCATCACGGCTCATTCCTTTCGCGCTGCGCCAACAGTTCGGAAACCCGGCGCTCTTCTTCGGCGCTCAGGCCTGCCTTCGCCTTGCGCCGACCGGACCTGGCAAGGACCGCGACCACACCGCCGGCCCCCAGCAAAAAGAGTGCGAGCGGCGTCAACCAAAGAGCATAGGTTTCCGGTTTGAATGGCGGTTTCAACAGGACATAATCGCCATAGCGCGCCTGAATGTAATCCAGCACCTGCTGATCGGTGTCTCCGGCAACCAGCCTTTCACGGACCAGCAGCCGCAGATCGCGCGCAACGCCCGCGTTCGAGCTGTCGATGTCCTGGTTCTGGCAGACCACACAGCGCAAGTCTTTGGAGATCTCTCTCGCACGGGTCTCAAGGATCGGATCAGCCAGCATTTCGTCGGGTTCGACGGCATGGGAGGCAAGCGGCAAGGCGATCACGATCAGGATCGTCAGCACGACAATTCGGATCATGTTCCCGCTCCTGTTGCAGCACGTGCCTGCGCGAGCGCGGTTGCGAACTTCTCTTCCGCCTCTGCGCCGACGACCGGGCCGACATAGCGGAAAAGAACCGTGCCGTTGCCCGAGACGATGAAGGTTTCCGGCACGCCTGAAATGCCCCACTCGATCCCGGCGCGGCCGTTCAGATCGGATCCGATCCGCTCATAGGGGTTGCCCAGGTTCTCCAGCCAGGCGCGCGCGTCCTCGGGCTTGTCCTTGTAGTTGATGCCCATGAGTCGCACGCCGCCCTGTTCGACCATTCGGGTCAGGACCGCATGTTCGGCCCGGCAGGGGACGCACCAGGAGGCGAAGACATTGACCACGACCGGCGCAGGATTGTCCGTCAGGTCCGCCCGTGACAGGCCGGGCACACCCACGTGATCCACCGGCGCCAGATCGAATTCCGGTGCCGGCTGAGAGATCAGCACCGACGGGATCGCGTTCGGGTCGCGGCTTGGATTGAGGCCCCAGAGAAAGAAACCGCCGACAATCAGCGCAATCAGGATCGGCAGGGCGGCGAGGGCTCGGGTCATGGACTTACTCCGCCGGCGTTGCTTGTGGTTTCGGAATAGTAGCGCGGCGCGGCGCACCGACCCGCAGGCGCCGATCCGAAAGCGACAGACCGCCGCCCAGCACCAGAAGCGCCGCCCCGATCCAGATGAAATTGACCAGCGGCTCGTAGAGGATTCGCAAGGTCCAGGCCCCAGATTGCGCCGCGCCCTCCGCGGCCGGCTCGGCCAGCGAGGCGTAGAGGTCGCCCGCCAGCGTCGAGCGGATGGCAGATTCGGTGGTCGTGCTCTGGGCGACCGGATAGAAACGGCGCTCGGGGTAGAGTGTCGTGACGGGTGCACCATCGCGCGTGACCACCAGCGTGCCGCGGTCGGCGACATAGTTCGGACCCTGCACCCTTTGGACACCGTCGAAGCGCACGTCGAAACCTGCGATCTCGGTCACGGCGCCGGATTGGACGAAAACAATTTTCTCGGATTTCCAGGCGCTCGACCCGACGAAGCCGAAGACCGCCACGGCAAGTCCCGCGTGTGCCAGCGTCATGCCGTGGGCCGCGCGGGGCAGGTTGCGCGCCCTCCGAACAGCCTGCGCGAACGGCACATCGAAGAGTCTGATCCGGGCCGCCCATTCCCGCAATGTCGCCAGAAGGAGCCAGGTGGCTATCGCGATTGGAAGATAGGCCAGGGCGGGCCCGCCCTCGGTCAGGTACCAGACCGCAAGTGCGGCCAGCCCTGACAGCAGCGCGAC
Organism: Martelella lutilitoris; assembly: GCF_016598595.1. NCBI lineage: Bacteria > Pseudomonadati > Pseudomonadota > Alphaproteobacteria > Hyphomicrobiales > Aurantimonadaceae > Martelella > Martelella lutilitoris. The sequence goes on from NZ_CP066787.1 coordinate 119,360, forward strand.
AAAGCGCAGGCGCTGGAATACCCCCTTCAGGTCGGCGCGTTTCCACGACAGGAGCGGCCCGACGGCCATGATCGCCAGCAACGGCAGCATGATCGGTATGAAGGACGCGTTGAAGAACGGTGGTCCGACCGAAATCTTCTGATCGGCCAGGGCTTCGGTGAACAGCGGATAGAGCGTGCCGACCAGCACGGTTCCGGTGGCCACGACCAGCAGCAGGTTGTTGATCAAGAGGCCACCCTCGCGACTGATCGGCGCGAAGAGGCCGCCGCCTTCCATCGACGGGGCGCGCCAGGCATAGAGCGCGAGCGAGCCGCCGATGGAGAGGCCCAGCAGGCCGAGAATGTAGAGGCCTCGTTCGGGATCGACGGCGAAGGCGTGGACGGATGTCAGAAGGCCCGACCGGACGATGAACGTGCCCAGCAGAGACAGCGAGAATGTCAGGATGGCCAGCAGGATCGTCCAGCTTTTGAAGGCATCGCGCTTTTCGGTGACGATGGCCGAATGCAACAGCGCCGTGCCCAGAAGCCAGGGCATGAAGCTGACATTCTCCACCGGATCCCAGAACCACCAACCGCCCCAGCCCAGTTCGTAGTAGGCCCACCATGATCCGAGCGCGATGCCCGCCGTCAGGCTCATCCAAGCCGCCAGCGTCCACGGCCTGACCCAGCGGGCCCAGGCCGCGTCGACACGGCCCTCGATCAGTGCGGCAACCGCGAAGGAGAAGACGATCGAGAACCCGACATACCCGAAATAGAGAAGCGGCGGATGCATCGCCAGCCCCACATCCTGCAGCAGCGGATTGAGGTCGTTGCCATCCAGCGGCGGCGGGAACACACGTTCGAACGGGTTGGAGGTCAGCAGCAGGAAGGATAGGAATCCCGTGCTGATCCAGGCTTGCACGGACAGGGTCCGCGCCTTCAGCGCATCGGGAATGTTCGTCCCGAGCAGGGCGACACCTGCGCCGAAAGCCGCGAGGATCAGCACCCAGAGCAGCAGAGACCCCTCATGGCTTCCCCAGGTCCCTGCGATCTTGTAGAGCATCGGCTTGAGCGAATGCGAGTTCTCGACGACATTCGCCACCGTGAAATCGCTGACCATGAAGGAGCGCATGAGGGCGGCGAACGCGATACCGATGAAAACCAGCTGAGCGAGCGCCGATGTCCGCGCACTCCGCATCCAGACCAGATCGCCGCGCGAGGCGCCGAGGATCGGTAGAACGCTTTGCACCAGGGCAATGATCAGCGCCAGTGCCAGCGCGAATTGTCCGATTTCAGGTGTCATGTCGATTCCTCGTCAATCTCTCGTTTTGGCGGTGCATGCCGCCTTCCCGGACTGGAACGTCAAGTCCGGTATCGGCACCCGGTCTCACATTGCCGTTAGTTGGATCATTGCCGTTTACCCGGTCCGGCCTACGGCATTACGGCGAACTGATGGGCGGTACTGTTCGTGGCAATCGTCTGGCGAAGCTCCAGCGTCTCGGGATCGAGAATCCACAGTTCCGGCTTGCCGGCACTGCTCACCAGCAAGGCATCCTCAACGCGCGCCATGTGGTAAGGTTCAGGTCCGACGTTGACTTCCAGGCGTTCACCGGTCGACCGGTCGACACGCACAACGAGATTGCGTTCACGCGCGCTCGACCAGATCGCGTCCGGGTCAACCGCTACGCCATGCAATTCTCCGCCGATGTCGAACCTGTCGAGGATCTCGCCGCTGTCGGCATCGACGATGGAAACGGTTCCGTTGAAGGATTCGCTGACGATCAGTTGACGGGTATCGGCATCGAGCTGGATGTGCTTGGGTGGCCCCTGCAGCTTGAAATTTCGCGTCACGATCCCGTCCTCCGGATCAAGCACACTGATCGTTGCGTTGCCGGCGTTGGAGACAAGGAAGTTTCCGGTCTTCGGATCGGCGACCGCATATTCCGGAATCGGGCCGGTGGCGACCGTCGCGGTGACCTGGCCACTCTCAAGGTCAATTACCGAAACAGCATCGAGCCCGGGGTGGGTCACGGCGGCAAACCGTTCATCCGACGAAATCCCGACATGGTGAACGATGCCCGGCACCTCGATTCGGCGCCGAATTTCGCGACTGTCAGCGTCAACCAGCGTTACCAGACTTACCGCGTCCGGCTTGGCCGTGTTTCCACCCCCGTGATGGGCCGCGTGCTCCTCTTCCGAGACGGCGGCCGGCTTGGCCACATCGCCGGGTGTGGATTCCGACAGGCTGCCGGCCACCAGTATGCCCCGTTCGGGCGCACCGGCGAGACCGTGGACGTTATCGAGCCCTTCGATGCGACCCATCTCATTGAAGGATCGATCCAGATGAAGCACTGTTCCGAGCTCGCCTTCGGGGATGTAGACGTCGGCAATCGCGGCGCTGCCGGTCATCAAGACCGCACTGAGTGTCAGGGTCGTGATGCGCATGATGTATTTCCTTTCATGGGTGTAATTGCGTCTATCGAGAACGTACGGACGGGATTGCGACTATCAAGACAGCCTCGCGGCCTTTCATGTAAGCGTTTGTCGCAATGCCGGAGCCTGTTACAGTGAGAGACAATTTTTTCGTGTAAAGACGGGCAAACACCGACGTGCCGGGCTGACGAGGACTCCGACCGGCACTTTCAGTACCGGTCCGGTTCCGTACACATCATCGTTTTCGGGCCTCCAGTTTGGCCAGCCGCCGCTCGAATTCATCCTCGTCGATTTCGCCGCGGGCATAGCGTTCACGAAGGACATCCATCGCAGTCTGACCATTCCCGGTGTCGGAGCGGTTGGAAAAGCCGCGAACCGCAAGAAAAATCAGACCGATGATAAGTGCCCAGAAAATCACCATCATCAGGCCTCCAAAGATACCGTGCCCACCCCACATCATGTGGCCGGAGCCATCGTAGATATCGGCCATGCCCGGCGTTGCGACGAAGAGGAGCGATCCTGCAGAGATGACTGAGCCGTTGAGTTTCATGTCGTTGTCCTTTCCTGTTTCAGGGGTTCCGGTCCCAGCGGCAGCGTCACGGTCGCCACGAGGCCGCCTTCTGCCCGGTTGGTGAGGCCAATGTCCCCGCCATGCGCCCGGACGATCGTCCGGGCGATGGACAGTCCAAGTCCGGTGCCGCCGGTCTCTCTCGAGCGGGATTTCTCAAGCCTGAAATAGGGCTCGAAGACCTGTTCAAGCTCGCCGTCCGGTATACCGGGGCCATTGTCAGCGACGCGGATAATGGCGTGATCGTCCTCGCGTCCATAGCTGACATCAACCATTCCGCCATAGCGTTCGGCATTGTCGATGAGGTTGCGAAGCGCGCGCCGGACTGATTGCGACCGCAAGCGCAGGTGAATGGTTTCGCCCTCCTTCAGAGAAAAACCGTTCAGCATATCGGCGCGGAGTTGACCCAGAAACGCGCCCATTTCGACGGTCTCGTAGTCTTCCGAGCTTGTGATCCCGCGCGCGAAGGAAAGCGTCGAGTCCACCATCTCCTGCATCTCCTCGATTGAGGTTATGAGGCTGTCGCGTGTTTCCCGCTCGTCGACCATCTCCGAGCGAACGCGGAGTGCCGTGAGAGGCGAGCGCAGGTCATGTCCAAGGGCCGCGAGAAGCCGGGTCCGGTCCGCGAGGAAGCGGGTCAGCCGGGCCTGCATCCGGTTGAATGTCCGGGTCAGGTCGCGCACCTCGGCGGGTCCGATCAAGGGCAGTGGTCTGACATTTTCGCCGCGCCCGAGACTGTCGGCGGCACGGGACACGCGCAAGAGCGGGCCAGTCAGACGGGTCAGAAGAAACCAGCAGGCGGCAACAAGAATAATGGCAGCCGTGAGCCCGAAGCTCAGGAAAGAGGCCCAGGGCCATTGCAGGGGCGGGCGCTCGAACCGCGTGCCGACATTGAGCCACTGTCCGCCCGTCAGGGCGATGGACAGCTGCATCTCGATGGCCGACAGATCGCCCCGCATCATCGCCAGATGCATTTCCGCCATCTCGGGCGCCATATGCGGCATCGGAAGGATGCCGTGATCGACCTCGTGCACCTCCACGCGAATTTCACGGTTGTCCTTGGCTCCGAGAAGACCACGCACTCTTGCCTCGATAGCACCGCTGTCCGCGTGGCTGTCGTGATCGACGGTCGGTGTATCAGACAGGTCAAAGCGCACCAGCGGTGAATTCGCCGCGCGCAGAATGGCCGGTTCCAGCGTTGCCGGCGCTTCCTCGATCAACCGCGCGACGTTCGCGGCCCGCCCCGCTGCCTCGAAGCCGAGCGCGGCCCGCACGGCCAGGCCGCGCTCGTCAACGAACAACCAGAGGCTGACCGCTTGGGCGGCGGCGAGTGCCGCGATGATTAACAGGACCAGTTGGCCGCGCAGACTGTCAAAGAAGCGCCACATCAATCCAACTCCGTCACATCGGCGGCAAGGCAATATCCGCCACCGCGCACGGTCGTGATCAGCCGGGGCCTGGATGGATCGGCCTCGATCTTTCTGCGAAGGCGGCTGATCTGATTGTCGATCGTCCGATCGAGCGGGGAGGCCGCGCGCCCTGCAGTGAGATCGAGAAGCTGATCACGGTTGAGGACGAGGCGGGGCCGTTCGAGCAAGACAACCAGAAGCTTGAGTTCCGAACCGGTGAGATCGATTTGCGCACCGTTTTCATCGGTCAACAACCGGCTGTCGGTATCGAGAGTCCATTGTGCGAATGCGATGCGTCTTCCCGAGAGTTTTCCGGCATAGGTCTCGGGCAGGGATGAACGCCGCAGGATGGCCTTGATCCGCGCAAGCAGCTCTCGCGGATTGAATGGTTTGGCCAGATAGTCGTCCGCGCCGATTTCGAGCCCGACGATGCGATCCGTCTCTTCGCCAAGCGCCGTCAGCATCAGGATCGGTACGCCACCCGTGGATGACAGACGGCGGCAGACCGACAGCCCGTCCTCGCCGGGCATCATGACATCCAGAACGATCAGATCGTACTGACCCATCGCGAGCTTGGCGTCCATCTCGACCGCATCCCGCGCCGAGGTCGCACGCAGGCCGTTCTTCTCCAGATAGCGCGAAACCGAGTCTCGGATTTCGCGATGATCGTCGACGACGAGGATATGAGGCTGATCGTTCATGTTCTTCCTTCTAACGGTTGCCGCATTGGTTTCCCGAAGAGATTTGTCACGAAATGTAACAGGGGCGGCGCTTGTGACACGGCGATACAATACCGTTGTTTCCTCGCATTTCATCACGGCCTAACGCTGCCATATGAAATCTATCGAAACCGAAACATGAGGAGATAACGATGACCCGCAAAACCCTGCTCGCAGCGACCGTTTTGGCCGCAACTGCAATCGGAGGAGCCGCGATCGCGGATTCCAATCACGGACATGGGGGCCAGTCCGGCCCGAAGGATCGCGCTGGCATGATGCAGGGCGGTTCCGGAATGATGGGCAACATGGGCGGCATGTCCGATATGATGGGCATGATGAAGCGCATGCACGGCCAGATGATGGGCGGCGGCATGATGGGCGGAATGGGTCCGATGGGCGGCGGAATGATGCAGATGTTCGACGCTGACGGCGACGGCACGGTGACGCCCGAGGAAATGCGCGCCGGACTGCAGGCCAAGCTGACCGAATACGACAGCGACGGTGACGGCACCCTGTCTATCGAGGAATTCGAGGCGCTGCACAGCGCGATGATCCGCGAGATGATGGTGGATCGCTTCCAGCATCTGGATGCCGATGGCGACGGCGCCATCACAGCCGAAGAAATGGCGGCGCCGGCCGACAAGATGGAGCGCATGCAGAAGATGCGCGACGCAATGGGGCAGATGCAGCCCGGCGAGAGCCCCGGCATGGGCGACGGCGACATGATGAACAACGATTGAGCGCTTTCGGGCGTCGGCCTATGGGCCGACGCTCGTATCCGGCACCGAGGCACGGTTTGCGAAACGGTGCTGACCTTCCCTGCTTTGACGGAGGCAGACCTCATGAGCCTTGAAATGATGACCGTTTTGCTGGTTCTCGCGACAACTGCGATCATGCGGGGACGGCTCAAACCGATCAGGCAGTCGTTCGAATAACCGAAGGAGATTGAAATGAATTATACCTATGACCGCTCACTCATAGGCGTCAGCATCGACGACGCGGAAATGCGCGTTCGCGCCGCCCTAGCTGATCGGGGTTTCGGTGTTCTTACCGAAATCGACGTCAAGATGACGATGAAGCAGAAGATCGACGTCGATATGGACGGCTATCGCATCCTTGGCGCCTGCAATCCGCAAATGGCCCACAAGGCGATCGGGATCGAACCGCGCGTGGGCGCGATGTTGCCATGCAACGTTATCCTGCGCGAAACGGACGGCGGCACCGAGATCAGCGCCATCGATCCGGTGGCGTCAATGCAGGCAATCGACAACGATCAGCTCCATGAAGTCGCGTGCGAGGTGCGCGACATGCTGCGCGAGGCCGTCGATGCTGCATGATCGCCATATCGTTGACCTTCCGGTCACTGGAGGGCGTATGCATCGGGGAATCGGGTTCGAACCCCAGTAACCGGGAGACAAGGCGGTATGGTGGCTGACAGCATCCAGGATACAGAAGAATCCCCAACCTTCGGCGAGGGCTTCTGGGGGCCTGGCGCTGTGGGTGCCGTCTTGTTTCTGATCGCCGCTCCGGTGCATCTACTGGTGCCCCATCAGATATCGGTGGCGATCGCCGCGGTAACGTTGGCGCTGATCGGCGGAGCCTACATCGGATTTGGTGCGACCGCCAATTCGCTGAAACGCTTTTTGGCGGAACTGGCGGTCGCAGCCCTGTTCGCGGCGACCGCGCTGGCCGGATTGCTCTGGGCTCCATTGGCCTTGCCTGTCGGGTTCGCCGCACATGCCGCGTGGGATCTTCTGCATCACAACAGGGTGTTCGGCGCGCCGGTCCCGCGATGGTACATTCCGTTCTGCGTCGTCTTCGAGCTGTTGGCGGCAGCTTTTCTCTTCGTGCTGTATGTGCCGTGAGGCCGGGAATACCACGGTTCGTGTTCGGGCGAACCGCACAATTGGTTGCTGCGGCACTGCTAATCTTCGCCATCGTCGCCCTGGCCTTGGGTCCGCTCGCCGACGTCATCGAGAGCTTCGACGGCGAGAGAATCTCCGGCTGGATCGAGGCTGCCGGCATATGGGGACCGATCCTCATCGTCTCGCTCATGACGATCGCGATCGTCGCGACGCCTATTCCGAGCGCACCGATCGCATTGGCGGCCGGTGCCGCCTACGGGCATACTTTGGGGACCGTTTACATCGTTGCCGGAGCCGAACTCGGCGCACTTGTCGCATTCGGATTGGCGAGGGTCCTCGGGCGCGACGTGCTCGTCGGATGGCTTGGCGACAAGGTGGATGCAGGCTGGCTCGGCTCTCAGAACGCTTTGACTTTCACCGTCTTCGCCAGCCGTCTGATGCCGTTCATCTCATTCGACATTGTCAGCTACGCGGCCGGGTTGAGCCGCCTTCACTTCTGGCGTTTCGCACTCGCCACGCTTGCGGGGATCATCCCGGCCAGCTTTGTGCTCGCCCATTTAGGCAACGAGGCGGTCAGTGGGCCTTCTTCCCGCGCAATCTGGGCCGCGATCGGGCTGGGAGCGTTGACGTTTGCACCTCTTCTGATTGTCGCCGTCAGGGACTGGAAAAAGCACCGGATGACCCATGACTGATCGCCGAAAATCTCGCCTGCCGTTTCGTCGACAGGCTTCCTATCACCTCCGGCGCGCAGCCGCCGTGGCCAATCAACCGCAAACACCAGATCAGGACCTACAGATATGTTGACCGCCGCAATTCCATTTCCCAACATCGGCCCCGATCTTTTCTCTATCGAGATCGGCGGGTTCACGTTGGCGCTGCGCTGGTATGCGCTCGCTTACATCGTCGGTATCCTGATCGGCTGGCGCATCTGCGTCGCTGCCGTTGCGCGCCCTGCGCTGTGGCCCGCTGCCGGGCCGCCACTTGATCGCCGTCAGATCGAAGACCTGCTGACCTGGATCATTATCGGCGTGATCGCTGGTGGCCGACTGGGTTTCGTGCTGTTCTACCAGCCCGAATATTACCTGGCCAATCCGCTGGAAATACTCATGATCTGGCAGGGCGGCATGTCCTTCCACGGCGGGTTCCTCGGCGTCGCCGTTGCTGGCCTGGCATATTGTATTCGTCAGAACGCATCCATGCTGAGCACGACCGATCTTCTGGCCATCGCTACACCACCGGGGCTGTTTCTGGGGCGGATTGCGAATTTCATCAACAACGAACTCTGGGGGCGGCCCACGGACGTGCCTTGGGCCGTGATCTTTCCGGGCGAGGTCGCCCAGACCTGTCCGGGCATCACCTCGATATGTGCCCGCCACCCCTCGCAGCTTTATGAAGGTCTGCTCGAAGGGCTGCTGCTCGGGTTCATCCTTCTTTACCTCGCCTGGCGCCGGGGCTGGCTCAGGATGCCCGGCGCGCTGACAGGTGTTTTCCTGACCGGCTACGGTCTTGCCAGAAGCTTTGTCGAGTTGTTCCGGCAGCCCGACATGCAGTTCGTGACCTCCGACAATCCGATCGGCCATGCCCTGCACTTCGGCGATTGGGGGCTGACGATGGGACAGGTTCTTTCTGCGCCAATGATCCTGGTCGGGCTGGCGCTGATCCTTCGAGCGGTGAACGGATCCGGGGGCGCAACCGGGCAACGATCGAAAAAAACTGCCTGACCTCGGCAGCGATCTGCAACTGGTGATTGGGAAATAGGATGGCCGCAAAGTCACTTATGAATCGATTGACGGCACCCATGAACTCGATCGTCCGTGGTACCGGGTCGATGCGAAGGTGGCGGAAAACGAAGTTTATGGGTCCAGTAATGAGACAATACGTCGGGCAAATGGGGGCATGGAATCTCACCGTTCTTGCCATCATAATTGCCTCTTGGGTCATATATAGATATTTTGCACCAAGTAACTGGCGGGAGTGGGCCAGTGCCGGCATCGTGCAAGCGTTTATCATTTCACTTTACGCCGAAATGTACGGCTTCCCTCTTACAGTATACCTTGCTGTTCGATTTTTCGGAATGGACAGGGGCGATCTCACGACCAACTTGTGGTCAAGCCTTCTGGGCTTCGACGAGGCCATGGTTCTTGCAATGCTATTAGGCTATGCGCTCGCGCTGGTCGGCATTTGCCTCATAGTGGGAGGTTGGCGCGAACTCTACAGGAATCGAAAGAAAGGTACCCTTGCGACGGGTCGCCTTTATAAATTTGTCCGGCACCCTCAATATTTGGGTCTGTTTATCGTCCTATTTGGAGAGGGAGTGGTGCATTGGCCAACACTACTATCTGTTTCTTTGCTCCCGTTCATCATGTTCTTTTACATAGCATTGGCGAAAAGGGAGGAGGAGACTCTGGAACGATTGTTCGGCAAACAATATGCGCTGTATAAGCAGGATGTTCCTGCGTTTGTTCCGCGTTGGGATCAGCTTCGAGACGCTGTGATGATATGGATTTTGTTCCGAGACTAAACGACAGATGCGACCGCCCCAGCCATTCGGCGGAGCAGATGTTCTGGTCTGCGAGTCCACCTATGGCAACCGGTCCCATTCCGACGTGGACCCAGAAGCCGAACTGGCACCGATCCTCAAACGCACCTTTGCCCGCGGCGGCACGGTGCTGATCCCGTCCTTTGCCGTCGGACGGGTGCAGGGGCTGATGCTGCACATTGCGCGATTGATGGAGCGCGGCGATATTCCCTATGTCCCGGTGTTCCTCAACAGCCCGATGGCGGTGAATGCGACCGAGATCTATCACCGTCATCACGCCGAGCACCACGTCAGCCGCGAAGACTGCATTGCGATGTTCGAGATCGCCAAGAGGGTAAACACGGTCGAGCAATCCAAGGAGCTGAACACGCGCCAGGGCCCGATGATCATCGTCTCCGCCAGCGGAATGCTGACCGGCGGGCGTATCCTGCACCATCTGGCCAGCTTCGGCGGCGATCGGCGGAACGCGATCTTGCTCTCCGGTTTCCAGGCCGGTGGCACGCGCGGCGCGGCGCTGGCCGGAGGCGCGCGGACATTGCGCATGTTCGGACGGGAGTTCCCGATCGAGGCCGAAGTGGTTCAGCTCCAGTCCTTTTCCGGACATGCCGATGCCGATGAGATCCTGCGCTGGATGTCCGCCGGTCCCGCCCCCGAGATGACCTATCTCACCCATGGGGAACCTGTCGCCGCCGATACCCTGCGATTTCGCGTCGAACACGAGCTAGGGCGATCCGTGCGCGTGCCCGAACATCTCGAACCCGTCTACCTGGACAGGCCGCGATGACCGAAACGCTTGCCCTCGTTTCCTCCGGCATCGACACCTACCGGCAGCCGGTCGTCTATATGCAAGAAGACTGTCACATCTGCCGTTCCGAGGGGTTTGCTGCCCAGACACGCATACGGATCGACCTGAAGGACCGCTGGATCATCGCGACCCTGAATGTCGTCGGCCGCGGAGCATGGCTTGCCGTGGACCAGGCGGCATTGTCCGTTTCCGCCTGGGCCGCGCTTGGCGCTGAGATTGGAGACGACGCCGCTTTCTCGCACCCTGAACCGCCCGCTTCCGCGTCTATGATCCGGGCGAAAGCCTATGGCGAAAGACTGGATCAGGCCGGTTTCGCAGGAATCGTCAGCGACACTCTCAACAGTCGGCTTTCGGATCTCGACCTTGCCGCCTTCGTGACCGCCTGCGCCGGCGACAGGCTGAACGAGGCCGAAACCGTGGCGCTGACCCGCGCCATGAAGGAAGCAGGGCAGACGCTCGACTGGGGGCAGCACACTGTCCTCGATAAGCATTGCGTCGGCGGATTGCCGGGCAACCGCACGACACCCATCGTCGTCGCCATCGTCGCGGCGGCGGGGTATCTGTTCCCCAAGACGTCCAGCAGGGCGATCACCTCGCCGGCGGGGACGGCCGACACGATGGAGGTCATGGCGCCCGTCGCGCTTGACGCCGCCGCGCTGCGCCGGGTGGTCGAAGCCGAGGGCGGTTGCCTCGTCTGGGGTGGCGGGCTCGCCCTCAGTCCTGCCGACGATCATTTCATCCGTGTCGAACGCCCCCTCGATTTCGACTCCACCGATCAACTCGTTGCGAGCGTACTGTCGAAAAAGGCGGCCGCCGGTGCCACCCATGTTCTGATCGACATGCCGGTCGGACCAACGGCCAAGGTGCGGTCTGCCGGAGCGGCGGAGGCTCTCGGGATACGGCTGTCTTCGGTGGCCAAGGCCTTGGGTCTGAACCTGGCGCTGCATATCAGCGACGGCATGGCTCCTGTGGGACGCGGCATCGGCCCGGCATTGGAAGCCATGGACGTGCTGGCGGTTCTGCGGCGCGCGCCGGACGCGCCTGTCGATCTGCGCGCACGGGCGCTGGATCTGGCCGGACATCTTCTAGACCTGGCACCGGACGCCGTTGTGGGGCAGGGTCGGGTCCGCGCGCAGTCGTTTCTCGATAGTGGTGCAGCGGAGGCAAAGTTCATGGCAATTTGCGCGGCGCAGGGCGGTTTCCGCGAACCCGGAACCGCAGCGCAGCAGATCGAAATACGCGCCCCCCATGCGGGCCAGTTGACCGCCATCGACAACCGACGCATCGCACGCATCGCCAAGCTGGCCGGTGCCCCGCGTCAGAAGAGCGCAGGCGTCCGCCTTCTGGTGCGGATCGGGGATCATATGGACAAGGGCCAGCCGCTCTATGAACTCCATGCCGAGACACCAGGCGAACTGGCCTATGCCCTGGCCTATGCCGAGTCCCAGACCGGCGTGCTGACGCTGTCCGAGGCAGTGTCATGATCCTTGTCGCGTTTCCCGAGATGAGGCCGCTTGCCGAAGACCTGGCACTCGCGCTTGGGGCGGACCTGCTCGCTCTCGGCTGGCACCACTTCCCCGATGGCGAAAGCCTGATTTCGCTGCCCGGCGATCTGGACGGGGCCGATGTGGCATTTCTGGCGACTTTGCGCGATCCCGATCGCCTTGCCCTGCCCTTGCGCTTCGCCGCGGCGACGGCGCGCGAGATGGGCGCGCGTCGCGTCGGATTGATCGCGCCTTATCTTGGCTACATGCGGCAGGACCATCGCTTCGAGCGCGGGCAGGCGGTAAGCGCACCGCTGTTCGCGCAATTCCTGGGGGAAAGTTTCGACTGGCTGGTGACCGTGGATCCGCATCTGCACCGCATCGCGCGGCTGCAAAATGTCTTCCCGATGCCTGCCATTCGCGCCGTATCCGCCCCGCTGCTTGCGACCTGGATCAGCACGAACCTGCCAGACGCCGTTCTTCTGGGCCCTGACAGCGAAAGCCAACAATGGGTGGCTGAGGTGGCCCGGCTGGCCGGACGGCCCTATGAGGTCTTGCGCAAGGTGAGATCCGGTGACCGCAGTGTCGATGTCAGTGTGCCCGAAAGCGCGGCGCTGCGCGAAGGCACACCGATGATCCTCGACGACATCGCGTCTTCGGGGTCCACGATGGCTCGTGCCGTCGAAAGGTTGCTTGCGGCCGGAACCGCCGCGCCTGTCTGCCTGGCTATCCATGCGGTCTTTGCGCACGGCGCTCAGGACGCCATTCTGTCGGCTGGTGCGGCAAGGATCATCACCACCGACACCATACCCCATCCAACGAATGCGATCGGAATTGCCGGTTTATTGGCCGAAGCGATCCTTTCTGTGGTGACAGCCCTTGACCTTCCAGTTGCCGGAACAATTAGGCTGGACCCGAATCACGCCGAGAGGACAACCGAATGAACGACCAAGTAAGCCATGCTTCACATGAAACCGAATCCAACATTTACGCCTGCCCGATGCACCCTGAGGTACGGCAGAACGGTCCGGGCGATTGCCCGAAATGCGGGATGCATCTTGTGCCCGAGGCGGAGCTCGACAGCCATGCCGGGCATGATCACCACGGTCATGACCATAACGCTGGTGCCGCCCCGGCGGACGGCAGATACGATACCGTCCCGGAGGGCTATGACGGCGCCGTCTACACCTGTCCGATGCACCCGCAGGTTCGCCAGGTCGAGCACGGCTCCTGCCCGATCTGCGGAATGGGGCTGGAGCTTGAGTCCGGGGTCCCGATGGACGACGGCCCGAACCCCGAACTGGTGGATTTCACCCGGCGTTTCTGGGTTGGCACGGTACTGACCATTCCGCTTCTGATCCTCACCATGGGTCCCTATCTCGGCTTCCCGGAAGTGCGAGAGATTCTCGGCGAGCGCGCAACCCTCTGGATCGAGTTGGTTCTCGGAACCCCGGTTGTTCTTTGGTGCGGCTGGCCGTTTCTGGTTCGGGGCTGGAATTCGTTCCGGACGATGAATCTCAACATGTTCTCCCTGATCGGTATGGGGGTAATCGCGGCCTGGCTCTTCAGCGTCGTCGCCGTTCTGGCACCCGGCATATTCCCGGACGGATTTCGCGACGCCGAAGGTCATGTCGGCGTCTATTTCGAGGCGGCGGCGGTGATCGTGACGCTTGTGCTGCTTGGCCAGGTGATGGAATTGCGCGCCCGTGAAGGCACTGGCAAGGCGATCCGCGCGCTTCTCGACATGGCGGCAAAGACCGCGCGGGTCATCCGGGACGACGGATCCGAAGAGGAGATTCCGCTGGAGGATGTGCAGGTCGGCGACCGGCTGCGCGTGCGTCCCGGAGACAAGGTGCCGGTAGATGGCGTGGTTCTGGAAGGCCGGTCCTCAGTCGACGAAAGCATGATCTCCGGAGAACCCGTGCCAGTCGAGAAGACCGAGGGCGACCCGTTGACCGGTGCCACCATCAACGGCACCGGCAGCCTCGTGATGGAGGCGACGCGGGTCGGATCCGACACGATGCTGGCGCAGATCGTCGAGATGGTCTCCAACGCGCAACGGTCGCGCGCACCGATCCAGAAGTATGCCGACAAAGTGGCGGGATATTTCGTTCCGGCCGTGATCGGTATCGCGCTCCTGTCCTTCATCGCATGGGCGATCTGGGGGCCCGCGCCTGCGCTGTCCTACGCATTGATCTCGGCTGTCGCCGTGTTGATCATCGCCTGTCCCTGTGCGCTCGGCCTCGCCACGCCGATGTCGATCATGACGGCGACGGGGCGGGGGGCCCAGGCCGGGGTACTTATCAAGAACGCCGAGGCGCTGGAGCGGTTCGAGAAGGTCGATACCCTGATCGTCGACAAGACCGGCACGTTGACGATGGGCAAGCCGCAGCTTGTCGCCGTCCTGCCGCAACCCGGTCACGACGAGGCCGAGGTCCTGCGTCTCGCCGCATCGCTGGAGCGCGGATCGGAACACCCGCTTGCCGAGGCCATCGTGCGCGGCGCGGAAGAGCGCGATGTGAAGATGGCGAATGCCGACGACTTCGAGGCGGTCACCGGCAAGGGCGTCAAGGGGGTCGTCGACGGCAAAGCGGTCGCGCTCGGCAATCTGGCGATGATCCGGGACCTTGGCCTTGAGGCGGGCGACCTGACCGCCAAGGCAAATGCCCGTCGCGACGAGGGCGAGACAGTAATGTTCGTGGTGCTGGATGGCAAGATCGCCGGTCTTGTCGGGGTCGCTGACCCGGTGAAGGAAACCACACCCGCCGCCATCAAGGATCTGCATGAATTGGGGTTCCGCGTTATCATGGCGACCGGAGACAACGAACGCACGGCCAAGGCCATCGGCGCGCGTCTGGGCATAGACGAGATCCGGGCCGATGTGCTGCCGGAGGACAAGGCACGGATCATCAAGGAATTGCAGCAGCAGGGCCGCAAGGTCGCGATGGCCGGCGATGGCGTCAATGACGCACCGGCCTTGGCACAGGCCGATGTCGGCATTGCCATGGGCACCGGGGCCGATGTGGCCATCGAAAGCGCGGGCATCACACTGGTCAAGGGCAACCTCGACGGTATCGTGCGCGCTCGGCGGCTCGCACGGGCCACCATGCGTAATATCCGGCAGAACCTGTTCTTCGCGCTGATCTACAACGCCTCTGGCGTGCCTGTCGCGGCGGGGGTGCTGTTTCCGTTCTTCGGCATCCTCATCAGCCCGATGTTTGCCGCCTTCGCCATGAGCGCCTCGTCGATCTCGGTGGTGCTCAATTCGCTGCGCCTTCGCGGCGCAAAGATCTAGAAAGGAAGCCACAACGTGACCCATCAACCTGATCCATCACATGTTAATCAAAGTCAATCGGAGCATGCCCCCCGCCCGCCCTCATTCTGGCGATCACGCGCCGGCATCTATCTGATCGTTGCGCTGGCAGTTGGCGGCCTTCTCCTGGGTTACGAGCACCGGGTGCACATCCTGAGCAGCGGATTGCTGATCTGGCTGCCATTGCTGCTTTGCGTTGGAATGCACTTCTTTATGCACGGCGGTCATGGAGGCCACGGCGGGCACGGTAAGGGAGACGACCAGTAATGACCGATGCAGGTGCTTCCTATGGACTCTGGCTGCTAGTATTTATCAATTCGGCGGTGTTCATCATTTTCGCCTTCAGTTTCTTCAAGCCGCAGACAAAACGCGACTGGCGCAGTTTTGGAGCGTTCAGCGCCTTTGTCGTAGCTCTCTTCACCGAGATGTATGGGTTCCCGTTGACCATCTTCTTTCTTTCCGGCTGGCTGCAATCGACCTGGCCGGAGGTAGACTGGTTTGCCCACGACAGCGGACATCTCCCCGAAATGATGTTCGGCTGGCAATCGAACCCGCATTTCGGGCCGTTCCACCTCCTGAGCTTCGTCTTTATCGGCGGCGGCTTCTGGCTCATATCCGTGGCATGGTACCATCTGTGGAACGCGCAGCGTCAGGGGTTGCTTGCGACGACAGGCCCCTATGCCCGCATTCGCCATCCCCAGTATGTGGGGTTCGTGCTGATCATGCTGGGCTTTCTCGTGCAATGGCCGACCCTCCTGACGCTCGCGATGTTCCCGGTGCTGGTCTGGATGTACGCACGGCTTGCCCGCGGCGAGGAGGGGGACAGTCGCGCCCGTTTTGGCGAAAGCTGGGACAGGTATGCCAGCCGGGTTCCGGCTTTCATACCAAACGTCAACACTCTGCAGAATGTTGAACGCTGATTGGAAGCGAAAGCCGATCTGATGTGCTATTTGCGTGCCTAAAACATCTTTGGAAGACTGCAAACATACGGTATCTGAAACCATGATGAAAAAACCCGCCCTTCTGCGGCGCGTACTAATCATAGGAACGTCCGTGCTGACGGGATACCTGCTGCTTGCTTCGTGTGCCGAGTGGTCGGAGATGCACCGCTACAACCGAGCGCTGGGGGATCTTTCACTGCTGCTCATCGTTGCTGCAATGGCGATTGGGCCGCTCGCACGCTTGTCGTCTACGCCCTTTTTACGGAAGCTTATGCCGTACCGACGCGAGCTCGGTATTTATGCGGTTCTGGCGGCGACGGTGCATACCATCATAATACTGATCGGCTGGGTCGAGCTTGATTTTGCACGGCTGTTCGGTTTTGAGTATCACCCCCAACTGCAACGCTACGTGATGCTTCAGCACGGGTTTGCGCTGGCCAATGTGGTTGGGATCGCGGCACTGCTCTACGGCTTTGTGCTTGCCGGTACGTCGAATAATTTCAGCCAAAGGGTACTTGGCACGTCCGTGTGGAAATACATCCAGCAGGGCGCTTATGTTCTGTGGTGGCTGGCAGTGCTGCACACGGCCTATTTCTTGTTCTTTCATTTTCTTGATTTCCACCGCCAAATGCCTGAGCCAAACTGGGCGCGATGGCCGTTCGTTGCCCTTGTGGCGTCAGTTATCGCTCTGCAAGGGGCCGCCGTTGTAGTCACATGGCGTTCGCAAACTTCCCGGCGGATCTACGGCGCACCCTCGCAACGGGAGTAGTCGCGATTTCATCAGACGCCCAGGGTCGGGACTTCTGGCGGCCTGAAACCGATCGGGTGGGCATGCGCAGAGGCGTAACGACCTAAAAAGCAACCAAGGCAGATCGAAATGCAGAAACACGATAAAAACCGCGATGGGAACGACGGCTACCGTGAAGGCTCGATCAGCCTTGGCGGAGCTGTTGCCATGGGCACGGGCGTGATGATCGGTGCGGGCATCTTTGCCCTGACCGGACAAATCGCCCAGCTGGCTGGACCACTATTTCCACTCGCGTTCATCGCTGGTGCCATCGTGACCAGCTTCAGCGCTTACAGCTACATCAAGATGTCGAACGCCTGGCCCTCGGCAGGGGGCATCGCGATGATCCTTCAGAAATGCTATGGATCGGGGGCGGTCGCGGCGGGAGCGGCGCTCTTGATGGCGCTCAGCATGGTGATCGCGGAAAGCCTCGTCGCACGGACATTCGCCACTTATGTCTTGCGGCCTTTGGATATCACGGGCGGGCCACTTGTGCCCGTTCTGGCGGTTGCCGTGATCGTGTTCGCATTCTTGGTCAACATCGCAGGAAACCGCTCCGTCGGGCTATTCTCTCTAGTCATGGCGGCGATCAAGATCGGGGGCATCGCGCTGTTCGGTATCGCAGCACTCTGGTCAAGCGGGTTTCAGTTCGCCGCCGCGTCAGAAACGGCCGAGACCTTTGGAGTGACAGGCTTCATCGCGTCCGTTGCGCTGGCGATCCTTGCCTTCAAGGGCTTTACCACGATCACCAACAGCGGCGGCGAAATCACCGATCCCCACCGCAATGTGGGCCGCACTATCATGCTGTCCATCGCGATCTGCGTGGTGGTCTACCTGCTTGTGGCCTTTGGCGTGGGCGCGAGCCTGACAATCGACGAAATCATCGCCGCGCGCGACTATTCGCTGGCCCAGGCGGCTGAGCCCGCACTCGGGCAGGTCGGCTTTTACTTGACGGTCGTGTTGGCGGCCGTGGCCACAGCATCCGGCGTGCTGGCCAGCGTTTTCGCAGTGTCGCGGATGCTGACCATGCTGACGGAGATGAAAATGATCCCGCACAGCCATTTTGGCATGTCCGGGGCTGTCCAGCGGCATATGCTGGTCTATACAGTCGTTATCGCCTCGACGCTGGCCGTGCTCTTTGATTTGGGACGGATCGCATCCCTTGGTGCCTTCTTTTACCTCGTCATGGACATGATCATACATTGGGGCGTGTTCCGCTATCGTCGAACCGAAGTTGGCGCCTCCAGTATCGTGCTTTTGTCTGCGCTCTCTCTCGATGCAATTGTATTGGCAGCTTTCACCGTAATGAAGCTTCAAAGTGATCCAATGATCGTTCTGTATGCGGCTGTCGGAATGATCGCTGTCTTCGCTTTCGAGCGCGTTTACTTGTCGCGATGGTTGGCACCTCAGGCCGCGCATTCCCACGGTGAATAGCCAGCCATCATCTAGCCCTGAAGGAATGCGATGCCTTGTGCACCGATTGCGATCAATCTGAGATCGGCGGTGCAAAAGTCGGCCACGGAAGCGGCGGAATAATTCGGTCGCGGGCGGCGTAAAAACCGGCCACCTATTTTCCTTCTGCAATGAGCGCAGGAGGGACAGAGGATTTACACCGTGGATCTTTATCTGAAGGTTCGCCTGGCGGTCTCGGAAGGGATGAGCCGACGTCAGGCAGCCAAACACTTCAACATATCCCGCGACAGCGTAGCGAAGATGCTGACGTATTCGACGCCTCCTGGCTATCAGCGACAATCACCAGTCCGGCGACCGAAGCTGGACGCGTTCGTTTCGACGATCGACCACTGGTTGGCTGAAGACGCGAAGGTACCGCGCAAACAGCGCCATACGGCCAAGCGTGTGTTTGACCGGCTTCGCGACGAATGCGGGTTCACCGGCGGCTATACGATCATCAAGGATTATATCCGCGAGCGGGAACAGCGTCGCCAGGAAGTGTTCGTGCCGCTTTCTCATCCGCCCGGCCATGCGCAGGCTGATTTCGGTGAGGCGACGGTGGTGATCGGCGGTATCGAGCAGAAAGCCCGGTTCTTTGTGCTCGATCTTCCGCATAGCGACGGCTGCTACGTGCGGGCTTATCCGGCGGCGGTGGCCGAGGCCTGGGTCGATGGCCACGTCCATGCGTTCGCCTTCTTCGGGGCCGTGCCGCAGTCGATCGTTTATGACAATGACCGCTGCCTTGTGGCGAGTATCCTGCCTGACGGCACGCGCAAGCGGGCGACACTGTTCAGCGGGTTCCTGTCCCATTATCTGATCCGGGATCGCTATGGCCGACCCGGAAAGGGCAATGACACGGATGAGATCGAATAGCCCCTTCGACAGAAATTGTGGTATTTTCTTCAGGCCCACGGGCGACCACGTGGTGAACGGCCGGGCATGAGGTTCAAGCCCTGCGGCGCAGCCAGATCATCGTCGCTCCTCATTTGTGGCGTCCGTGGGTTTTGAGCGGGCCCCTCGTTGTCGCCATCCGTCGGTCATTCGCCGATATGCGCCTTCGGCCTGCTGAGCGCGGTTGCGCTCCTCCCGGCGACGTTGCGTGATGTTGTAGTCATAGCCGGCACCTTTCTGGCCGCGTCTCGGCGGATGTCCGGCGCGCAGTTCGAGGTCACGAAGTTTCTTGGCATGTAGCGAGGGGCGAACCCAGCTGTAGTCTTCACCTTTGGTCAGCAGGTGCCAGATGATTACTGCCAGCTTACGGGCAACCGCCACTGCGGCAATGTGATTGCCGCGTTTGCTCCGCACGCGCTCGTAGAAGGCACGCAACGGCCCTGGACTTCGCACGGTCTGCCAGGCCGCTTCGACAAGTAAATGGCGGGCATTTGCGCGTCCGCGTTTGGTGATCCGACCATGATGGGCGGGGCCATCACCAGATTGATGGACGCTTGGATTGAGACCGATATAGGCAACCAGCTTGTCGGGGTTGTCAAAACGCTCGATTTTGCCGATCGCCGCCATCAATCCGACAGCAACCACCATGTCGATGCCCGGGATCGTCATCAATCGTGTCACGTTCGGATCGGACAAGGCGGCGCGTGCAATGTCACGTTCCACTCCCTTCAGTGCATCGGACTGGCGGTCATATTCCTCGACGTGCCGTTCAATGGCCTCCCGCTCGTCGTCCGGTAGATACTGGGCCCGCAGCCAGATCCGCCCCTTGCCGCCGAAGAGATCGGCAAATGGGCAGGGTGGAATCAGGTTCGCGTGCAGGATCGACTGGACGATCGATTTTAGACGGGTCCGTTGCCGGACAAGTTGCGTTCGGCGCGTCACCTGACGTCGGCGAGCCAAGGCTGCCGCGTCCGGGATCCAGACCTCCGGCAGGAAGCCGGCGGCGTAGAGTTGCGCCAGGACGCGCGCGTCGATCGCGTCAGTCTTGATCTTCGCCTTGGCGATCAGATGGACCTGCAACGGATTTGCCACGGCCACCCTTGCCACGCGCGGAGCGAGAATCTCCACAACCGCGGTCGCATTGCCGGTCGCTTCCACCACGACATGATCCGACGGCAGAAGTGTTCTGGCAAAGTCTTCCAGATGCTCCCGCGTCATGCCGATCCGGCCAAGTCGCTTGGTTTCTCCATCTTCAAGGGCCACCGCTTCGGCGAAGACGCGGTGGATATCCATGCCGATGATGCGCATATCTACCTCCTTTGCTATGTCATCCCTCTTCTCAGGAACTGGCGGGCTACACGGCAACTACGGATCCGCGCTCGCAGCGCATTCGGGTAAGCCGCAGGGGCGACCATATAAAGGCTCGGGCTCGCAGCCCATGTCTTTCGCTCGGCCTGCCCGCACTCGCGTGCTCCCGACGCCCCACATCCCGAATGGTCTCACCATAGCGCCTGCCACCGAAGTGCGGCAAAGATATCGAGGCGTCAGCGTGATCATGCCAGATAAGGGCAACGTCGAGGGCCTTGTCGGTTATGCCCGGCGTAACTTCATGGTCCCCATCCCGCAGTTTGCGACCTTTGATGCGTTCAATGCCTTTCTGGAAGAACAGTGCCGCAAGCGCCAGCGCGACAGGCTGCGCGGTGAGAGCGAGACGATCGGTGAACGGCTGCAGCGTGATCTGGCTGCCATGCAGCCCTTGCCAGCGTCGCCCTTCGATGCCTGCGATCAGGCCAGTGCCAAGGTCACGGCACAGTCTCTCGTTCGCTACAAGACGAACGATTATTCCGTACCCGCCGCCTACGGTCATCAGGACGTTTGGATCCGAGGCTATGTCGATGAGGTCGTGATCGGTTGCCGCAGCGAGGTCATCGCTCGCCATCCCCGAAGCTGGGATCGGGAGGATGTCATCTTCGACCCTGTTCATTACCTGCCGCTGATCGAACAGAAGATCAATGCGCTGGATCAGGCGGCCCCTTTGCAGGGCTGGGATCTGCCGGAGGAATTCGCCACACTGTGCCGCCTGATGGAAGGCCGCATGGCAAAACATGGCAGGCGGGAATACGTGCAGGTACTTCGACTGCTGGAAAACTTCGATATGGCCGACCTGCATGCGGCGGTGAAGCAGGCCATTCATCTCGGCGCGATCGGCTTCGACGCCGTCAAACATCTGATTCTTTGCCGGGTGGAGCGCCGGCCGCCGCGACTGGATCTATCGATCTATCCCTACCTGCCGAGAGCAACCGTCGAGACGACATCGGCGAAGGCGTATATGGGCCTCCTGTCATCGGGGAAGGGAGAAGCGGCATGAGCACCGAAGCACCTGATATCCTGCTTGCCCACTACCTCAAGAGCCTGAAGCTGCCAACATTCCAACGGGAGTATCAGAAACTGGCCCGGCTTTGCGCCACCGAGGGCGTCGATCATATCGGATACCTTACCCGGCTTGCCGAACGTGAGATGATCGAACGGGATCGTCGCAAGGTCGAGCGGCGTATCAAGGCAGCCAAATTCCCGGTCGTCAAAAGTCTCGACAGTTTCGATTTTGCCGCCATCCCGAAGCTCAACAAGATGCAGGTTCTGGAACTTGCCCGCTGCGAATGGATCGAGCGTCGCGAGAACGTCATCGCTCTCGGCCCCAGTGGAACCGGCAAGACGCACATAGCGCTCGCCCTGGGCCTTGCCGCCTGCCAGAAGGGCCTGTCCGTTTGCTTCACCACAGCCGCTGCCCTGGTCAGTGAGATGATGGAAGCCCGTGACGAGCGGCGTCTCTTACGTTTCCAAAAGCAGATGGCAGGATGCAAGCTGCTGATCATCGACGAACTCGGCTTCGTGCCGCTCTCCAAGACCGGCGCAGAACTGCTGTTCGAGCTGATCTCGCAACGCTATGAACGGGGCGCCACCCTGTTCACCAGCAATCTGCCCTTTGACGAATGGACCGAAATTCTGGGTTCGGAGCGACTGACCGGCGCTCTGCTCGACCGTGTCACCCATCACGTCAACATTCTCGAAATGAACGGCGACAGCTATCGTCTCGCCCAAAGCCGCGCCCGAAAGGCCGGCTGAAACCCTTCAGAAAATCGCAACGCCGGTATGAGGCCCCCGCTCGGGCTACGCCCTCCCGCGGGCCTCATACCGGCGTCCAAAGTGGCCGACTTTTGCTCCGCCCCGTGGCCGGTTTTTACGCCGCCGTTGACAAGGGAACAGGTTCGATCGTACAAGGCCCGTCGTGTCGGCGCCGGCGAAACGAAGCGACCACGGCGCCAGAGAGCAATAGCCATGACCCCGGTGCAATGTGTCGCGCCGGGGTCGACCATGATCGTCTTGATGGCGTTTCCGCCCGGGATTACTATTCGACTATGTTCGTGCTCGCTTCGTACATCATGCGGATTGTTGCTGTTGTCACAGTGGTTCTGTCGATGACAGCCATGTCGTGGGCACAGATGTCCGGCGATGGCAGTCTCGTGCAGCACCATAAGGCGCATCAGGTCAGCGCGGATGCTACGGTTTCGATGACCGGGCACGGACCCGAGAACAAGAAGACCGGGCTGCACCACAACACGCTTTGCGCAACCGCGTGCGCCCTTGCTGGAACATTTCCAACGGCCTTGGACTTTAACTACCCACTTAGCTTAGAGCTGAAGTCTACGCCATTTAACGATATAGGCCGGCCGGCCTTCGGCCCCGAGCCGGGCCGCCGCCCTCCAAAATCCAACCCGATCCTCGCCTGAAGCTCCGCCTTGTTGGGCGGAAATGTACAGTCGCGCCTTCGCGCGCAAAGATCGGATAATTGGAATGACTATCACCTTGAACCGCCGTGGCTTTCTCACGGCGACAGCCGCACTTGCGGCATCCACTGCTTTCCCTTTTGCAAGTCAGGGCCAAGAACCTGTCCGCCGACTCGTCGCCTCCACTCGCACGATCGAGGTCAATGGAAAGACCGCCTCCGTCTATGGCATTTCCGGCCCAGATGGGCGGCAGGGGCTTACCCTCGATCCCGGCGAACGTTTCGCACTCACCCTCGAAAACAGCCTGGACGTCGAGACTATAATTCACTGGCATGGACAGCTTCCCCCCAACGCGCAGGACGGGGTCCCCGACATGCCGATGCCCAAACTCGCTAGTGGCGAAATCCGGTCCTATGATTTCGAACCTCTGGCAGGAACCCATTGGATGCACAGCCACGTGCCGATCCAGGAGATGAACCTGCTTGCCGCCCCTCTCATCGTCCGCAGCGTAGAGGACGTAGCTGAGGATCGGCAGGAGGTTGTTATGTTCCTTCACGATTTTTCCTTCAAGAACCCTGAAACGATCCTCGAAGAGATTACCAGCGGAACCGGGCATGGGGATATGAGCCACGGTTCATCGATGCCGATGGATCATGGCGGCATGGATATGGAGCGAATGGACATGAGCGACATGGAGAGCATGTCCACGATGGCCATGGACCTCAACGATTTCGATTTCGACGCGTACCTCGTCAATGATCGGACCCTGGACGATCCCGAACTCGTGCATGTCGAACGCCGAGGACGGGTTAAGCTGCGCATCATTAACGGGTCTTCGGCGACGTCCTTCTGGATCGATACCGGAGTTGATGGGCGCCTAGTAGCAGTCGATGGCCACAAGGTCGCTCCCATCACCGGACGTCGGTTCGGCCTTGCTATGGGACAGCGTCTCGACATCGACCTTGATCTGCCCACAGAGTCCCGGGCGTTCCCCATTCTGGCGCTGCGCGAAGGTGAGCGGGAACGCACCGGTCTGATCCTCGCACCGCGAGGAGCAGCAGTCCCGACGATGTCAGGAATGAGCGATACTGCTGCCCCGGCGTTCGACGTCGATTTCTCGCAAGAGGCAGCTTTACAGGCTCTCGACCCTCTGCCCGAACGGACGGTTTCCAATAGTCGGATGGTGATGCTGGAAGGGACCATGTCCCCCTATGTCTGGACCATCGACGGTCGCGGCTGGGGCGAACATGAACCGATCGTCGCCAAAAGCGGTGAGCGTGTCGAACTCACTTTCCACAACATGTCGATGATGGGCCACCCGATGCACCTGCATGGCCACGCCTTTCAAGTCGTGGGTCACGGATCGCGTCGTTTTTGGGGCGCGGTGCGCGACACAGTTTACGTGCCGCCGATGGCGAGCGTGACAATCGCCATTGATGCGGGCGAAGCGGCAAGGTGGATGCTCCATTGTCACCATATGCCTCACCTCTCAACGGGCATGATGACCGAATTCCGCGTCGAGACTTGAGCCGAAACCAGCCGGCCTCGAACAACGGGGTCGGCACTGACATTTGAGGAGATGACCATGTCATTTTTCAAGACTGCTTCGGTCGCATTGGTCGCCGCGTTGCTGGTTTCGCCACACATCGCACTGAGCCAGGAAGCCCGCCCGCTGAGCGAAGTCCTTAAGCAGACCCACGTTCACGGCCTGGCACCTGAGCTGAATTCGAGCCGTATCCTGATGGCGACGCACCACGGCTTATGGGCTGTCAATCTCGATCAGGAGACAGCACATCTGCTGGGAGACAGCCGCGACGACTTCATGGGCTTCTCGCACCACCCTGCCGATGCTGGAAGGTTTTGGGCAAGTGGCCATCCGATTACAGGTGGCAATCTCGGTGTGATCATGAGTACGGATGGTGGTGAGAACTGGACGAAAGTTGCCGAGGGTGTCGGCGGCCCCGTCGACTTCCACCAAATGACCGTTAGCCAAGCTGATCCAGACGTACTTTACGGCGTTCACCACGGCGCAAGCCTTCAGAAGAGCGACGACGGTGGGCGCAGCTGGGACGAAGTCGGGCTTCTGCCCGACGGCATTATCGATCTAGCTGCCTCCGCGATCGCGCCAAACGCTCTATTCGCGGCCACCAACACGGGACTTTTCAAGAGTGAAGATGCAGGCCGGACGTGGATTAGGAGCTATGAGAGCAGCGCCCCGGTTTCTTCGATTCACGTAGACGAGACCGGTGTCGTCGCCTTCATCCTTGGCGTCGGGATAGTCACGGCGAGCGAGAACGACCTCGCCTTTTCTGTTGTCGCCGATGGCTTTGGCGACACTTACCTGTTGCATCTGACGTCCATCGAGGAAGGGTTCGTGGCCGTGACGGATCAAAACGCCCTTGTCGTCCTGTCACCCGAAGGCGAACCGGTAAAATCGATTTTGTGACGAAGAGCATTGGGGGCGCATTGGCGCCCCCAAGGCAGGGGTCCTACCATCGAAGTTCGATCTGTCCGAACTCATCAGCGAATCGAATTCGAACCTCCCAGATCCCAGCCATGGGAAGAATGGCACTCGCTTGGTAAGCTCCTGGCCCGGCAGACAGGATCTCGACCGGGACATGTCGATTTGCCTTTGAAACCGGGACTCGCGCCTTGAGCGTTTTCAAGGATTTGCGTGAGACTGAAGTGTAACGCCTTTCACTTCAAACGAGACTCCAGGGGGCTTTTGTTACACTCAAATTGGGATTGATCGACCGGTCGATCGACCGTAATGTCGGTGTATGATTTCACCCCTCGAAGACCCCAAAATCGGCCAGGACACTGGGGACGACGGTCCACAAGAATTCCTGCGAGATCTTTTGCGCCGTAGCGGTGGAACGGTAAATGCTGAGGTGGTCGCAGAGGCACGTGAAGAATATGGTATTCCGCGCTCGACGTTATTTCGGCTCGTTGCGCGGTTTAGAAAAACGCAGCGCACCTCAAGCCTCAAACCCAAAAAACGCGGGACGCAGGAAGGCGTGACCCGTCTGGACCCGAGAACGGAGCGGGTTATTGCCGAACAAGTGGATGACTTATGGCTCAAGAAGGAAAGGCCGAGCTTTGCTGCACTATTACGACGAATCCGGGAAGTCTGCCTTGCAGAGGGCCTGTCTGCTCCGGCCCGTAGAACAGTGCAACGGAGAGTTTCGGAACTGATCCCGATTTCCGCGGCCCGCAAGCGCGGGGAACGAGAGATCGAAGCTGCATCAACGCCAAGTCCTGGCCAGTTATCTGTTGCCAAGCCGAACGCTCTTTGGCAGATCGACCACACAATCGTCGATGTCATCGTTGTCGATGAACAGTATCGTCAGCCCATCGGACGGCCAGTGCTGACAATTGCTATTGATGTTTGCACCAGAATGGTCGCCGGTTTCCATTTGTCATTGGAAGCCCCGTCCAGAACGTCTGTTGGCCTTTGCCTCCTGCACGCGGTTTACGACAAAACGGCATGGCTGGACGAGAGGGGCATTGATATTCCCTGGCCCGTCGCCGGACTACCCACGGTTCTCCATTGCGACAATGGCGCCGAATTCAGATCGCGCGCGCTCGCCGACGCTTGCAAGGAATATGGCATCAAACTGCAGTTTAGACCGCCAGCGACACCGCGCTTCGGTGGACACATCGAGCGGCTGATCGGAACGATGATGGGAGCTGTTCATCTGCTGCCAGGGACAACGTTCAGCAATGTGAAAATCAGGGGTGATTACGATTCCGAGGACCGTGCGACCTTTACATTACGCGAACTGGAAAAGTGGATCGCACTGGAAATCGTTGGGAAATACCATCAACGTATTCACGCCTCACTGTTGCGCCCTCCCCTGGCCCTATGGCGCGAACGGCAAGGTGAAGTCGATTTCGACTTGCCGCCGGACCGAATGGCGTTCTGGACCAGCTTCCTGCCAGGCGACCGGAGGCGCCTGCTGAAGGACGGCATTCACCTGGAGAAGATTCGCTACTGGTCGGACGCCCTATCACGGGATGTCGGCCGGGGTGCAGAGCTTGAGATCAAATATGATCCACGAGACCTTTCCCGGATATTCGTTCGCCAGTCGGACGGCCGGTTTGTAGAGGCGCGGTATCGAAATCTCGCCTATCCGCCGGTCTCATGGTGGGAATGGAAACACGCCAAGAAAAGGCTGCGAGACCAGGGACGGCGTGAGTTACAGGAAGACGTTATTTTTGCAGCGATCGCAAAACAGCGACAGATTGAGGACATTGCCGCATCCTCAAGCGCTAAAGCGCGCCGGAGTACCGCGCGAAGACCTGTTAAACAGGACCAAAAGGAAAGCGGCCATGTCACGACCATAGATATGACCAAACCAACTGCTTCAGGCGACGACACGGAATTTTGGGATTGATGATTGAATTCACGCATTTAGCGCCCGGCGCCGCAGCACTTGCCAACGCACCAAACGAAACACGGATTCGTGCCATTCGATCTGATCGTTGGGTCGGTTTTGATCGCGCCCGTCGTGTGTTGCGGCATCTTGATGGACTTTGCGACCATCCACCATCAACGCGTCCGCCGGGGCTTGCAATTTATGGCCATAGCGGCATGGGCAAAACTATGCTGGTGGAAAAGTTCAAACGTGATCACCCACCAGTTATTAATCACAGCACCGGTGTTGAGAGTATGCCAGTGCTGGCAATCACACTGACGTCACGACCTACGGAACGCCGAATATATGGGCAATTGCTGATGGCCATGGGAGCGAGCATCAACGAACGCCTGACGCTCATGGAACTTGAGATAAGGACCGTTCTCCTCCTGAAAAGCAATAACGTTCGCGTTCTGGTATTCGATGAGGTTCACAACCTGCTTGCGGGAACCCCGAGAGAACAGCGTGTGATCCTCCAACTGTTGCGATATCTCAGTAACGAGACCAAAGCCTCGCTCGTCTGCCTTGGTGTGTCCGAAGCCCGCGACGCGATTGCCGGCGACACTCAACTGGCACGGCGCCTGGATCAGTTTGTGCTGCCTAGATGGAATGCAAATGAGGAGTTTCAGGAACTGGTCACCGCAATTCTGCGCAGTCTACCGCTCCAACTTCCGTCCGCCTTATCGAGCCAAAGTCTGCGACACCTCTCCCGTCTCGGCGACGGCATAACGGCACGTGTGTTTGGGATACTCAACGAACTCGCAATTGAAGCCATTCAGGATGGCACAGAGCGGATCACCGATGAAAACATTGAATCCTGGAAGCCTTCCTTGGAAAAAGAAGCGGCATTCGCCTAGCCGACAAAACGTTACACTTCAATTGAGACTTTTCGGGCTTGAGTCTCAATTGAAGTGTAACGTTTTGGTATAAACTGACCGAGTCTCAGTTTGGAGTGCAAATCGATAGCCGCTGCCAGAACGCCAGCCCCGGCGAGACTCAACGCAATCTGCGGGTTTAGGCGGCTGAGCATCTTATGTAGATCCGAGGTCATCAGCATGAGCAACACCAGCGTGATGCAAGCATAAGCAGCGGACCCGAGTTGGAACGTCAGTGCGGAGGCAGTTCGCGTCGCCCTACGTGTGATGATCATGTTCAGCGCATAAGCGACTGCGGCAGCGACTGGCAGAAAAACTGTTAGACCAAAGGTTGCAAAATTTGGTCGCAGGATCAGAAGAACACCTAACATCCCGATTCCGATCGCAGCATAGCGATGCGGTCCGGGTTTTTCTCCGAGCAGAAATCCTGCGAGAAGTGTTAAGAGCAACGGCTCAACGAAAAAAATTGCGATAGCCGTCGCAATGGGCATGGTTTTGAAGGCTGTAATCAGGCTCAGGCTGATAACCGAAACACATTGGCCTGAGAGAAACGACCATATCGAGAAAGGACGCCCTGAGAGGCGATGACGCATCAGCATAAAAGCCCCAGCTAGAAAGCCAGCCTGCACAAGGGCTCGGACCGCCGCAATCTGTGACGGTGGCAGAGCGCTCGTCAGGGATTTTGTGATGGCATCCCCTGCCGGTAGAAGAAGCATTGCAAGTGACATGGTGATCATGCCGAGCAGAGGGGGGTAGGACTGGCGCAGCGGCGCCTGAACGATAACAGACATCTCGAACTCCTTCGCCGTAGCTTTGCTACGGCTCAAGATCCGGGCGTGCAGGACTGAATGATGAAAGTGCTTCGCGACGCCATCGCAAGCAGACAGTCTGCCTAAGGGAGATAAGAGGCCACTGTCAACGGCGTGAGCGGCATATCTTATCTTCTGGTTGACACGACGCGGCCTCTGGCCATGTCTGAACGGGGCGGTTGTTGTTCATGACCGACCTCTTCCCTGTTGGACTGGCCGGCGACCCGGATGTCGCCGGCCTTTTTCTAAATCAAACTGCTGCCCTTGCTGCGGCCTTTGCGCCATTCCTTCCAGAATGCGCTGACCAGTACAAAGAGGACGCCTGCGACGATGAGGGGCTGAGCTACTCCCCATCTCTTGGACAGGATCTGGCGTAAATTAAGCTACTCGTTGCACCTGCTGATCGGGTTGGTTGATATCATTTCTCTGCCAGTAGACCAGCGCCGGGGGCTGGCCGCCCAAGGCTGAATGCGGGCGCTGGCCGGGTTCTCCGTGGGGCGGTGGCGAGGTTGCCCGCTACATGCCCCCCACACGGTGGCCGCAACGTCGCGGAGGCAGGGTCCTGACCCGTCAAAGGCTAAGATTGAAACCGGACCACACAAAAGGGCATGCCAATGTGAATCCCCGACAGGCTTCGTGAAACAAGGCCATTTCGAGACGCCTCCCGCTTAAAGGCACTCAGCCGAGAACCGCATGATGGATGGGGCTGCGCCCTTACTTGCGGCTGCTAGGTCAATGCTCCTGGGGGATGTCTCCGTCTGGCACCGTAAACTTAACACCCGATAGGCTCTGGTTTGCCCGGTTGCTCGACTTGTCGACTAAATCCGAGCGATTTCCGCCCATATGCTCATGGCTGAGGCGCGCAGTTCGCGATGGTGGCTGGTGGAAATGTCGTGGCGAGGGATGTGGAAGAGGTTGGCGATCGGATCGTGAATGGAAACGAAGCGTTGGAGATGTCGCTTTGACTTGAAGCGCTTCATGATCCGCTCTCGCCGTCGGACTGGCTGGTGGGAATTCTCCGCCCGATTGTTCAGGCCCTTATGCGAGCGGTGCTCGACGCCGTGCATGATTTTCTGCTTTGCGGCTGCATAGGAGCGAAGCTTGTCGGTGATCATCACGCGCGGCGATCGTCCCTGGCCTTTCAAAAGCTTGCGCATCAGGCGCTTGGCCGCCTTGGTGTCGCGGCGGCTTTGCACCAGGACCTCCAGGACGAAACCGTCCTGATCCACGGCGCGCCATAGCCAATGCTTCTTGCCCCGGATCGAGATAACGGCCTCATCTAGGTGCCACTTATCACCAAGCCGCCCGGATGACCGGCGACGGATCTCGTTGGCGAAGGTCCGGCCAAACTTCTCCGCCCACAGTCTGTCGGTCTGATGCGAGACAATGATGCCACGCGCCGCCAACAAATCCTCTACCATCCGCAGGCTCAGGGGAAAGCGGAAATAGAGCCACACCGCATGGGCGATGATTTCGGGTGGAAAACGATGGCGGCGGTAAAGAGGATCTCGGTCAGTCATGGCCGAGCATCCCACATTCAGGTCCAAGCTTCGTTAAGTTGACGATGCCCTCCTGAGCCTTCGGCGTGGCATCCGACGTTCTACTGTGATAGGAATGTGACATGAACAACACGAGGTTTTTGGGCGGGCTCGTAGAGCGACTGCAGAGAATGGGGATCAGCGCGGACACGCTGCGTGCCACCGGCGCGCTGCTTTGGCGTAGCGTTCTGCTTGGAACCGCACTCTATCTGCTTCTCGGCAAGGATCCTGAAGCCAACCTCAAGCTCAACGGCGTATCCTACATTGTTGCCCTCGTCTGGTCCTACTATGATGGCATGTTCGCCAGACGGGTTTGGTCGATGGCGTTCGTGGAGGCGATCTTCCTGCATCTGCTGGGGATCCAGGTCGGTAACCTGCTCGCGGCGATCTTTGGCAATCCGCTACTCGGCACATGACAGGCGGCGGCGGAAGACAGTTCCACGCGCCTCACCGCTCGTTGACCCGCATCAGGACGCTGCACGAACGGTCGCGCGGTGAAGGCGGCGCATCGCGGCATGAGAAGTGGTCCCTTGTGGAGGTGGACGGGGAACGTAGGGTTCTCTTCGAGGCTCACAGCCCCGATAAAGGCGGCGTTTCGCCGCCCCTCGAACAACGCCTCATGACCTTGCAGGAGGCGCTCCGCGGACCGCGGACGGTCGCACGGCAAATCTGGTTGGCACTCGAAGACTGACCCACGACCCGCACTCGGCGTCGCAAGAGTTGACGCGTGCCTCATTCCCCGCGTTGCGGGGGAATGGCTAGGACGTCGATCTGTGCCGTCCTGAGCACCTGCTCCGTTACGCTGCCGATGAGCATCTTGGCCAGTCCGCTTCGGCCATGCGTCGACATCACGATCAGGTCCGCCTGCTCTTCTCCGGCCGCTTTCAGGATTTCGTGCGGCGCTGGCGTCGCCTCGTAGCGCACGATCTGTCTCGGATGGCCCAGACCTGCCGAGGAGAGGAAGCGAACAAGATTGAGGGAAGCATCGCGCTGTTCTTCCTCGAGGTAGTGCTTCTGATCGTCCTTCGGAATCGAATGACTGAAGACAAGACGGAGCGCAGGAGCATCAAAGATATGGAGCAACGACGTCCGGGATTGGTCGGCAAGCCCCAGCTCTTGGAATCGCAGCAACGCGTCGCGGGAGCTGTCGGACAGGTCGGTTGTCTGCAGCACATGGCGATAATGTCCGACGGGCGTGGCATTCACGATCAGGACCGGGCAATCCACCGACCGGATCGTCCTCTCCGCCGTTGTGCCGACGAACACGTCCCTGAGCACCTGGCGTCGATGCGGGCCGATGACGAGAAGGTCGGGCGTCACGTCCTTCACGGCTTGGGCGATGCCGACAAATGGGGACGCGAGTATGACCCGCGTCTCGGTGGTCACACCGTCCACGTCGCTCAGTGTGGCGGCCATCTGGCGAAGAAGCGTCGTGGCCTCGTCGCGCTCAGCGTCCACGATCCGGCGCGGCTGATCGTCGTCGACCACATGAACGAGCAGGATGGCGGATTCGAATTGACGGGCCAGGAGGGTGGCACGCCGCAGCGCCCGATCCGACCGTTCCGAAAAGTCCGTCGCCACCATGATTGTCTTCATCGTTTCCGGTCCCGGGCCGTGGCCTCTCATTTGCGAGCGACACGCTGCGACGCATCAAGCTCTGTCTGAATCAAATCATCTGTTCTATACTACGCTATATTAAGCCAAACCCGGTGAAAAGGCGTTCAACATGCCACGCGAGCAATATCAGACCGTCAAGGAGATTGCAGATCTTCTGAAGGTCAACGAGGCCACGGTCAGACGCTGGATCAAGGACGGCGAGCTTCGGGCGATCGATATCGGTAAGGGATGGCGAATCGGCGGGGATGACCTTGATGCCTTTATCGAAGGTCACGCGACGCGGCCCGCTGCCAGGCCAAATGGGGACGCGAATACTGCCCCGGACTTGACCGAAGCAAAGAACACGAAGGAACAGAAGAATTGATGGAAGTTATTGTTCAGTCGCCGTTTGCGGAGATTGCTGCACTGCTCGTGCTGGCGGCGGTGATCGGGTTCTTGGGGATTATTTTGCGCCAGCCGCTTATCGTCAGCTTCATCGCCGTTGGCCTGATCGCGGGGCCCTCGGCGCTGGACCTGGTGCGGTCCGACGAGCAGATCAGCCTTCTTTCGGAACTCGGGATCGCGGTGCTGCTGTTCCTCGTCGGCATCAAGCTCGACGTGAAGCTTATTCGCTCCCTGGGGGCGGTCTCGCTTCTGACCGGCCTCGGCCAGGTCGCGTTCACGTCGATCTTCGGCTACCTGATCGGGCTCGCGCTTGGACTTGGTCATATCACCAGCCTTTATATCGCCGTGGCACTCACCTTCTCCTCGACCATCATCATCGTGAAGCTCTTGTCGGACAAGCGCGAGATCGACAGCCTGCACGGCCAGATCGCGCTTGGTTTTCTCATCGTGCAGGACCTCGTTGTCGTGCTGGCAATGATCGTGCTCTCGACCATCGGCATCGGTGCGGCAGGTGACGGCGGGCATGGCGGCGGGTCTGTCTCACTAGTGCTGGCCTCAGGCGTCGCGATGGTGGCGCTGGTGGTGCTCTTCGTGCGCTACGTCGCCAATCCGCTGACCGAGCGGCTGGCCCGGGCACCCGAACTTCTGGTGATC
Organism: Martelella lutilitoris; assembly: GCF_016598595.1. Taxonomy (NCBI): domain Bacteria; kingdom Pseudomonadati; phylum Pseudomonadota; class Alphaproteobacteria; order Hyphomicrobiales; family Aurantimonadaceae; genus Martelella; species Martelella lutilitoris. The sequence goes on from NZ_CP066787.1 coordinate 152,624, forward strand.
TTCGCCATCGCCATGGCCGCGATGTTCGCAGCGGTGGGCGACATCGTGGGTCTCGGCAAGGAGGTGGGCGGCCTGCTGGCCGGCGTCGCGCTTGCCTCGACGCCCTACCGGGAGACCATCGCAGCGCGCCTCGCGCCGCTGCGGGACTTCCTGCTGCTGTTCTTCTTCATCGCGCTCGGCTCTGCGCTCGATCTTTCGCTTCTTGGTGCGCATGTCAGCGGGGCCATTGTCTTTTCGCTCTTCGTGCTTATCGGCAACCCGCTCATCGTGCTCACGATCATGGGGGCGATGGGCTACCGCAAGCGTACGGGCTTCCTCGCAGGTCTGACCGTGGCGCAGATCAGCGAGTTTTCCCTGATCTTCGTCGCTATGGGCGTGTCGCTCGGCCATGTGCAGGAAGACGCGCTCGGGCTCGTCACCATGGTCGGTCTCGTGACCATTGCGGCCTCGACCTACATGATCACCTATTCGCACCAGCTCTACGCCGTCTTTGAGCCGCTGCTCGGCTTCTTCGAGCGCCAGGGCACACCGCGCGAGCCGTCGGAAGCCGGGGCGCACCGCGAGGACGGCTTCAAGGTGATCGTCTTCGGACTGGGGCGTTTCGGCACTGCCATTGGGATGCGCCTGAAGAAGCGGGGTATTCGGGTGCTTGGGGTGGATTTCAACCCGCTCGCGGTCCGGCGCTGGCGGGAACTTGGGCTCGAGACCGAGTTCGGCGATGCCACTGACCCGGAGTTCGTGGCCGAGCTTCCTCTGTCGCGGGCGGAATGGATCGTCTCAACCGTGCCGATTCACCCGACCGGCCTCAGCCACGAGGACACGCGCACGACGCTGATCCAGCTCACGCGCACTTCTGGTTTCCGCGGGCGCGTGGCCGTCGCGTCTCATCACCCCAAGGACACCGAGGAACTCTTCGCCTCCGGCGCGGACATGGTGCTGGAGCCGTTCCAGGACGCGGCCGACCGCGCCGTCGATTTGCTATGTGGCGCGCCTGAGGAAGAGCGGACCGAGATCCCGTCCATCGAAACGGAAGAGGCTCAAGGGGCATCATGATCGTGGCTGTGGTGGAATAAGAACCTTCTGCCAAAAAACGTCGTGAGTTTTACTGTGCTTTGATGGCATCAGCAGAATGAAGCCGCTAACGAATTCCTAGGCAGTGTGGACGGATTTTATGAGGTTGAACGCTGTAGCGATTGACACGATGGCTGAGAAGTTGCGTTTGGTTTTCTCACAGCGCAGAGCCACCCGTTTGAAGCGCTTGAGCTTTCCCACAGCCTGCTCGATGCGGGCGCGACCTCGGTAGATGGCCTTGGCAAAGCGGGCAGGTTTGCCTTTCTCGTTGGCTTTATGCGGGATCACCGGAATGGCACCGCGAGAACGGGCTGCGTTTCGGTTAGCCTTGCTGGCATACCCCTTATCCGCGACAACCGCGCGGGGTGTTACGTCGGGACCGAGGTCCAACAGGATCCGGAAATGCGGAGCATCGCCTTTTTCTCCGCCGGTCAGATCGAATGCGATTGGCAGGCCGTCGAAATCCGTCTTCAGATGGATCTTGGTCGTGAAACCGCCGCGTGACCGGCCGAGCGCCTGACCTTTCTGCCCCCCTTTGCGCCAGCAGCCGAAAACATGAGCGCGGAGGATTGTGGAATCAAACATCTGAACCAGACTGGCCGTGGAGGACAGAGAGGCCAGATGTTCGAAGAAGAGATCGAAGGTGCCGCCCTTGCTCAGTCGGTCGAACCGTTTCCAGACGCTATTCCATTTGCCGAAGCGCTCCGGCAGGGCGCGCCAAGTGATATTGTGAACCGCGAAATAATGCAGGGCCTCCAGAAAAAGTCGGTCATCCCGGCCTTTGTCGCCCCTGCGGGGCAGTGACGCCCGGAAAACCTCAAGCGCGACATCCCAGTCGTCTTCTGTCATCTTCGTGCTCATGCCGACCTCCAATCAGTCGACATCCCATGAATCAGACAAAGCTCAGCAGGGAAATCTCATTTCTTCAAACTGCGGCAATCCGTCCACACCGCCTAGATGTGGAGCCTCAAGAGGTTGTCTCGATCCATCCTTCATCTTGGCGTTCATAATCAACTGTGCCGTTCCGTACGGGCGCGACGATCGACATGAACGGACCCGACAGCCTCAGGGTAAAGCCGTCATCGCTCCAGCGCGTCTGGAGGCTGGCCGGATTGTCCAGTTCGGGGCCGTAGACGGGAAACACGAGAAAATCGTCGCGGCCCGTATCGGCCAGACGATTGTCAAAGTGAGTCGATGCATACGCCCCGGCTGGCGCGTTCTGAAGCTCAAGACCGTGGACTGCCCGAACTACCCTGCCCTCCGGGCCGCAGGGGATAGAGCCGATGTGAATCTCGGAGTAGTCCACCCCGTCGCGATGACGATGGTCATGCAGCACAATACCGAAATCGTTGCGGCCCTCATAACCACGCCGCACGAACACCGCCTGGCCTGCCATTTGCCCGTCGGCCTGCGACACCGAACTTCCGCTGATCGTGCCCTGCCACGTCCCCACAAGCTGGCCGCGGGTCAGCACGTCATAGGCGTCCTCATAGGGCGCGTTTGGATCGACGGTCCGCGCTCTGGCCTGCGGGACGAATGCGAGGGCCGGCAGGACGAGCGCACAAATGAGCGCGCACCGCATCAACCACGGCATCGCCGTCCGATAGCCTACCATGCTTTCCCCCTCTTCCAGAGCGCCGATACCGGGGCGCCCGAAAATTCCCGCCTCAATCGGCCTTGCGCAATGCGGTATCGAAAGTGCCCTCAATGGGCAGGCAGTCGCTTGTGTCGGCGTCCGCAAACATCCCATCCCTGCGGCAGACGACAGCCGAAAAACTGCCCTGAGCGGCGGCAGCCCCGTCTTCCAGAGAAATCGCATCAAAGACGATCTCGGGGGCCGTTCCGCTATCCTCACTGAGATAGAAGGGCTCGCTCATCCCGTCCGGCCACCAGGAAACGGACACATCCATGATGGAGGCCGACGCGTCACTGCCCATCAGCGAGACCTCGACAGACAGAACGTTGCGCATGATGCTTTCAGCTTGAGGATCGTGCGCCTGGATGGAGAGAGACGTTACCGGGCCAAAGGATCGGAATTCGGCCGTCGTTGTTCCCTCGGATGGAACGTCGAGCGTTTCGCCTGCATAGGGTGTGCCATCGATGGTGGCATTGACCGCGCCGACCGGCGTTCTTGCGATTTGAGCCAGCGCAGGTTGCGCCAGGCACAGGGTGAGTCCGAATGCAGCCAGGATCGGCGCTTGATCCAGTTTCATTGAAGAAGTCCTTTTATGCACTTACGGGTACGACCAGCCGTCGTGTTCGATGCGGAAAATGCGCAGCGGCGCGTCGGGCCGGGTGGTGTCTCCGCGCAGGCGGAAGACGGCCGTGTGCGTCTGGCCGAAATTCTCGACCTCGACATTGATCGTGATCATGCCCCGAAACATGGGCTGACCAGGGTCAGGCACCGGCTCGGAAACCCTGCCCTGGAAATCCTGCGCGCCAATGAGCAGGTCCGCGCCGGGCGGGCGGGATCGCAGCGCCTCCCTGAATTCGGTGGAGAAAAATACATCGGGCGCCGCCGGATCGCGATGGCTCACCCCCCGAGCAGGGTCATCATAGGCATAAAGCGCCGCAACGAGCCCACGCGCGTGTTCGATCAGTTCGTCGCTTGACCACGCGTGAGGACCGGTCGTGGGGGCGGGAAGGATCTTTTCGACATCCACCACCTCCTCAGGTTCATCATACGCTCCGCCATTCCCGAAAAGGACGTCATCATCGAAATCGGCGATCAGGTAGCGTTGCGCCACCCAGCCTGCCTTGCTCAAATCGGCTGAACGCATCAGGCACCAACTCGGCGGAAGGGAGTCGATCTCCGCGTTGGTCATCACCGAAAAATGCGCCATTGTGTAAAACGGAACGCAGGTGATCTGCTGCAGGCCCCGCTCGTCATGCGCGAAGGTTTCGATAACGGGATAGTTGGTGCCGGGTCCCATGCGAGCATTGAGCACATCGTTGGCCCCAACGTCTATGACCCGCCACGCGTCGGGACCGTGGCCGTCGATCTGGGCGTGAGCAACTGAAGCAAAGAAGCAAAGCGCCATGGCAACGGTCGCCATAGCAAGTCCGCGAGATTGTCTACCCCCAGGCATGGTTATTCCACCTCCACGATGGCGCGGCCGAGAACGGCCTGCCCGCTGATATCGAGATACCGGACCTCATAGCGGCCCGGTTCGTCCGGCATGGACAATTCGAGTGTGGTTTCCTCGCCGATACGATGGGCTTCGATCCAACTGAAATCGGCCTGATCGGCCCGGGCGAGCGAAACACGCTGGTCGGCGCTGTCGGCACCACCGGACCAGGAAACGGTGATGGTCTCGCTGGGGCGGGCCTGGACAGGAACGACCAGACCCACACCGTCATCGAGCGGAGCGTCAGCCCCGACGACTTCCAGCATGCGGCTGGAAACCGTGCGGTCGCCTTCTTGCAGAACATATCTGATCTCGTAAAGGCCGGGCTCGGCAGGTGCGTTCATGTCACCCTCTAGGTCAGTCCTGACGCGGATATAGTCCTGATAAGTGCCCTCATCGGCTCCGGCCGAGACGATGGTGATATAGTCCTGGGGGTGAATAGCCATAGACCAGCTGATGCGCAGCGGTGATTGTGCACGCGCCATGTCCGGAGCGTCCAGGGCAACCTCCGCCGCGACGACCTCCACAGGCCTTGAAGCCAGGGTCCTCGATCCCTCGTCCAGCACATAACGGACCTCGTAGAGACCGGGTTCGGCCGGGGCGGTCAGACTGTTTTCCGTGTCGTCACGCACGCGCTGGTAATTGGTATAGCTCCCGTCATCGGCGCCAGCAGGAACGATGGTGACGTAGTCCTGCCGATGGACCGAGGATGACCAGGAAACAGTGAATCTGGCTCCCGTCGTGACCTCATCGGGTGCAGATATGGTGACTTCGGCCTCGACCACCTCCACCGGGGCGGAGCCCAGCACACGTGTGCCCTCGTCCAGGAGATAGCGCACCTCGTAAAGGCCCGGATCTGCTGGAGCGATGAGGCTCGCTTCTGTTTCGTCCCGTACGCGCTGGTAGTCACCATAGGTGGTGTCATCCGCCCCAACGGGAACGATGGTGACATAATCCTGCGGATCGATCGCAGACGACCACGAAACGGTGAAGCTGGCACCGGTGAGCACTGTAGCGGGCACTTCAAGCTCGATCTCGGCATCGGCCTGCTGTTCCGGTTCGGGTTCAGGCTCCGTCACGGGCTCGGGCGGGGAGAGCGGCTGAAGGTCCACCACATTTTGCACATGAGCCAGCGCATCACGCAGCTCATCGGCATCTTGTGCGGGCACAAACACCCCGCCCGTGTTTTCCGCAATACAGGCAAGGCCGGCATGTTCTTCTTCGGTCAGATCAAAGCCGACCACATGGGCGGTGAAGTTGACGCCTTGCTGCGCCAGTTCCGCCGACAGCGCACAAGGATCGGCCTGGCAGGTTTCCAGTCCATCCGAAATCAGGATCACGGTAGCCTGCGTGTCGCGATACGAAAGAAGTTCGGCGGCCTGACGAACCGATTCGGTGAGCGGCGTGCGCCCGCGCGGTGTCACCTCGTTGACTGCCGAAATGAAGGCCGGCTGGTCCGGCGGGGACGGTACAATCAGGGTCTCGATGTCGGAGCAGTCTGCTTCGCGCCGGTGCCCATAGGCCATGAGCCCCACATTGGCCCCTTCGGGCCAGGTCGCGATGAGGTCACTCATGACATCGCGCGCGATCTCGACCTTGGAGACGCCGTCGATCTGCCCCCACATCGAACCTGAGCCATCATAAACGACCATCACATCCTCGGCGACCGCGATGGACGGCGTGCAGGCCGCGGCGAGCGTCAGCAACAAGACGGCAAAGGGTCTCATGATCAACTTCCTCGTATTGTTTCCCATCAGGCAAGTTCGGCGCTGGCATCTGGCCGTGCCCGCTCGCCGAAGGCACGCGCCTTGAGCTCGCGGAACTTGCCCGACATCTGCTCGAGCCGCGCATCCCATTCGGGATCGGGCCGCTGGCCTTCGATGGACTTGAAATAGACCTGCATCAGGCAGGTGATGGCGAAGGGTTCCAAAACTGCGGCCTTGACGGCCCAGGCGAACAAAAGCGCGAACACGAACCCGCCAGCCGACCATGCGCCCGGCATCAGGTAGACGATCAGCGCCGCGGGCGCGAGCATCACCAGAAAAACGACAAAGCTCAGGAGATAAACGATGATGGCCAGCCAGGCGGCGTTCTTGAGCATCACCTTGTAGTTCTGCCCATAGAGCACCAGCGCGTCCTTGGCCGAACCGCACGGATTGGTCGAGCCGGTTCTGATGGCGTAGGCCAGGATCACCTCGTCGATGAACCCGACCGCTACCCTCAGGAAGGCATGCAGGATGCCGGTCAATTGCCGGGCGCCGGGTATCGGCAATATGGTCAGAATACCCCGGACCAGCCCCGTGATCGCCCGCAACACGCCTTTGATGAGCTGGTCGACGGCGAATAGCACGCTGGCCTGCGCGAACCGCTCCGTCACGACGACTCTGCCATGCCCGACCTGCGAGCGCCCCGCGGGCATTGGCTTGCCGTCCATCAACTCGACCAGCACGGCAATATGCCCCGCCTTGACGATGTAGAGGATGTATTCGCGCGCCCAGTACATGACGGCTCCGACAATACCGAAGCCGATCAGGCCGCCCCAGAAGGTCGAACCGGCCTGAAAACCGGCATCGCCCAAAGCACCAACGCCAAATCCGATTCCCGCGCCAGCGCCGGTCACAAGAATATAGGCCAGCGTGATCCCGAAATAGACCGCCATCCTGAGCACGACGAAAGGCAGGGTCTGCATCATCAGACCCATCGCCCTGCCAACACTAAAATCCCACATGCACCCTCCGGTTACGCCCGCTCTCATCTGGCAGGCTACCCAAGGTATACCGAGTCCAGGCTCGATTGAGAATAGAGCATTTGCCCTATTGACAGCGCAGCACGGGCAGTTACTTCCCGCCAGCAAGTGTCGCGAGCTGCGCTTTACTGGAAATACCGAGCTTTTCGTAGATGTGTACAATCTGATTGCGAACGGTGGAGGGCGATGTGCCCAGGGCACGCGCGACCTGCTTGGTGGTCATGCCGGATGCGAACAATCGAGCGACTTCGCGTTCACGCGGAGACAAGCTCGAAAGGATCGGATGGATCGACAGGTGAACGAAATAATTTCGGCCGAATGGAGACAAACGCATGTCCAGCATTTGTCCCCGCCACCGTCGGCCGCGCTTGAGCGCGCTCATAACGTGGGCGGGAAGCTGTGCGACACGCGCACCCCATTCGTTTGCGGTAAAATCATGGAAAGGCCCATGGACGCACAGCACCCAACCTTCCCCGTCGATCAGCCCGACAGCTTCATGGCCTATCGCGGCGCGGCCGGTCCACAGTTCTCGGTTCATGCGCAGCGCCTGGGACAAGTGCGGCATAAGCAACTGCTTGAACATGCGCTCGGTGTCGGAGAAAGTCATCGGCCTGTCATCCGCGCAAAGTCCCACGAAGCTGACATAGCCGTCGGTTTTTTCACCGACGATGGTGGCCATCATGTGCGAAGCGTCGAAGCGTCGCCAATGCTCGTTGTAGGCCAGACTTGTGCGATAGTCCGGAACGTCATCGAAGCGGGCCGTCGCGCCCAGACGATTGAGTGTCAGATCGCAGAAGGCGTCCTCCCGGGCGACAGATGCCCACTCGCCCAATATCGCCTCGCTTTGGTTGAGAACGGTCAGGTCCGTGACCAGCCGGCCATCCGCCCAGCCGCCACCCCACACCCCGAAATCGAAGGGAATGAAGCGCTGCAGGTTTTTCAATACGCGGAGGCGGAGTACGTCGGGCGTACATTCCGAGGCGTCATGGTAAAGTTCCAGCAGAAAATCGCTGACTCTCAGTGCGTTCTCCGTTTCCCCCATCGCGACAGGCGCCTCTCCCTGTAAATGCTCCGTGCCAGCAAGCATATACAGAAGACGAGCAAATCTAAATGCTCAAGGGGAACAATACCAGTGCGTTAGGCATCGTCAACTTAACGAAGCTTGGACCTGAATGTGGGATGCTCGGCCATGACTGACCGAGATCCTCTTTACCGCCGCCATCGTTTTCCACCCGAAATCATCGCCCATGCGGTGTGGCTCTATTTCCGCTTTCCCCTGAGCCTGCGGATGGTAGAGGATTTGTTGGCGGCGCGTGGCATCATTGTCTCGCATCAGACCGACAGACTGTGGGCGGAGAAGTTTGGCCGGACCTTCGCCAACGAGATCCGTCGCCGGTCATCCGGGCGGCTTGGTGATAAGTGGCACCTAGATGAGGCCGTTATCTCGATCCGGGGCAAGAAGCATTGGCTATGGCGCGCCGTGGATCAGGACGGTTTCGTCCTGGAGGTCCTGGTGCAAAGCCGCCGCGACACCAAGGCGGCCAAGCGCCTGATGCGCAAGCTTTTGAAAGGCCAGGGACGATCGCCGCGCGTGATGATCACCGACAAGCTTCGCTCCTATGCAGCCGCAAAGCAGAAAATCATGCACGGCGTCGAGCACCGCTCGCATAAGGGCCTGAACAATCGGGCGGAGAATTCCCACCAGCCAGTCCGACGGCGAGAGCGGATCATGAAGCGCTTCAAGTCAAAGCGACATCTCCAACGCTTCGTTTCCATTCACGATCCGATCGCCAACCTCTTCCACATCCCTCGCCACGACATTTCCACCAGCCACCATCGCGAACTGCGCGCCTCAGCCATGAGCATATGGGCGGAAATCGCTCGGATTTAGTCGACAAGTCGAGCAACCGGGCAAACCAGAGCCTATCGGGTGTTAAGTTTACGGTGCCCCTTGATGGCCCCATCAATGGCATCGCCTTCACAGCATGGGTCCAGCAATGCCTGGTGCCAACGCTGAAGGCTGGCGATATCGTCATCCTCGACAATCTGGGAAGTCACAAAGGAAAGCCGGCCCGCGATGCGATCCGTGATGTCGGCGCGCACCTCTTCTTCCTGCCGCCATACAGTCCAGACCTCAATCCCATCGAGATGATGTTCGCCAAGCTCAAGACGCTCGTCAGAAAGGCGGACGAAAGAACCGTGGAAACAACATGGAGACGAATAGGTGAACTCCTGAAGGCGTTCAGCCCGCAGGAGTGTTCCAACTACATCAGACATGCAGGATATGGCTCAAAGTAAACCTGACAGACTCTAGGTTTGCTACTTCCTCGACTGTTGCCGTGCGCTGGATGATGGATGTGGGACGATGCGCCATGACGAAGTCGCGGGCGACATCTTCTCCGACAGGCCCGGTGCCCACCTTGCGCTCAACGAATACGGCAGCTCATTCTCCACCGCCGTTTCCGCCTCAATGAGCCTCCGGAATTACACCACGTGCGCGGACGCTACCCTTTTGTTAGATCCAGTGAGATCGCTGTCCTTGCCGTTGGGATGCCGTCCTCGGTTTGGTGCACGCCGATGAGCGACGCGGTGCCCGCTCTCGCCAAGTCCGATAGAAAAGACCAAATGATGGGGTGCAGCGGTCGATCGAGCGAGGCGAAGGGCTCATCGAGTAGAAGTATTCGCGGTCGCCGCAAGGCGGCGAGCGCGATGTTGAGACGTTGCTTCTCTCCACCGGACCAGGTCACGGCAGGCAGGTCCCAGATATGTGGCGGCAGCGCCAACTGCTCAAAGAGCCCTTCTATTTCGGTGAGGCAAGTGCCGGGCGCGGCCATCTCTCGGGCAAGGTCGAGTCCGGACTTGCCCGGAATAGCTGTCAGAAACTGCGTGCAATAGCCAATGGTCGAACGCCTGATCGAGATCAGTTCCACCACGGAAAGGGTGAGAAGATCGCGCCGCCACCCGCCGGTATCCAGGATCGCCGTGCCCGCGCTCGCCACGCGAGTACCGTAGATAAGGTCCAGCAGCGTCGATTTTCCCGAGCCCGAGCCGCCGACGACCAGTCCCACCTCGCCCGCCGTCAGCGTGAAGGTCGCCGGGCCGATTGTCCGGTCGCCATAACGTTTCGCAAGGCCTTCGACACACAGGATCGTCATTCGAACACTCAAATCATCGACGCGACGAGATCGCGACTTGCTGGATGGCAGGGATCGGCAACCAATCGGTCCGGCGGCGCTTCCTCGACGATCCGCCCCTCGTGCAGAACGATGACGCGGTGCGCGAGGAGTCGGGCTATGCGCAAGTCGTGGGTCACGAGCAGCATCGCCACGTCCGTCCGGCGCTGGAGTTCGGACAAGAGCCTCAGGAGCCGCGCCTGGGCGGACGTGTCGAGGCCCGTCGTTGGTTCGTCCAGGAGCAGGATGTCCGGCTCGTGCACGAGCGCGCGAGCGATTTGCAGCCGCTGCTGCATGCCGCCGGAAAAGGCGCCTGGCAGGTCCCGCATCCGCGCTTCATCAAGGTCCAGTGCCCCAAACCAGTGCCGTGCAGCCTCCAAGGCCCGGCCGAAGTGGCGTTCGCCATTGTCGAAGAGCGTCTGGGCGATGTTGGCGGCAGCGCTCGCGGCCAGGTCGAGCGTATCGCGGGCATCCTGTGCGACGAAGCCGAACCGCCGGCGGCGGAGCGGGACGAGGGCCTGCTCCGGCAGATCGTAGAGAGACAGCGGCGTCCCGTCATCGACGGAGAGCAGGACCTGACCCTTCGTCGGAGGCAGGCATCCGGCCGCCGTGCGCAGCATTGTCGACTTTCCCGCGCCGGATTTTCCAACGAGACAAAGAACCTCGCCTGGATAGAGCGAAAGCGAAGCACCTCGCACGATGCGCCCGCCGAAGGAGATGTGGTCAAGCGTCAGGAGGGGCTGCGGTAGGTCAGGCACTGGCGGCTTCCTCCGCACGCTCGGCACAGCATTCCGTGTCGGAGCAGACCCATTCGCTCGTTCCGTCGTCCTTGAGGAGAAGGTGGTCGAGATGGCTCGTGGCGCACCCGCATATCACGCATTGCCGTCCGTCCGAGGGATGACTGGTGTTAAAGGGAACGTCCTCGAAGGCGATGCTTTCCACGCGCGTATAGGGTGGCAGCGCATAGAGTCGGCGTTCGCGTGCCGCGCCGAAGATCTGGATGGCCGGTGAATTGTCGAGGCGGACATTGTCGCGCTTGGGGATAGGAGAAGGTGACATCAGATAGCGACCTTCCACCATGACGGGATAGTCATAGCCGGGCTGGGCGACGCTTCCGCTTCCCGCCCTCTCCTCGAAGAGCCGCGTATAGACCCGACCGTAGTCAGATGCCGCGTGCATGCGGGCCGCCTCGCCGGCTGAATTGACGAAGGCGCGCAGCGGGTCCGGCCGCGGCACCTGGTAGACGACGACCTGTCCCTCTGCGAGCATCGCCTCGGGCACGCGCTGGCGGACCTGGATCAGCGTTGCCTCACGGGTCCGGGTCGTGGTGGCAACGAAGGCGGTGCGCGTGAAGAAGGCGCGGATATTGACGGCATTCACGGTCTCGTCGGAGCCGTGGTCGGTCACTTTCAGACGGTCGTCTGCACCGATGAGGCTTGCGGTCACGACCATGCCGCCAACACCCCAACCATAGGCGATCGGCATTTCCGGCGCGATGAAGGGCACCTGGTAACCGGGAACGGCTAGTGCCTTCAGAATGGTACGACGGACGGAGCGTTTGCTGTCTTCATCGAGATAGGCGAAGGTCTCAGTCATCGTCGGCAAGCCTCCGGATCGTTTCGAGATCGGCCTGGAAATCGGAGTAGTGCGGCAGCTTGAGATGCGAGACGTAGCCGCTCGCCTCGACCCCGTCGCCATGCGTCAGCACTAGGTCCGGGTCGAGCCCAGATTTCATCGCCTGATCGACTGTCGCCATCGCCACGGCCTTGCGCTCGTTGGCGCCGAAGGCAACGCCGAAGCCCGGGGACAGATGCGATTGCCGCCCGTCGAGTACCGGGGCCACCATGCGGCAGGCCGTCACCTCGATATCGCCAACAGAGACGGTGAGGCCGAGCTCCTCCAACTCGACGAAAACCTCGACTTCCCCTGCGGAAAGCTCCTCGACATAGGGATGGGACGCGCCGGCGGTGCGAAGGCGCGTATAGGCAATGCCCGTCAAGAAGCCTTCCTCGCCCCGCACCAGATGGCCGAGCGTTTCGGATGCACCGTAGGGAGGACGCAGCGGCACCCGCGTGATGTCGACCGGCGCCTCCTCCCGCTCCTGACTCTCCCCGGGAAGGCGATCGCGGCAGCGGGATGAGGGAGGCGCGCATGGAGTGCTCGCAACCTCCTCGGGAAGAGGAAAAAAAGCCGCCTCCTCCATGAGCGAGAAATCGAGCAGCCGGTGGGTATAGTCGTAGGTCGCCCCCAGAATCTGGCCGCCCGGCAGTTCCTTCACCGCGGCTGAGATATGCCGGTCGTGACGGATGGCCGAAAAGTCGATAGGCGCGCTATGGCCCATACGCCGCAAGGTCGCACGATGGGCGCGCAGCAGGAACGTCGCCTCTGCCACGTCGCCCTGTGCCTGTTTAAGCGCAAGGGCTGCGAGGTCCCGATCGTAAAGCGCACCTTCGGTCATAACCCTGTCCACTGCACCGCGCATCTGCTCACCTATCTGGGCAACCGTGAGTTCCGGCACGGAGGGATCACCCCGACGCCTGCGCGCCAGCGCATCAAGACTTGCAGCGATAGCGGCCTCGCCGCCCTTAACGGGAACGTACATCGGATATCTCCAGCCTCACGCTACGGGGAAGGCAGGCGCACCAATCTCCCGCCGTCAGGATGAGGTCGACGCCGAGCGGATAGGCAGCGTTGTTGCACGTCCATTGCGCGAGAAACGTCGCCGGCAGGCCAAGGGGGGCGAGGGTCCGACCCCCGGGTCCGATTCCCGGCCCCGAAAGGTTGAGCGCCGGACCGCCCGAAAGGCCCGTGACCTCCGCAATGACCGTGGCGGAAAGATGCGGGTCGGCCGGGCTTCCCTTCGGAAAGATATCGATCCGATCCAGCATCTCGCCACGACAGAGGGCAAAGGTGCAGGACTTTCTATCCACCATCGGCCACCGCGCCGCGATTGCGCGATCCCGAATATCCACGAAGCTTTCGTCGATCCAGAGCGGTGTCGTAGTGTCGGCCAATGTTGACAGAACGACCGCGTGCGCCGCCTTGCCTTCAGCAAGGACCACGACTTTGCCGGGGTAGGAGAAGGCTTCCAGAAGCCGACGGAATACGCGCTGGTCCTCGTGGATACGATCCGTGCCACGCCGGTCGATCTCGATTTTCACGGTGCACTTCCTTGTCTCGTCGCGGTGAAGAAATGCGCCGCCGTCTTCTGCGCCTCCTCGGCCTTGCGGCATCGCCGCGCCATGATGGCGTCTTCGGCCGGCTGCAGCAGCTCCAATGCGAGCAGGGCGTGCGACTGCGGATCCTGCAGCAGCGCGTCGAAGAAGGCGGCGAGTTCAGCCCGCTCCGGATCGCGGCCGAGCACCACGGCATAACCGCGCCGACCGTCGATCTCCACGATGCAGCGCGTCATGGTCGCCTCGCCGAGATGGAAGGGCGTTCCCGTCACGGGCGCTTTCGCACACAACTGAAGAAGGCCGACCTCCGGTCCGACAAACCGGCGCGCCGCATGGCGCTGCCGGCTGCCGTCGAAGGCCGATCTCAAGAGGTCGATAGGGGCGCGGGCAAGCACCCCCATCCATTCACGACGCCCGCCCTCGGTGGAACA